>HF986569.1:24238-46185 GCA_000431495.1 Firmicutes bacterium CAG:791 | reverse complement strand
TATTCCTGCTGCAGTTTATCTGGGGACTTATTTCGGTATGGAACGAAGAGAAAGCAGTCGGCGTACAGGAGGTCACCACGACAGGACAGGAAACGGAGCCGGCGGAGCCTTATCCGGCAGGCGGCGGCGATAGCGATGTGGAATGGGCTGAGCCGGAGGAGGTTTATGTCGATGCGCTTGGCAGGTACTGTCCGCTCGGTTCGGATGGCAATTACTACGACAGTGAGACCGGAACCTATTTCTGGTTCAATACGGATGTAACACCGCCGCAGTGGCAGTACTGGGGAGAAGGAATTTCCGACGACTACGGAGACTATGGCTGGATGGAATACGATGATGCAGAGCAGCAGTGGTATATCGAGTCGGAGGACGGCTGGGATGTGCTCCCCGCGGACTATGATGCAGCTGCGCTGTGGCATTTCGAAAACGCAAACGAGTTTCCGTGAAAATTAAAATCGCCCCGAAATGTCATCATCACGCACATTTCGGGGCGATTTTTGAGGATTTCTTTGTTAGCTTTCCACCCTACTTCCGGTTCCAAAGCTTCAGCAATTGTTCGCAAATCGGTGCATAATGTTCCCCGGTAAGTCCGAAATCCATCTCCTTATAAGTCCAGACAGCACAGCTGATACCGAACTGTCGGAATACGGTATCCACATCCGTGAACCAGCGCAGGGTATCTTCTACAGGAGCCTGATCAATAACACCAAATTCTCCACAGTACAGTGCCACTCCGGCTTTTTTTGCAGCAGTAACTGCTTCCATTACCATTTCCGTGATAAATTCTGTTCCCATGTTCTGTGCCTGTGCCTTGCAGACCACTTCACCCTGATATCCGATGGGCAGCGACTTTGTACGATAATAGTCCATTGCTTCCGGATAATAGATATCTTCGGTCTGGCTGATGGTCGGTACCCAGTGCGCTTTCTGATGGGTAAACAGCAACGGCTCATAGAAATGGAACGTGAACAGTATATTTTTATTCTTGGGCTTCTCTAACAGCTTCAATGTCTTCACACTGTTCCATTGAATTCCGCCGTAAATAATAATGGTGTCTTTGGCTATTCGGCGAATAGCGTCCACCGTTTCCGCAATGAGCAGATTCCACGCTTTTGCATTTTCCTGCTCTACCACTTCATTCAGCAGTTCAAACGCAACATGAGTTTCGTCCGCATAATGCTCTGCAATCTTGATCCACAGATCCACAAAACGCTTCTGTACCATTTTATTTGTAAACAGAGTATTCTTTTCTTTATCTCCGGCATTATTAAAGTCATAGCCATACGCTTTATGCAGATCCAGTACAATGTTCAATCCCTGCCGTTTGCACCATTCCACTGCTCTGGTCACATAGGCAAAGCCCTCTTCTCTGGTTCTGCCAATCTCATCTTCCAGTACTTCATAATCAATTGGCAGACGTACATGGTCAAATCCCATGGAAGCAATCTTATGAATGTCTTCCTCCTGAATAAATGTATCGTAGTGTTCTGTGCTATGCACACACTGCGATAAATAGCCACCTAAATTGATACCTCTCTCTAATTTCATGTTCTTGCCCTCATGATCCTTCGCAACGGAAAATTTTTAACCCTGCAGTTCTTTTTTTCTATCATATAATTCAAAATGTAATGGATATATCGTTTTTGTGTTATTTTTGCTGTTTTTATGCCATAGTATTCATGGTTATCCGTATGTCGTAATTTCAGAAAGGTGTCCATATGAACATTCCTCAGGAACTTCTTTATCAACAATATGTCCGCAGAGAATTAGAGACCTATCGCGCTCCTTATGATCCGGAACTGGAATTCTACAGCAATGTCAAACAGGGAAATACCGAAAAAGTAAAAGAATTATGTCGTGAACCTTTTCAGGAAAAGAAAGGCCTGGGTGTCCTCTCGGATTCTCCTCTGCAAAATCTGAAATACCACTTTGCAATCACTGCTGCCATGTTGGCAAGATACTGCATCGAAGGAGGTATGGAAGTCACGGAGGCTTATGATCTCAGCGACTACTACATTCATAAGGCGGATTTAATGAAATCAAAAAAAGAAATTTCTGCCCTGCACCCGCAGATGTGTCTGGATTACACTACCCGTATGGAAAAAATGCATAGAAGTCATGCCTGCTCCCGTCCGGTTGCCCGGTGCCTGGAATATATCTATGATCATTTGCATAATCGTATCACTGTCCCGACACTCGCCGCTTATGCCGGCATATCTTCCGGTTATTTAAGTCATCTGTTCGCAAAAGAGATGGGGATTTCTGTCAGCTCCTATATACAGAGCAAAAAAATAGAGACCGCTCAGAATATGCTTCGCCATTCCGATTATGCGATCTCTGTAATTTCTACTACCCTGGCGTTTCCCAGTCAAAGTTATTTCACATCTGTTTTCCGGGGAAAGACCGGGAAAACACCTAAGCAATACCGCGCAGAGCATTTTCGCGCTTCACTAACAGCCAAATGAGAGCTTTAACGCAGCCACTCCGTTTTCATATTCGCAGGTGATGGTGCCGGCCCCGCGCTGCATCACGGAGTCTTACAAGATTCTAACGATCCTCAACCACCTGGAAGATATAGAATTTCAGATAATAAGAGGCATCATTTGCCCACAGGATCGGATGATCCGGGCCCTGCTGGCGGAATTCCACCTGGCGAAGCCGCTTGTGTGCATCGCGGGCAGCCTGAGCGATCGCCTGCTGGAAGAGATCCGCGGTCATGAAGTGTGAGCAGGAACAGGTGGCGAGAAAACCGCCGTCCTTCACAAGGTGCAGCCCCTGACGGTTGATTTCACGGTAGCCGCCGGCCGCCGCCTTTACGGAATTGCGGGATTTTGTGAAAGCAGGGGGATCGAGAATCACAACATCGTATTTCCTGCCGGCTGCGCGCTGGGAAGGCAGAAAATCAAAAACATCCCCGACCACATACTCGATGCGGTCCTCAAAGCCGTTCAGCTTCGCATTCTCCCTGGCCTGCGTGATGGCAAGCTCGGAGGCATCGATGGAGGTTACGTGTGCTGCGCCTGCGGCAGCGGCATTTAGGCCAAAGGAGCCGGTGTGGGTGAAGCAGTCGAGCACATCCTTGCCGCGGCAGATGGGCCAGATGGATTTGCGGTTCTCCTTCTGATCGAGGAAGAAGCCGGTTTTCTGCCCGTCCCTGACATCGACAATGTATCTGACGCCGTTTTCAGTGATGGCTACGTTGGTGTCAAATTCCTCGGAAAGAAAACCGCTGGTGCGGGAAAGGCCTTCCTTTTCGCGTACCTTGGCATCGCTTCGCTCATAAATGCCGCGGATGTGGATGCCATCCTCCTGCAGGACCTGGACAAGGGAAGCAAGAAGGAGAGTCTTGAGCTTTTCGATTCCAAGGGCCAGAGACTCGACAACAAGTACATCCTCATATTTGTCAACCGTGAGTCCCGGCAGAAAGTCGGCTTCTCCGAAGATGACGCGGCAGGATGAGGTGTCGATGACTGCCTTCCGATAATCCCAGGCTGCTTTTACCCGTGCCTTCAGAAAGGCGGGAGAAATCACATTCTCCTTTTTCCGTGCAAGCATGCGCACGCGGATGGTGGAATTGGTGTTGAGAAAGCCGTAGCCGAGAAAGAAGCCGTCAAAATCCAGAACGCTGACAATGTCACCATTCTGAAAGGTTCCGGAAATGTGATCGATTTCGTTGTCGTAGATCCAGGCGCCGCCGGCCTTGAATTCCCGGGCTTCGCGCTTTTTAATGTGGACCTGTGCGTCGGAAGCAAGGCTCTCTTCGGATGTTGTGTGATAGGCTGCATATTCGGAAATTGTCATATAGAATACCTTCCTAAAATACTGGGATCATGTGGACTGTGTAACAGTTTACACTATTTTTCGAAGCTTCTGACGGTTTTTCAGCGTTTTCTTTATGAAAAAGCAAACCGGGCAGGATAAAATCCAAACTGCAGGGGAGATTGGATTGACGGGGCGCGATGGGAAGTGTATGCTGAACATGTAGTTTTCAAAACTACGTCAGAAATGAACAGAAGAAAAGGACTATTTTCAATGAATGAACAGAAGACTGCGATACTGATTGATTCCGGCTGTGATCTGCCGGAGAGAATCCGCAAGAAATACGATATTGAGATTCTTCCGCTTCGTGTGATTTATCCCGAGAAGGATTACCAGGACGGCGTGGACATCAATCCGATGATGATTTATCAGCGCTTTCCGGATGAGATTCCGACAACCTCTACGCCGTCTCTTGCAGAGGCTACGGATAAATTTGATGAGCTTCGGGATAAGGGCTATGAGAAGGTGATTGCAATTGCCATTTCCAGCGGTTTATCCGGAACCTACAATACGCTTCGTCTTGCGGCATCCGAATATGAGGATCTGGAGATCTTTGTTTTTGATACCAGAAATATTTCCTCGGCGAGCGGAATTTTTGCCATCTGGGCGGCGACCCGGCTGCAGAAGGGGGAGTCTTTTGAGGAGATCTGCCGAAAGCTCCCGGAGAAGATTGGGGACAGCAAGGCCTTCTTCTATATGGATACGCTGAAATATCTTCAGCACGGCGGAAGAATCGGACGAGTCGCGGGAACCATCGGAGAAGCGCTGAAGATTAAGCCGATTATTTCCTGCGATGAGAACGGCGTGTATTATACGGTCGCAAAGATTCGCGGAGCCAGGACCGCGAAGCTGAAGCTGGCGGAGGAGGTCATTCGCTACAGCTTCGGTCATAAGACCTGGATGATTCTCAAGGAGGGTGATGCACACGCAGAGGCAGCGGCCATGCAGGAGCTTCTGGAGAACCATGAGAAACTCGTGGACAAGCAGATCCTTTTTGAGGAGCAGATTACGGCAACGCTGGCGCTGAATACCGGCCCCGGACTTGTCGGCGTTGTAGTTATGAGAGATCCGGACGAATAGTATTCGTCATTTATATCCGTTATTGGAGCAGGGCAGCAGGTGATGCGTTAGGCATTTCCTGCTGCCCTGTTTTTCTGGTATACTTATTAAGTTAAGGTGCGTCTGCAGGCGGCTGGATCTGCCTGTGCATGAAGCGTTGGGAGGGTTTGAACAATGACACACACAGAAAGAGTATTACAGGCATTTGAACAGCAGTTTGGAGATACCGAGGGAGTTCGTCTTTTCTTTGCACCGGGACGCGTGAATCTGATCGGGGAGCATACTGATTACAACGGCGGACATGTCTTTCCGTGTGCAATCAGCCTTGGAACCTACGCGGCAGCAAGAAAGAGGACCGATCGTGTGATGCGGTTTTTCTCGGTGAATTTTGAGAAGCTCGGTGTGATCAGCACTTCGCTGGACGATCTGACGCCTTCGAAGCAGGCGGGATGGACCAACTATCCGAAGGGTGTGGTCTGGGCCTTTGCACAGAAGGGGCATCCGATTGACTGCGGCTTTGATATGGTTATTTACGGAGACATTCCGAATGGATCCGGTCTTTCCTCCTCGGCTTCACTTGAGGTTCTGACCGGAGAGATGCTCCGCAGCTTTTTCGGGATGGAAGATGTGCTTACAAATGAGGATCTTGCTTTTATCGGGCAGTATTCGGAGAACGAATACAACGGTATGAAGTGCGGCATCATGGACCAGTTTGCGTCCGCAATGGGCAAGGAAGGCAATGCGATTTTCCTGGATACCAACAGCATGGAGTTTGAGTACGCGCCTCTGAATCTGGCAGGCATGAAGCTGATGGTAACCAACACGAACAAGAAGCACAGTCTTGTGGATTCGGAATACAATCTTCGGAGAGAGCAGTGCGGCAGAGCACTGGCAGATCTTCAGAAGAAGCTGGATGTGAAGACCCTTGGCGATCTTTCCATCGAGGAATATGAGGCGAACAAGAGCCTGATTGAGGACGAGGTCTGCAGGCGCCGTGCAAAGCATGCGGTGTATGAGAATCAGCGGACGATTGAGGCGGTTGCCGCGCTGAAGGCAGGCGATGTGGAGCATTTCGGAAAGCTGATGAACGAATCTCATGTATCCCTTCGGGATGATTATGAGACCTCCTGTAAGGAAGCGGATATTCTTGCGGAGGAGGCATGGAAGATTCCGGGAGTTCTCGGATCCCGTATTACCGGAGGCGGCTTCGGAGGCTGCACGGTCAGCATTGTAAAGGATGAGGCCGTAGAGGAGTTTCAGAAGAAGCTTGGCGAGGTATATCTGGAGAAGGTCGGATATCCGGCATCCTTCTATATGCTTGAGATTGGCGGAGGCCCGAAGGAGCTTTGACGGCTCCGGGGAGAAGGTGAGAAGATGAGCTTATTTTCAGCAATTGTTCCCTGCTACAACGAAGAGGAGAATATTGACTATTTTTATCAGGAATTCATGAAGAATGAACCCTTCTTTCGTGACCATGATCTGGAATTTGAGCTGCTGTATGTGGATGACGGCTCGAAGGACAAGACCGTGGAAAAGGTGAAAGAGCTTCGCAGGAAGGATGAAAGAGTACATCTGATTTCCTTTTCCCGAAATTTCGGAAAAGAGGCTGCCATGTATGCCGGGCTGGAGCACGCCAAGGGTGATTATGTGGCAGTGATGGATGCGGACCTTCAGGATCCGCCGTCGCTTCTTCCGGAAATGTTCGGCTATCTGTGGGATGGCTATGATCAGGCTGCGACGAGACGGGTAACCAGAAAGGGCGAGCCGCCGATCCGGTCCTTTTTTGCAAGACAGTTTTACAAGCTGATCAACAAATTCTCGAAGACAGAGATTGTGGACGGTGCCAGAGATTTCCGGCTGATGAAGCGGTGCGTTGTGGATGCGATCCTTTCGGTGAAGGAGTACAACCGCTTTTCGAAGGGAATCTTTGAGTGGGTTGGCTTTAAAACACGCTGGATCGAGTTTGAGAACGTGGAGCGCAAATACGGCGAGACAAAGTGGTCCTTCTGGAAGCTGTTTGTCTATGCCATGGACGGAATCGTGGCTTATTCGACGGTTCCGCTTGCGGCGGCGGCCTTTGCAGGCGGTCTCTTTTGTGTCATTGCGTTCCTGATGATCGTTTTTGTCATTATCCGGAAGCTTATCATGGGAGATCCGACGAGCGGATGGCCGAGCCTTGTGTGCATCATTCTGATGGTCAGCGGCATTCAGCTGCTGTGTCTTGGCGTGATCGGGCAGTATTTGTCCAAGACCTATCTGGAAGTAAAGAATCGCCCGATCTATATCACAAAGGAAGAGCTTGACTGATGAAGCAGACTACGAACAGACGACAATCCCTGCGGCGCATTGCAGCCCTGGAGATGCCGCTTGCCGGCATTCTGATCCAGACCATGATCTATGCATGGCTCTGGTTCAGCATTTATTATCCGCTGGTACGGCTGAGGCTGAAATTCTACCTGAACGGACATATTCTGGTATTGCTCCTGTATTTCATCCTTCTCCTGTTTCTGACGAAAACCTACGGCGGTATGGATGTGGGATATCAGAAGCCGTTTGATGTGAGTCTGTCGCAGATTTTCTCGCTTCTGATTGTCAATGCCTTCACCTATCTGCAGGATTCTCTGATGCGCAACTGGATTCTGCCCCTTGGCTGGGCACTTCTGGTGACGCTGGTACAGATTCTGTTTGCCGTGCTGTGGATTCAGATTTCCGACAAGGTCTACCACAAGGTATTTCCGCCGACAAAGATGATTCTGATCTACGGGGAGCGCAATGCGGAGCCGATTCTCCAGAAGTTTGCAAGCCGTCCGGAGAAATACGACATTACGAAGACAATCTGCATTTCAGAAGGAGTTCCTGCCATCAAAAGAGCAATTCTGGAATCCGGAAAAATGGCGGTTGTCCTCTGGGATATCCCGACTCTCGAGCGCAATGACCTGATGAAGTTCTGCTATGCCAACGGAGTGCGGCAGTATATGATGCCGAAGATTCCGGATGTTCTTGTAAAGGGCTCCGCACAGCTTCATCTGTTTGATACTCCGATCTATCTGACGAAGGAATATGCGCTGACCTTTGGACAGCGCTTCTGCAAGCGGGCGGTGGATGTCATCTGTGCCCTGCTTCTTCTCGTTCTGACGTCGCCCTTTTTCCTGATCACGGCCATCCTGGTTAAGCTGTACGACCACGGACCGGTATTTTACAAGCAGGTTCGCTGCACGATGAACCAGAAGGAATTCCGGATCATCAAGTTCCGCAGCATGAAGGTGGATGCGGAGAAGGACGGCGTGGCAAGGCTTGCGGCGGAGCATGATGACCGCATTACTCCGGTGGGGCATTTCATCCGGAAGACGCGAATCGATGAGCTTCCTCAGCTGATTAACATCCTGAAGGGAGAGATGTCCTTTATCGGTCCGAGGCCGGAGCGCCCGGAGATCATCGCACAGTATATGGAAGAGATGCCGGAATTTGCCTACCGCATGAAGGTAAAGGCAGGACTTGCAGGCTATGCGCAGGTCTATGGCAAATACAATACAACGCCCTACGACAAGCTGAAGCTGGATCTGACCTATATTCAGAATTATTCTCTGGGACTGGATCTGAAGCTGATGCTGCTCACCCTGAAGATCGTTTTCACACCGGAGGCAACCGAAGGCGTTGCGGACGGACAGGTAACTGCCATGCAGGAGGTGCAGGCAGCCGGGGATGAGGCAAGGAATGCCGGGCGGTCCGGAGACGGATTATAAGAAGCAGGAAGAATCATCAGGAGGTGTTTATGTTGGATCACATGGAGGAGCCGATAAACCGGCGCAGTCTCTGGCTGCGGCTTGGGAAAAAGCTTTGGTGGATTCCGGCATGCATGGTGGTTGGCGTTCTTGCATCGGTTCTTGTCTATACCGGAATCTGGCTGAGACTTGCAGGGCAGAGACAGTACCGGCAGGCCTCGAAGTACTACCTGACCTTCGGGCAGGATGAAGCGGGCAATCCGCAGGATTACTACAATGATTACACCTGGAATGATCTGATCTTTTCGGTTCCGGCAATTTCGCAGGTGATCGAATCGGAGCTCCCGGACGGGATCACCATGGAGGATGCAAGACGGGACATCGAGGCACAGATTCTGTCGGATGTCCGCGTTCTTACGATTCAGGTGACTGATTCCGATCCGCAGATCGTGCAGGCGCTGACCGATGCTGTTCAGGATGCTCTGGTCCGGTTTCTTCTTCGCTATCTTCTGGTCCTGTCCGCCCATACCGCCGAGGAGTTTCGGCGGATCGAGTACCTTTCCTCCGGCGAGGTGGAGCAGGTGGTGGTCGCGGATCGCACCCGGAACGCAGCGCTTCTCGGAGCGCTTCTCGGACTTCTGATCAGTGCGGCAGTGCTGTGGATTCGTGAGCTTCTGAATGACGGTGTGTACTGTCCGGAGGATGCAGCAAAACGCTACGATCTTCCGGTACTTCTGGTTCTTCCCGGAGATTTGGAAAGAACTTCAGAAAAGCATGAGGGAAAGCGCGAAAAAGACGCGGAGCTTCCGGCATTTCTTCTGGATGAGAACGTTCGGGAAGCGGAGAAGCTTGTGAAAGAGCATCCGGAGGGAGTGCGGCTGATTTCAGAGGATCCGGAGCTTGCCGGAAAAGCGTCAGAGCAGCTGCAGAAGACTTACGGAATTGGTGTTTGTGAAGAAAATGGAATCACTCTTGCTGTGATTCCGTTCGGAAGGGAAAACGGAACAGGAACCGACCATCTTCTGACACAGAAGAGGCTGAAAGGGGAGGCACCTGCAGGACTCATCCTTGCGGAGGCGGATGGAACGTTTCTGAAGAAATATTATGGAAGAAAATAAGGTATACAACCGGATTGATCAGAAGAGGGGGGAAGAGGCGAAGCATAAGACCTCCCTCGAGGTTCTGGTCGCTGCGGTTCAGGAAAATGATATTACTCTTGCGGAGCGGATGAATCTGTCCACGGATGCCGTGATCTGCAACCAATGTCAGGAGGTTTCCTACCGGGAGTTTGAGAGAAGGGGACACCTGATTCGGACACTGGCATTCAATGAGCGCGGGGTCGGACGGAACCGGAACAATGCTTTGATGCGGGCAGATGCGGAATATGTGCTTTTTGCGGATGAGGACATTGTTTACGATGATGACTATGAGGAGAGTGTCCGGAAGGCTTTCGAGGAGAATCCGCAGGCAGATATCCTGATGTTCAACGTAAGTGCGGTAGAAAGCCGGAGAACCTATGAGAACCGGAAGGTCCGCAGGGTTCGTTGGTACAACTGTGGGCGTTATCCTACGTATGCCATGGGAGCACGGCTGGACAGTCTGCGCCGTGCAAATGTGTGGTTTTCGCTGCTGTTCGGCGGGGGAGCGAAGTATTCCAACGGAGAAGACAGTCTGTTCATTCATGACTGTCTGAAAAAGGGACTGAAGATCTGGTCGGTTCCGGTCGGAATCGGCCATGAAGCGGCAAGAGAGAATGATGCTTCCACGTGGTTTACAGGCTATAATGAGAAATTCTTCTATGACAGAGGCGTTCTCTATCATTATCTGTACGGGCATCTGCAAAAGGCGATGGGGCTTCGGTTCCTTCTGGCACACAGAAAAACCATGTGCCGTCAGATTCCGCTGCGGAGGGCGTACCGCCTTATGAAAAAAGGAATGAAAGAAGCCTGAGATGGTACTTTACCTTCTGATATCGGCAGCTGCGGTGGCGGCTGCGGCCATTGTGAATAAGACAGAAGGGATGCGGGCAGGAAGCCGCGGCAGTCTGCTGCGAAGATCCTGCCTCTTTCTGATTGCGCTGATTCTGATGGTACCGGCCATTCTCCGTCAGGAAACCGGAAATGACTATCTGAGATATGTGGAGTTCTTCCATCTGGCATCGATTGATGCCTATGTGCCGACGGAAGCCGGCTTCAACTGGCTCGCCAAGGCGGTATACGGTCTCTGCGGCTATGAGAACTACCTGCTGCTGTTTGCCATCTATGCTGCGATGACCATCCTTGTGATGCTGACGGTGATCCGGCAGCAGGCAGAGAACTTCTGCTTCTCATTCTTCCTGTTCATGATGTTCGGGTATTATTTCCAGAGCTTTAATACCATGCGGTATTATTTTGCGCTGTCGCTGTCGCTTCTTGCGATGACCTGTCTTCTGCGAAGAAAGTATGCAGGTTTTGTGATACTGGTGCTTCTGGCCGCGCTGTTTCATAAGACAGCACTGATCACCCTTTTGCTGTATCCGGTCGCTGCACGCCGCTGGAAGAAGCGGGAGCTGGCAGCAGGTGTGGCGCTCGGTCTGGCAGTGCTGCTGCTCCATGAAAAGGCGATGGAGCTTCTGCTCTCTTTGTATCCCTCCTGGGAGGGAACGGTGGATCTTGCGGCAGGGACAAGCATCTCGTGGGTCAATATCGCCAAATGTCTTGCGGTCCTTCTTCTTGCATATTATGTGAGGGCGGACGAAGATCCGGAGACCTTTCGCGGCAGGCAGCTTGTGATGTACCGGAACAGTACATACATCGGACTTCTTCTGTATGTGTTTGGCTGGTTTATTCCGGAGGTGTCCCGGATTTGCTATTATCTTACGTTTACACAGATTTTCTATCTTCCGATGCTCCTTTCAAGGCTTCCGGAGACGGAGCAGGGGCGCAGACAGAAGAAATTACTGACCATTCTGGTGATTGCGGCGGCTTTGGTATTTTTTGCACTGTTTCTTCGGACCGCATACCGGGATACCATCAAAATTCTGCCGTATAAGAGCTTTCTGTTTCACGATCTGAACCGGACTCCGTCGGCAAGCGTGGGAGGCAGCTACTGAAGCGTTATGAATACACCTTTTTTCAGTATCATTACACCGAGCTATAATCCGGGATTCCGCCTTCAGAAGACGATCGGGAGTATCCTGGGGCAGACCTTTTGGGATTATGAGGTAATCGTCAAGGATGCCGGTTCCTCGGATGGAAGTCTGGACGGGCTCTCCGCAGATGGAAGAATTCGTCTGATTCGGCAGAAGGACAGTGGAATTTATGATGGGATGAATCAGGCAGTTGCTGCGGCGAGAGGTGAGTATCTGTATTTCTTAAATTGCGGAGATGTACTCTTTTCGCCGGATGTGCTGGAGAAGACCGCGGCAGCGATTCGGAAAGAGGAGGAGCTTTCCGCGAAGCAGCCCGGAGAAAGAAAAGCGGGAGGCTGGATTTTCTACGGAGATGTGCTGGAGGAGAAGACCGGTCAGCGTGTTGCAGCTAAGCCTGAAATGACGCATTTTGCCATGTACCGGAATCTTCCCTGCCATCAGGCCTGCTTCTATTCGAGAGATTTGTTTGAAATCAGAGCCTTTGATCTTCAGTATCAGGTCCGGGCGGATTACGAGCATTTTCTGTGGTGTGTCATCCGGCACCATGCGAAGGCAGTTGCAATGGACCTGACCGTTGCAGGCTACGAGGGCGGAGGCTTTTCGGAGAGGGCGGAGAGCAGGGAGCTTTCGGCAAAAGAGCACCGGGAAATAGCAAAGGAGTACTTCTCACAGGCAGAGCAGCGAAGGTTCCGCGCTGCGATGGTACTAAGCCTGCAGTCTCTTCGGGAGAAGCTTGCCTCTTCTCCGAAGACGGCAGCGTGTTATGATCGGATTAAGAATAAGATATATGAGAAAAAGCCTCGCGGGTGATTCGGGCCTTGCAGGCTTTCCGGGGTAAGAATGAGAGTTTTATGGTTGTGCAATATTATGCTTCCGATTTTCGCAAAGGCGGAAGGGCTGCCCTATTCCAATCGTGAGGGCTGGCTGACAGGGAGTTTTCATTTACTGGTAAATGAGAAGGTAGAAGCGGGAAAGGATGAGAACCTGATTGAGCTTGGGGTCTGTGTCCCGGTTCCGCAGCAGCTTGCCGGCTGCAGGAGAGAAATTGACGGAGCCGTATTTTACGGCTACTGCGAGAATCTGAACACACCGGAGGTGTATGACGGAACGCTGGTAGAGCGATTTCTTGATATTCTGGAGGATTTCAAGCCGGATATGGTACATATTTTCGGCACGGAGTTTCCGCATTCTCTGGCAATGGTTCGCGCTTTTCAGCGTCCGGAAAGAACACTGGTGGGAATCCAGGGACTTTGCTGTGCCATTGCGGATTCTTATATGGCGGAGCTCCCGTACAAGGTGCAGCGTGCCCGGACCTTCCGGGACAGAGTCCGTCATGATTCTCTGAAGGAGCAGCAGAAGAAGTTCCGCCTTCGGGCAGAGAATGAACGAAGCACGATTCAGGAGGTGCTTCATATTACAGGAAGAACCGGCTTTGACCGGGAAGGAACCTCTGCGATTCATCCGGAAGCGATTTATCATCTGATGAATGAAACGCTCCGGCCGGAATTCTATGAGGGACGCTGGGATTTGAACGGCGTAGAGCCGCACAGTATTTTCATCAGCCAGGGGGATTACCCTCTGAAGGGGTTTCACTTTGTTCTGCAGGCGATGCCGAAAATCCTGAAGGAGTATCCGGATGCGAAGCTGTATGTAGCAGGCAAATCCATCATCGGAAATGTCGGAGGCCGGATTCCTGCGAAGAAGCTTCCGTCTGCACTCTGGATTACTGCATACGGAAAATATCTGAAGAAGCTGATCCGGGAGGGCAATCTGGAAGGACATGTCATTATGCTGGGATCGCTGAATGCAGAGGAGATGAAGGCGCAGTTTCTTCGAAGTCATGTTTTTGTCTGCCCGTCTGTGATGGAGAATTCGCCGAATTCGCTCTGCGAGGCCATGCTGCTCGGAATGCCGGTTGCAGCGGCCAGGGTTGGCGGGATTGGTGATCTTGTGGAGAACGGCGCGGAAGGTCTCCTGTTTTCGGAAGGGGATTACGAGGCGCTCGCGGAGGATGTCTGCAATTTGTTTGAGAACAATCAGTTTGCCTGCAGACTGGCCAGTGCCGCACATAAGGAAGCGATGATTCGCCACAATCCGCACACGAATTATCTGCGCCTTCTGGAAATTTACCGCAGTATCTGCCAGTAAGCGATCAAGGAGGATGTCGAATGCCGCTGACGGTCACCTTTGTGTCTAACTACATCAATCACCACCAGATTCCGTTCTGCGAGGCCATGCGCAAAAGGCTTGGTGACGGCTTTGTCTTTGTGCAGATGGAGGAGATGGAAGAAGAGCGGAAGAAGATGGGCTGGGAGGATCATTCCGAAGAGCTTTGCTGGGTTTTAAAATGGAGCGAGGATCGGAAGGAAGCAGAGCGGGAGATGATGTCCTGTGACCTCCTGATTGCCGGCTGGGTTCCGGAAATTCAGGATCTTCTGGCGAAGCGGCTGAACATTCACCGGCCGGTTTTTCAGATCAGTGAGCGGATTTACAAGGATGGCCAGTGGAAGGCAATTTCGCCGAAGGGGCTCCTTCATAAATATCGTGCCTTTACAAAATTTCGCAGGAAGCCGTATTTCCTGCTGTGTGCCGGAGCCTATGTGGCATCCGACTATGGTCTGATCGGAGCTTTCCCGGAGAAAAAATACCGTTGGGGATATTTTCCGTCGATGATTTCCTATGGAGGCGACAGGCCGCCGATCCGCCGAAGACAGGCGGCGGATCCTGCAGAACTTGTCTGGGCAGGGCGTTTTGTTGCGTTCAAGCATGTGGAACGAGTTCTGGAGCTTGCGGACCGGCTCGAAAGGGACGGTAAAAATTTCCTGCTTCACATTATCGGAGGAGACAGTGCGGAGAACGGGGGCGAAGAGGAGAAGGCCCATCGTTATGTGCTGGAGCATGGCCTGGAGGAGAAGGTTATTTTTCATGGACTGTGTTCGACGGAAACGGTGCGGGATGTGATGGAGCACAGCGATATTTTTGTATTTACCAGTGACCACGGGGAAGGCTGGGGAGCTGTGCTGAATGAGGCGATGAACAGCGGATGTGCGCCGGTTGCCGGTGCAGAGGCCGGCGCTGTGCCGTATCTTCTGCGCAACGGTGTCAACGGCTACATCTATGCGGATGGTGATCTGGAGGATCTTGCGGCCAAAACCGAGCGGCTTATCGATGATCCGGAGCTGTGCGAACGATTTGCAGAAGCCTCTTTCCGTTCGGTTGTGACTTTATGGAATGCGGAAACTGCTGCGGAACGGCTTCTTTTGTTTGCGGATAAGGTGCTTGATGCCTGCGAAGAACGGAGAATCCTGCTGGCAGGCGGAGCAAGGAGAACTGCGCTGGAGATGAAGAATCTGAATGCGGATCTTCCGGCAGAGGGGCCCATGAGCCGGGCACCGGGGCTTCGGCCGTTTCTTCACGTGCCGCGCATGGCAGAAACGAAGCAGCTGTGAACTTCAATGGTGGGGGAGACAGGGAGAATGAGTATGCAGGCTCTGATATCGGTTGTAGTACCGGTTTATAATTCAGAACCTTTTCTGAGGAAGACGGTTCGCTGCATTCAGGAGCAGACCGATCCTGCTTTCGAAATTATTCTGGTGAATGACGGATCTCTGGACGGATCGCTGGAGCTTTGCAGGGAACTGGAAAAGGAGGATGCAAGAATCCGCGTTCTGACACAGGAGAATAAGGGACTGTCTGCAGCGAGAAATGCCGGTGTTCTGGAAGCACACGGGGAGTACATCAGCTTTGTGGATTCGGATGATCTGATCTATCCGGATATGATTGCAAATCTGCGCGCCGGGATGGACGAGATGAGACGCAGAGGCCTTCAGAATGTACAGGTGCAGATCGGACGTGAGGAAATTGATGAAAACGGAAACGCGCTTCCTACTGCCATCATTGCGCCGGAAGAGCCGGTGCTGATTCCGCCGGTTCTGTTCGTACAGAGCATGCTCCTGTATACGGGAGATGCTTCCTTTTGTACCAAGCTGACACCCAGAAGAATTCTTCTGGAGCATCCGTTTGAGGTAGGAGCCCTATGTGAGGACTTCAGTCTGGAAACACATCTTGTAGATATCCTTGATGGCGTCTACAATCTGCCGCAGATCGGTTATCGTGTGGTACATCGCCTGGGAAGTCTGACAAGGAGAAGGTCGGTCAATCAGTTCTCCCGCGCATACATTGCCATCATTGAAGCGTCGGATTACGTGGAAAAAGAGCTGGTGCCCCGTTATCCCAAGCTCGAGGTGGCGGCCAGAAGATTCGGCTTGTATGAGCGGCTGGATTATATGCTTCATGTGCCGATTGCACAGATGAACCGGAAGAATGAGTTCTATATGCAGGTTCTGCATTATCTGCGGGAGAATAAAACGGCAATCCGCGAGAATCCGTATCTGGCTCATCGCGACAGGATTTACCTGACGATTCTTTCGGCTGCGCCGGTCCTTGTGCGGCGTGTTCACCGGGTCAGCATGCGGCTTCGCGGAATCAAAATGAAATAGGACGGCCCGAATGCGATGAATATCGAATAATATGCAGAATTTGACTGAATTCATACGAGCGAGTCTATGGAAAAATGCGTAGATGCGGTCTATAATCGGTACCGTTACCATCAAGAGATTTATACAGACAGGGAGGACAGATCACCATGGAGAAGAAGAATCTGGACTGGTCAAACCTCGGCTTCAGTTATATGAAGACCGATAAACGGTATGTGGCAAATTATACGGCAGAAGCCGGCAAATGGGATGAGGGCGCCCTCATTGACGATGACAAGATTGTCATGAGTGAGGATGCCGGTGTTCTCCAGTACAGCCAGTCTGTGTTTGAGGGACTGAAGGCATATACAACCAAGGACGGACATATCGTATGCTTCCGCCCGGATCTGAACGCACAGAGAATGTATGATTCTGCACAGCGTCTGGAGATGCCGCCTCTTCCGGTAGATCAGTTTGTTGATTCCATCCATAAGGTGGTTGAGGCAAATGCGGCATGGGTTCCGCCTTTCGGAACCGGTGCAACACTTTATATTCGTCCTTATATGTTCGGCATCAGCCCGGTTATCGGTGTAAAGCCGGCAGATGATTACCAGTACCGCGTATTTACGACTCCGGTTGGCCCGTACTTCAAGGGCGGCGCGAAGCCGATCTATGTAAAGATCAGTGATTATGACCGCGCTGCACCGCACGGAACAGGCAACATCAAGGCAGGACTGAACTATGCAATGAGCCTGCATGCAATTGTTACGGCACATCAGGAAGGCTTTGCAGAGAACATTTACCTGGATGCAGCAACAAGAACGAAGATTGAGGAGACCGGCGGAGCCAACATCCTCTTTGTGGATCAGGACAATCATCTGGTGGTTCCGAAGTCGGATTCCATCCTTCCTTCCATCACAAGAAGAAGCCTTGTCTATGTGGCAGAGCATTACCTTGGAATGCAGGTGGATGAGCGCCCGGTATACTGGCAGGAGGTCAAGGACGGAGCATTCAAGGAGTGCGGTCTCTGCGGCACGGCAGCGGTGATTTCCCCGATCGGCAAGATCAACGATCACGGAACCGATTATGCGTTTGCATCCGGCATGGAGAACATCGGGCCCTGGATGGATAAGCTTCGTACTACCCTGCTTGGAATTCAGGAGGGAGAGCTGGAAGCACCCGAAGGATGGATTCACGTCATCGAGTAAGAAGCATCGGACAGGTAAGCTTCCTCCGATCAATCAGGAGTGCAGAGGTGTTTTCCGCTGTCAAAGGAATACAGAAATGAGAAAAGAGGAGTTTCCCATATGCGGGGAGCTCCTCTTTTTTACAGGGTGCGCCTGTAAAAAACGGCTGATATCGATCGTATTCATCGTTCTGCTGCGGATTGTTGGCAGACAAATAATTTAGTATAATAAAAGCTGTATGATTATTGCAGTGGCTGCTTTCATACGGAGGGAGATTTTCGAAGTGCAAATGGAAAAGAGACTGTGCGAAGATGAAGAATGGCTGGCGGGAAGAGATCATCGGACCGGTTTATACAGTCTGCACCGGTTTGCGGAGAAGGCGCATGATGCATTGGTCGCGATGACACCGCAGGCGGCAGAGAACACAGTGATCGTATTTCTGAATCTGCATCGCTTCCAGAGATACAACCGCCGTTATGGCTATGAAGAAGGGGACAGAGTGCTGTACCGGCTGGCCGCTTCCATGCAGGCAAACAGCGGGATCCTTTTGTGCGGAAGGGTTGCAGAGGATCATTTCCTGTTTCTGACAGATAAGACGTCCGTGGAAGAAATTCTGCGGGGGCTGAATCATCGTCTGCAGGAGATCTCATATGACAGTCTTCTGTGTATCCGGGCTGGAATCTATGACATCTCGCCGGCGGATTCTGTCATTGCTGCCGGGGACAAGGCGAAGGCGGCGGCTGACAGTCTCCGCGGGAAATCGGTGGGAGATGTTTTCTGGCACTACTATGACCAGGAGCTGGCACTTGCGATGGAACGCCGTGCATATATCCTGGAGAATTTTGATCGGGCCATCCGAAACGGATGGATTCATGTCTATTATCAGCCGGTGATGCGTACCCTGACCGGCAAGCTATGCGGAATGGAAGCACTTGCCCGCTGGGAGGATCCGGTATACGGCCTGATGCCGCCGGCGCTGTTTATTCATGTTCTGGAAGAAAATCTGCTGATCCATAAGCTCGATTTACATATCGTCCGTCTGGTTTGTGAGGATTACCGGCGGGAAGTGAATGCGGGACATCGATTTGTGCCGGTTTCCTTCAATTTGTCGCGCCTTGATTTTGATCTGTGTGACATCCTGGATGAGATCAATCAGATCGTATTGGAGCATGAAGTCCCGAAGGATATGATCCACGTGGAAATCACGGAGAGCATGCTGTCCGACAATGATATTCATGTCCGGCATACCATGGAGCTGTTTCACGATGACGGATATCAGGTGTGGATGGACGATTTCGGCAGCGGATATTCGACTCTGAATGTCCTGAAGGACTACAAGTTTGATGAGATTAAGATCGACATGCGGTTTCTGTCCGATTCCGGAGAACGTTCACGGAAGATTATCACCGCTGTGGTGGATATGGCGAAGAAGATCGGAATTCAGACTCTGGCAGAGGGTGTGGAGAATGAGAGCCAGCTAGATTTTCTGCGGGAAATCGGATGTGAGAAGATACAGGGATATTATTACGGAAAGCCGCAGCTGTTTGATGACGGCGTTCGAAAGCTCCTTGAGACGGAAGAAAAAGTTGAGGAAGCGGCACTTGGACGATATTATGATCAGATTGGAAAAGTCAATCTGATCGACGAAAGATGCATTGCGCTGGCAGAATATGACGGAGAACGGTATCGGTTTCCGTATCTCAATGAGAGGTTCCGGACGCTTCTTGAGGGACTTCGGATCGATTCCGCGTTTCTGCTGGAGGAAATCTGCAATGATCCGGTTTTCCCGGCCTACGGTTTGCTGAGAAGAGAATCGGAAAAGCTGCATCTCGGAACCGGAAAACGCAGTACAAGCTTTGTCGCAGAGGGCAGGTATTTCTATCTGACGGGTGACTGCGTCGGCGAACTGCCGGATCGTAAAATGCTGTTGGTATTCATTTCAGACATGGCAGACAACAAGGATTACAACCGTGAGGTTGAGCTGGATGAAGCGATCCGAAGTCTGTATCAGACCTGTGAGAATCTCTATATCTGCAATCTGGAAGAGAAAAAGTGCCGGTCCCTGCTGTCCGTTTCCGAGAATCCGGAAGAGGATGAGAACTGGAAGCATGACATTGATCCGAAGGGCTTTGCGAAAGACCGGATCTATCCGGAGGATCGGGACCGCTATCTGGAGTATGCGAATCCCGATACTCTTTACAGCAGGATGCAGAACAGTCCGAGGGGCTTTGTGAGCAGTTATTTCCGTACGAAGGGTCAGGATGGTCAGTACCATTGGATGAGGCACCTTTTTGTGCTGATTTCGAAGCTGGGAAGAAAAGACTATGTGGGAATTGCGCAGACGGTAGAAGAACCGCAGCTTTTGCAGAATGCGAAGATTATCTGTGAAAGTGAACAAATGGAAACGAAACGTATGGTGGATGGGACAGACGTGACCTTGCAGAGGGATTGCTGGAGGAATCTGCTGTATGGCTCAGGGCTGAAGATTTGCTGGAAGGACGTAAATCGCAGATATGTGGGAGCGAGTCGTGCTTTTCTGGATTATTTCGGCCTTTCTTCCATTTCGGAAATCCGCAGCATGCAGGATGAAGAACAGAAATGGAACATAGCGGGAGAAGAATACCGGGAGCTGGAAGAACGAATTCTGAAGGAAGGAATTGCAGTAAAGCTGCAGCCGCAGAAGTGCATGGTTCATGGTGCCGTGCGGGATGTTCTTACGAACAAGCAGCCGATTTACCGGAATGGGAAGATCGTAGGAATTCTGTGCTATTTCTTCGATGTATCGGATGCGAAGGAAAATAAAGACCCTGCAAGGGAGAGCATGGACACCATAACCGGAGGACTTAATATCCGGGGACTGATGCTGGCCAGTGAGCGGTTCCAGAAGACCTATGAGGATAAGAAAAAGGACTTCTGTTATTTCTATGTTGATATTCACGGATATATGGAATTTCGGGAGAAAAACGGAAAGGAAGTCGGAGAGAAGCTTCTGCGCCGCATATCGGAAAGAATGCGGACTGCGGCAGGCAAAGGAAGCGTGATCGGAAGGATCTGGGAGGATCACTACGTTGTGATCTGTCCGCTTGAGGAACAGGGAGTGACTGAAAATGAGGTCGCAGGAAGAATTCATCAGGAGCTGAAGCGGATTCATCGGGTCGGAGACATCCCGGTGACCGTATACTGTTCCATCGGGAGCGGCAGATATTCAGAGGCGGGGAGCCTGGAGAAGTGTGTGCTTCTGGCGAAGGAGCGCATGCTTGAGGGAGAGAAGTCTCACGTGTAACAGAGCAGGAAAGACAACAGGAAGCCAGATGACAAAAAGAAAGGGCCCGACGTGCTGTATGAAACACGTCGGGCCCTTTTCCTGTAGTGCGTCCGGAGAAAATTACTGGAAGTTCGTGATGAGAGTCACAATTCTCAGTGCAAAGAGAATGAAGACAACCCACATAACAGGCTGAATTTCCTTTGCCTTCTTCTCAACAACCTTGATGATAACCCAGGTCATGATAGCGAACATGATGCCGGTTGCGATGGAGTATGCAAGAGGCATCATAACGATTGCCATGTAAGCGCCTGCAGTATCCGCAAGATCACCGTCGAACTCAATCTTCTTTACAGAGGAAACCATCAGCATGCCGACATAGATCAGAGCCGGTGCGGTAGCAAATCCGGGAATTGCAAGGAAGATCGGGGAGAGCAGGAGAGATACCAGGAACATCACACCGGTTGTCAGAGAGGTGAGACCGGTGCGTCCGCCAGCTGCTACGCCGGCACTGGACTCTACGAAGGAAGTAATGGTAGAGGTTCCGAGGCAGGCACCTGCGCAGGTACCAACGGCATCAGCCATCAGGACCTTGCCGACGCGCGGAAGCTTTCCATCCTTGTCAAGAAGACCTGCCTTATCTGCAACACCGACGACGGTTCCGACGGTATCGAAGATATCAACATAAAGGAAGGAGAAGACAATTGCAACAAACTGGATCAGATGGGAAGCTGCCCAGCCGAAGTTGAACTTGAATGCGGTATTTGCCAGTCCGCCGAGCTGAAGTCCTGCGGAGAAATCCGGGAATACGCTGTATACGCCTGCTTCCGGATTCGGTACATACCAGCCGGCTGCCTGTGCAATCATGCCAAGAACCCAGGTTGCGAGGATTCCGATCAGAACGGAGCCCTTCACGTTGTAATGAACCAGTGCGAGGATGATCAGAAAGCCGATGATTGCAAGAGTGACATCGGGGGTAGAGAAGCTGCCCAGACCTACGATCGTAGAGTCATTCTTGATGATGATGCCGGCGTTCTGCATGCCGATGAAGGCAACGAACAGACCGATTCCGGCGGAAATGCCGTTCTTCAGGTTGGTCGGGATGCCGTTGATGATGGCTTCACGAGCCTTGAAGAAGGAAAGGATGATGAAGATGATACCTTCCACCAGAACTGCGGTCAGTGCGATGGTGAAAGCATCTGCTTCTCCGCCAAGCTCACCCAGGCAGACTGTGTATGCGAAGTATGCATTCAGACCAAGACCTGCGGAAAGGGCGATCGGGTAGTTTGCCAG
>HF986569.1:15491-24217 GCA_000431495.1 Firmicutes bacterium CAG:791 | reverse complement strand
TGCCAGGAATGCCATGATGAATGTGGCAAGTGCGGAAGCAAGTGCAGTTGCAACAAAGACACCGCTTCGATCCATGACAGTACCCAGAATGTTGGGGTTGACGGCCAGAATATAAGCCATCGTCAGGAATGTGGTGAGACCGGCAATGACCTCCGTGCGGACAGTCGTGCCGTGCTCTTTGAGCTGGAACAGTTTTTCTAACATTGATACACCTCCTCATAAGTGTTTCAAAAACTACATTACATAATTTATCACGATAAAGCATGAACGGGAATGGAAAAAAGACACGAAAAGCACCACAGTTTTGCAAGAATGCGCAATAAACTGCCGGTTTTCAGAGATTATTGGCGAAAAACAGTTATTATTTTCGTAAATTTTCGCTTGGCGGCTAATAGAAAAGCCGTGCAATTTATATATTATTAAGTGATAATATAATTAATTTATGTGAAAAAATCATATAAACAGGGGATAAAAAGAGACATGGAGTACTACGAAAGACTTTACGAAGCGGTCAGCCAGCATCTGTGCGGGCTCCACCAGAAAAAAGAGCATCGTTTCTGTCCATGGGTCAGGAGCTTGGTCTTGCCAAGGAAACGGTCCGAAAGATTGCGAGACGGGATTACAAGCCGGGCGGAGGCCCGGATATGCAATCCCTGATCATTATACAAAGCTATTATCGCATTCCGACGGTGGGGCAGGTGGAAGAAATGACGGAGGATCTGGTGCAGGACATCAAATTTCTGAAAGAGTATCTGCCGTTTTTCAACGAACAGGAAAGAGAGAGCTTCAAGGAAGAGATTCGCGATCTGTATGAGAAGAAAAAGCTGCAGGGAGAAATCGCGGATTTTTAATCGGAATACCACGATGCACGAATCATTTCTATCTTCATTTCGGCTGCCGGGCTCATCCATCGTGCAGTGAGTCCCGGCGGTCATCCGCATCCTCCGGCTCTTCCCGGAGAATACTCTGGTTCTTCGCCGTGCGGACGATCAGGCCGTCGGCAAGGCGGTTTGCGGCGCGGCTCTGCATTTCCCCGCGGTTCTTCACGTAGAAGTACCCGAAGACACTGAAGCAGATGGCACCGATGAAGTTGACGAAAAGATCCTTCATGGTGTCAAGAATGCCGATGTCAAGGTATCCGCCGTCAATGGTATAGGTTTCGCCGGAGGCAGTGTAGATGACAGTTTGTGTGATGTCGCGTACATGAATCACCTTCTGGGAGTGCGTGGGATCCAGCGTCACGCTGTTAAAGCTGCTTACGATAAAGTCCTTCTGCATGTCCTGACCGAAGAACAGATCACCTGTACATTCAATGAATTCCCACATGACACCGATCGTCATGGAGAAGCAGAATGCGACCATGGCCACATAGAAGGGAGAGAGCTGTATGCGTTTGCTGTGCCGGTTCAAAAGGTCGACCATGGAGAAGCCGACGGCAGCGGCAAGAAAGCCATTGATGGTGTGCAGAATGGTATCCCATCCGGGAAGTGCTACATAAAAGTGATCCACCTCACCGAGAATTTCAGCGGCAAAAATAAAAACATAAATGATTCCCTCAAACAGAGGAGGAATCTCAATCTCGAACTGCTGCTCCATGAAGCTGGGAATCAGGAACAAAAGGAGCACCAGTGTGCATACCCCGACACCCTCGTAATTGCGCTCGAAAATCTGACGGACCAGAACACAGATGACGAGAATCCGCAATATGGAATAAAGCAGAAAAACCCTGGGACTTTCTTTGATATGATTTTTCAGCCGTTTGGTAAATTGACGCGGATGGATCATAAAAGCCTCCTAAATAAACGGATTGTAGAATCGTGATCCGTCACGGAAGGTAACCCAGAGGGCCCATACAGAGAATACGACGGTCACCAGGAGGACCAGCTTGTCCGTGAGGGAGAGTTTCTTTGCCATGTACCAGGTGCGTTTTTTCTTTTTGCCGAAGCCGCGAAGCTCCATGGCATTGGAAACAACATCGATTCGTTCCATGGTAGAGAAAAGAAGCGGAAAAATAATGCTGGAGGTCCGCTTGATTCTCTCGGTCAGCTTCGCCTTGCTGCTCATTTCTATGCCGCGTGCCTGCTGTGCGTTCCGAATGCGGTGGAACTCGTCCTGAATGTCAGGAATGTAGCGGAGTGCAATCGCAACGGAATAGGAGATGTTGTAGCTGACGCCGATTCCGTTTAGGGATGCAGCAAATTCACTCGGATCCGTAGTGGTCATAAAGGTGAAGACCGCCGGAATGATGGTGAAGTATTTGATGAGCACGTTAAAGAGGTAGAACAGCTCCTCGCTGGTCAGGTCATAGCCTGCAAACAGATGGACCAGAATCGTTTTCGACTGATAGATTTCACAGCCCTGATACGGCGAAATCAGAAAAATCGCTGCAATGTTCAGAACCATGAACAGCATAATCAGCTTGAAAACAGAGCAGACCTGTTCCCAGCGAACCTTTGCCATCGCGAAGATGACAAAGCTGACGGCAATCATCAGAAGCAGAATTCTTGTGTCATAGGTCATGGCACTGACGATGCACCAGAAAAGGAAGAAAATCATTTTCGTGACACCGGACAGCTCATATATGGATACCTCTCTGCCGAAAGTCCTATTGAATAAATAGGATTACAGCAGAAGCTGATCACAGTCTATCACAGAAGAAGCTTGTGTCAATGAAATTTCAAAGTAAGAGTTGACAAACCGTGTTAGCTGCATTAAACTACAGGCCGAGTTAGTTAAGGAGAACTATTTTGGGTTAACATACCATAACACTTTTTATCCGAAACAACCGGAGAAAGGATGGAGCAAATGATGCCGTTAGCTTTTGCCAGGACAGGCGATAAGGTACTGGTCGCACGAATTGGCGGAAATGAAGAAGGTAAAAAACACCTGGAGGATCTGGGGTTTGTTGTAGGAGCACAGGTGGACATTATTTCAGCCAGCGGAGATGGCAACATCATTGTTAATCTGAAGGAGTCCAGACTGGCAATTACGTCGCAGATGGCAGCGAAGATCATGATCAGCTGATCCTGCATCAGCAGGGGCAGAGAGCAATTGAATTATGAGGAGGACAGAAGCATGAAGACACTTAGGGATGTCGCAGTCGGACAGACCGCAATCGTTGCGAGGATCCATGGAGAAGGCGCTTTGAAAAGACGCATCATGGATATGGGAATCACCAAAGGAACGGAGATCTATGTTCGAAAAGTCGCTCCGCTCGGAGATCCGGTCGAAGTAACCGTTCGCGGTTATGAGCTGTCTCTCCGGAAGGAAGATGCGGATATTCTGGAAATGGCGTAAGTGCAGCAGAGGAGGAGTAAGATGGAAATCAAAATCGCATTGGCCGGCAACCCGAACTGCGGTAAGACAACCCTGTTCAACAATCTGACCGGCAGCAACCAGTACGTCGGAAACTGGCCGGGCGTTACGGTTGAGAAAAAGGAAGGACGACTGAAGGAGCATAAGGATGTCATCATTCAGGATCTTCCGGGAATTTATTCCCTGAGCCCGTATACGCTTGAGGAAGTGGTGACCCGTAACTACATCGTAAACGAGAAGCCGGATGCAGTCCTGAATATCGTTGACGGAACAAATATTGAGCGTAACCTGTATCTGACCACACAGCTGATTGAGATCGGAATTCCGGTCGTGATTGCAATCAACATGATGGATCTGGTTCGCAAGAACGGTGACAACATTGACATTAAGAAACTCGGGCAGGAGCTTGGCTGCAAGGTCATTGAGATTTCGGCATTGAAGAATGAGCATACGATGGAGGCTGCAGAGCTCTGTATTGCAGCTGCAAAAGAGGGCAAGAAGGAAGAGCTTCCCCATGTCTTTACCGGCAGTGTGGAGCATGCGCTTGCCCATATCGAAGAGTCCATTCAGAATGTTGTAGATCGCCAGGAGCTTCGCTGGTATGCAATCAAAATCTTTGAGCGCGACAGCAAGGCACTGGAGCAGCTGAAGCTGGATCCGTCTCTTCTGCAGCACCTGGAGGAGCACATTAAGGATTGCGAAAAGGAAATGGATGATGATGCAGAATCGATCATCACCAATCAGAGATACACCTACATTACGGATCTGATTCACAAGACTGTGAAAAAAGGCAAGCAGCCCGGTGCTCTGACCACTTCGGATAAGATTGACCGGATCGTGACAAACCGGTGGCTTGCGCTTCCGATCTTCGCAGCCGTTATGTTCATTGTGTATTATGTTTCTGTCAGCACCCTTGGCGGAATCGTAACCGACTGGACAAATGACACGCTGTTCGGCACCTGGATTCAGCCCGGCGTTGAAACCCTTCTGACCAATGCGGGAGCTTCCGACTGGCTGATCTCTCTCGTCGTTGACGGCATCATCGGCGGACTTGCCGCACCGATCGGCTTTGTCCCCCAGATGGCAATTGTGTTCCTGTTCCTGAGCTTCCTCGAGGATGTCGGATACATGGCCCGCGTTGCATTCATCATGGACCGTATCTTCCGCAGATTCGGACTTTCCGGAAAGAGCTTCATTCCGTTCCTGATCTCCTCCGGCTGCGGCGTTCCCGGAATCATGGCTACCCGCACGATTGAATCTGAGAAGGATCGCCGGATGACCATGATCACAACAACCATGATTCCCTGCGGCGCAAAGCTTCCTGTCATTGCTCTGATCGCCGGCTATCTGATGGGCGGTGCATGGTGGATGGCTCCCACGATGTATTTTGCGGGAATTGCGTTGGTGATCATCTACTGCATCATCCTGAAGAAGACCAAGTTCTTCTCCGGCGATCCGGTTCCGTTTGTTATGGAGCTTCCTGCTTATCACCTTCCTTCCCTGAAGGGAATTCTCCTTCATGTGTGGGAGCGTGTGTGGGCATTCATGAAGAAGGCAGGTACCATCCTGTTCCTGTGCTGCGCGGTAATGTGGTTCCTTGGAAGCTTTGGCTTTGCAGACGGAGCATTCGGTCTGGTGGATTCCGCGGATTCTCTGCTGGCTTCGATCGGCGGTGTTCTTGCTCCGATCTTCGCTCCTCTTGGATTCGGCACCTGGCAGGCGGTTGCATCCTCCCTGTCCGGCTTCGTAGCAAAGGAAGGCATTGTTTCCACCATGTCCCTTCTTTCTTCTCTGGGAGAGGAGATCGAAGAGTATGATGCTTCGATGCACGCTGCATTCCAGGCATTCTTCCCGACAAGCATTGCAGCAGTTTCCTTCCTGGTCTTCAACTGCTTCGACTCTCCGTGCCTTGCAGCAATTTCTACCATGGCGAAGGAAATCGGAAGCCGTAAGTACTTCTGGTATTCGATTCTGTTCCAGAACGTTGCTGCTTACTGCGTAACCCTGATCATTTATCAGCTGGTTGGTGTTGCACTCGGCGAAGTTGTATTCGGACCGGCAACTGTGGTTGCGGGCATTCTTCTGATCGGTGTTCTCTATCTGCTGTTCCGCAAGGATCCGAACAGAGAAACCAAGAACGTTAAGGCACTTGGACAGGCCTGATCACCGGACACAGAAAGATACATACAGGGAAAAGGATGCACCTGCAGGGACATACCCGCAGGTGCATCTTGCAAATGAGGTTGTTTTCCATGAAAATAAATGTTCCGGTAAATCATACAGATGTGATCATTCTGGTGATTCTCGCAATCCTGTTTGCGGCGGGCATCCGGATTGTCATCGGTTTTTTCAGAAGCCCCGCACACAAAGATACGCAGGATCGCAGTGAAGAAAAAGACGGGAGGCAGTCATGACAGGAAGGATTGTGGATGTGGTGGTACTTGCACTGGTCCTTGCAGTGTGTGCACTGTGCATTCGGAGACTTGTATTAAATAAGAAGAACGGCATCAGCAACTGCTCCGGCTGCAGTGGCTGTGCTTCGTATGGAAGCTGCACAAGGGATGTACCGGAGCGTTTTAAATTGAAGAAAAACGGAAGAAAGTAAGGAGGCTCTTAAAATGGTACAGGTCACGCTGGAAATTGACGGGATGATGTGCGGCATGTGTGAGGCTCATGTTGGGGATGCAATAAGGAAGCAGCTTCCGGAGGCCAGAAAGGTATCCGCTTCTGCAGGAAAGGGCGAGGTAAGATTTCTTCTGGAGAACGAGCTTCCAAAGCCCATGCTGGAGCATGAGCTTCACAGGGCAATCGATCCTCTCGGCTATAGGCTGCTGTCGGTTGCAATCGGCGAGCCGGAGGTAAAGAAAGGCTTTTTTCATTTCGGAGCCTGATAAAACAGACCGCTTTGCAAGGAAAGAGGAAAGTGTATAATGTGGACTATGCCCGGCAGATACCGGACATGGTCTTTTTTTAATCTTATAACGGACAGAGAGAAGGCATATATGCAGAATCTTGTTTTACATGAAGGAAGACCGGAGAATACGGAGGGACGGGAAGAAAAGGAGATCCGGGTTTATGATCTTCTGGATTCTCTCGGAATCCATTACTGGCGCACGGATCACGAACACGCGGATACAATGGAAGCCTGCCAGGATATTGATGCAGTATTGGATTGTCTGATCTGCAAGAATCTGTTCCTGTGCAACCGGCAGCAGACGAAATTTTATCTCCTGCTGATGCCGGGAGATAAGGTATTTAAAACCAAAGAGCTTTCTTCACAGATCGGCTCTGCAAGGCTGTCCTTCGGATCTTCGGAGAAAATGCTGGAATATCTGGATATCTGTCCGGGATCTGTGAGCGTGATGGGGCTGATGAATGATCCGGAAAATCATGTTCAGCTTCTGGTGGATGAGGATGTTCTGAAGCAGGAAGATTTTGGATGTCATCCGTGCGTCAACACGTCCAGTCTGAAGATGAAGCTCCGCGATGTGATGGAGAAGTTTCTTCCTGCGGTTCACCACGATCCGGTTCTGGTGAAGCTGGTGGGGGAAGATACCGAATGAGAAAGAACGAGGACAGCAGATGAGCAGTATCCGTGAAGAAGCACGCAGAATGAAGCTTGCGGCACCGCATCTTGCGGCAGCACCGATCGCACAGAGAAATGCTGCACTGGAGAATATCGCAAATGAGCTGGAGAAGCATCGGGTAGAAATCTTTCAGGCAAACGCACTGGATCTGCAGGAAGCGATGGAAGAGGGAATCGCTCCTGCCATTCAGAAACGTCTGAAGTATGATGCAGTTAAAATGCGTGACAGCATTGCCGGCCTTCGGGAGCTGGGGAAGCTGGAGGATCCGGTCGGAAAGACGCTCCTTGAGCGGGAGCTGGATGAAGGACTGGTGCTGCGGCGTGTCAGCGTACCGATCGGAGTGATCGGGGTGATTTTCGAAGCAAGACCGGATGCAATGGTGCAGGTCGCTTCCTTGTGTATTAAGAGCGGAAACTGTGCAATTTTAAAAGGCGGGAAGGAAACAGCGGAGACTAACCGTACTCTGTTTGAAATCATTCAGAAGGCGGTTTTCGAGGCGGGACTTCCGGAGCACTGCCTGTTTCAGGCGGAGCAGCACAGTGAGATCGATGAGCTTCTTGCCTGTGATCAGGAGGTGGATCTTCTGATTCCGAGGGGCTCCAACCGTTTTGTGCGATATATTATGGAGCATACGAAGATTCTGGTGATGGGACATTCGAGCGGGATCTGTCATATCTATGTGGATGACAAGGCGGATCAGGCGAAAGCGATCCCTGTGATTGTGGATGCCAAGACGCAGTATCCGGCGGCCTGCAATGCTGTGGAGACACTGCTCGTGAGCCGGAAGATTGCAGAAGAGTTCCTTCCGAAGGCTGCAGAGGCATTGGCGGGAGCAGGAGTAAGACTTCGCGGAACGAAAGAAGCAGCAGAGCTTCTGGAGAAAGCTTTCGGCAAACAGAGGATAGCCCCGGAAGATGTCATGGGCGATGAGGATTTTGCCACGGAATACAATGACCTCGTGATTTCCATTCGGCTTGTGGAGGATGTGGAGGAAGCGGTCTGCCACATCAATGCATTCGGCTCGCATCACACAGACTGTATTCTTACCGAGGATGATGCGGCGGCGGAGTACTTCATGCAGATGGTGGACAGCGCAGGGGTGTACCGGAACTGCTCCACACGGTTCGCGGACGGCTATCGCTACGGCTTCGGGGCAGAGGTTGGAATCAGCACCGGCAAGCTGCATGCAAGGGGCCCGGTTGGCCTGGAGGGTCTTGTTACCTATAAGTACCGTCTTGTTGGTGGCGGTCAGATTGTGGCGGACTATGCTTCGGGAAGAAAGCAGTTTCACCACAGAGATCTGTAAAAGGCATTGACAGAAGGAGGATATTACAATGGCAAAGACGTACACAGTTACCATTACCATGGAAGACGGCGGTGTGATGAAGGGAGAGCTTTACCCGGAAATTGCACCGATCACAGTGGAGAACTTTAAGAAGCTCTGTGACGAGAAGTTCTATGACGGACTGACCTTTCATCGTATCATCAAGGGTTTTATGATTCAGGGCGGTGATCCGGATGGAAACGGAACCGGAGGCCCCGGCTACAGCATTAAGGGAGAGTTTTCCGCAAACGGTGTTCCGAATGATCTGAAGCATACAAGAGGCGTTCTGTCCATGGCACGTGCGATGGATCCGAACTCCGCCGGATCGCAGTTTTTTGTGATGCACCAGGATGCTCCGCATCTGGACGGACAGTATGCGGCCTTCGGAAAGATTACGGAGGGACTGGATGTTCTGGACCGGATTGCAGAGGTGAAGACCAACTGGAGCGATGCTCCGTGGGAGCCGCAGGTCATCCGTACCATCGAGGTAACGGAGGACT
>HF986569.1:12229-15479 GCA_000431495.1 Firmicutes bacterium CAG:791 | reverse complement strand
GAGGTAACGGAGGACTGAGATTTCTTCCTGCATCCGGAAAATGCCTGCAGGAAGGTCAGGAAATTTTAATATTGTGTGAAACCGGAAAGAGCTGAAGCGTGTGCATCAGCTCTTTCTTTTTTCTGCGGCTGATAGGGAAAACAGAGCCGTCCGACATGACGAAGTCGTTTCCCCGGACTTCCCGGATATGCTGTATGTTCAGAAGGATGCCGCGGTTGCAGAGGAGAAACCGGTCCTTTGGAAGAAGACGGGCGGCATCCTGAAACCGGAGGCGAATGCGGTAGCTGCGGCTTGTGCAGGAGAAGATGACATAGTGACGGTCGGCGGAAAGAGAAAGAAGATCATTGAAAGGGATTCTGACCGGAACGGAATTCGGAGAAGCCGCGGAGGAAGGCAGAAAAAGGGAGCTTTTCGAGTCATCCGAAAGCTCAAAGCGTACGTCGCCGTCCATCTGCCGTCCGAGCAGCAGGAGGTCATTGGCAAGACAGTCAATGTTGTGAGGGGAGAGTTCTGAAATCTGGATGCGGATTTTCTGCATAAAATATCCTTTTGTGCCATGAAAGTACCGCTCGTGCCCGGAGGCTTTTCTTCATGAGAGGAGCTCTTATAATGGGAAATGCGCACAGAGATTTCCACCCCGGAAATCGCCGGAGAACAGACCCGGCTCTGCAGATGCAGACGGTGCAAACCTATCTTTAACCGGCATATGCCGGACATTTCTATCATCTTTTCACGGGAGTATCAGTCATGAGAGAAATCAGAACGGTGCAGAGAATTTTCAGGAGGAACAGGCCTGTACGCGCGGAGACCGGGAAGTGGATTGCGTTTCTGGCTGTTCTTGGGTTGTTGACAGGGAATCTTATTCTTCCGGTGAGAGCGGAAGAGCATGCGGAGAATCTCCGCGGATATGAGGCCGGAGAAACTGCGGTCTCCGGAACCGATGAAGACAGTATAACACAGCCGGCAGAAAACGGCGGTGTTCATGTGCGGAAAACTCTTCGGAATAACGGAGACGGAACGTATCAGATTGAACTGGAATCCTGGGTGACAGGAGGTACGAGGACGGAGCAGGTTCCAACGGATGTGGTTCTTCTGATGGATACGTCCGGAAGTATGCGGCTTCCCTGTCCGGGGGCAGCGGACCGTCTGGCGGCATTGAAGACGGCGGCCTGCGCGTTTGTGGATTCCATACAGGAGCAGAATGCGGGGACGGATCCTTCCGGACAGAGCAGAATTGCGCTGATCCAGTACAGCTCCGCAGCCAACACCGGAATCCGGAGACATCTCACCTGTGCCGATGCGGAGGGAGCGGCTTCTCTTAAGACGGCCATCCGAGGCTTCGAGAAAGGCGGCAGGACCCGCATGGATCTTGGAATGGAGCTCGCCGAGGAGATCATGAACACGGAGTCAGATGCCGGACGCAGCCGGGCCGTGGTGCTGTTTACGGACGGTGTTCCTGCAAATGAAGATTATGACGGATTTGTCATGGTGACAGCAAACCGGACCCTTGCGGCAGCGAAGAGACTGAAGGAGAGCGGAATCGAAGTATTCGGACTCAGCATAGAGCAGTATGCGAAATGTACCCCGGGCGAAGCAATGCCGGTTTATACACCGCACAGTGCGGCGAACTACATTGCCCCGTACTATGGGATCGGCGGTGTGAACACCAGCAATGAGAACGCGATTGCACTGGAAAACCGTCTGATGTACCTGGTGACCTCTGCCAATCCGCATGCGCAGGACATGGATACGCCGAATGCGGAGGATCCGTCGGATCCGGGAAAGACCACGGGGCAGGGGCGAGAGACCTATTATTTTACCGCCCAGACATCGGATGAACTGTCGACTGTCTTCCGGAACCTTGCCTCCCAGGTGGGAACAGCGGATCGCTCTCTTGGAAGGAATGCACAGGCAAGAGATGACATTCTGTGGCCATTCCGGAGAACGGAGAACACAATGGTCCGGGCATATGAATCGGCCTATCTGGGGAATGAAGGATGGGCTGAGCGAAGAGAAATTACCGATCAGCTTTTCGTGCAGGACACAGAGGGAAGCGTTAAGGCGCAGGGCTTTGATTATGCCGGCAATTACGTATCGGAAGAACCACATCCGGGAACGGTTTCCGGAGAAGAACCCTTTCGCGGAAGCAAACTGATCCTGTCTTTTTCCATCAGGCCGCAGGCAATATTCGGCGGCAATCAGATCCCAACCAACAGCGAATTATCAGGAATATATGCGGACGAAGCGGCAGAGGCGGCAGAAGTCCGGTATCCGGTCCCGAAGGCAGATCTGAAGCTTCGCTATGCCATCGGAATGACCGATCAAAGAGTTTATGTGCCGGATCCGGCAAACCTGGAGCCGCTCGTTCTGTTCCCGGAGGATTTCCGGGCAGACGGAAGCAAGAATGCTTACGTAAATATTCGTTATGAAATGACGGATGAGAACGGCGGTATTGCGGGAACTCTGGAAATCCCGGCAGGGAAAAAGCTTGAGAGCTGCAGCTGGCAGTGGACGAAAGAAACGGCTGACAGCTGCGGGGAATATAAGCTGAGCTGCACGGTCACGCCGGTTAAGAACGGGCATTTTCCGGAAAAAGAGCTGACCCGGCGGGGAACGGTTCACATCTTCCATCCGGAGATTCTGTTCGAGGATTCAACCCAGTATATCGGAGATACTTCGGATACCGTTCCGGGTGATTCTACAGAGGGGGGCGTTCTCGGAGAACATCTTGGAAGAGTCCGGTGGATCTGCGGGGATGATACGGCTTCCATTCCGGAGGAGGAGCCCGAGCTTGGATTTCGGATTGCTGTCCCGGAGGGCCTGCAGCAGGAGAACGGAAGGTGGGTGATTGCAGGCAAAGAGGATATTCCGGTGATTGCAGGAGTTTACCGGACGGAAGGAGGAAAGCTTGGCGAAGACATTACCGGGGAGACAGACTTTCTTCATGCATGCGAAAGAGCGGACTGCGGATATGAGGAGAACAGAGGAAAGACAGGCACTCGCTGCCTGATCCATGTACTTGAGCGGCCAATGCAGGAGAAGGTCTGTCTTCCGAATACCGGAGGAGAAGGAACACTTCCCTATGTCGGGGGAGCTGTTCTGCTGACGATGATGGGGGCCGGTATCAGCGGATACAAAGGTAAAGATAAGAGCAGAAACAGAAAACATAAATCATCTGAATGGGGGAAATGAACATGAGAAGCAGAAACAGAATGGTACAGAGAGCAGTATTGGCAGCAGGAATTCTGGG
>HF986569.1:8000-12118 GCA_000431495.1 Firmicutes bacterium CAG:791 | reverse complement strand
GGAGTGGCTGTGACCGCCTACCAGCTTGTGGATGGAACCTACTCGAAGGAAGGAAAGCTCACCGGCTATGTCTTAACGGACGGCACGAATATGAAGCTTGCAGATCCGCAGAATCCAACGGCCGGGGAAATCACGGCAATTGCAGATTATATCGAGGCAAATCCGGGACAGGTGCAGGGGCAGATAATGACGCTTCAGAATGCAGAAACCGGAACGTATACCCTGCAGACAGAGCCGGGGGAATATCTGATTCTGGTAACCGGATCCGGAAGTGTTGTCTACAATCCTGCGGTGGTATCGGTCAACGTGACGGATGCAGACCGGATGTCTCTGGAAAATGGAAGTGTGGACTATCTTGGCTGGTTCCGTACGGGAGACACCGCCTATCTGAAATCCTCCACAACAGGTTTGAAGAAGTCGGTCCTCTCCGGAGGCAGGAAGGTGAGCGGAGTTTCGGCTTCTGTGGGAGATACGCTTGATTTTGTTATCGATGCCATGACCATCCCTTCTTATTCGGCAAGCTATTCGAAGGCGATTTATCAGATTACCGATCAGCTGGAAAGCGGGTGCTTTGGCGAAATCAGGAATCTGAAGGTTCGCGTGAACGGAACGGAGACGGCCCCGGGGGCAGATACATGGACGGTGAAATACGGGGAGAAGAAGGACTCCTTTGAGCTTTCCTTTACCGATGCCTTTCTGCGGACGCATGGAACACAGTCCGTGGAAATTACCTATCAGTCGGTTCTGACGGGGAAGGCAGGTCTTAACTTCGCAGAGAATACCAATACGGCGGTTCTGAAGTATTCAAATAACCCATCAGATGCGAACGGGGTAAAGGAGCTGACCTCCACAACGTATCAGTATACGTTCGGTCTTGGGGCCAACATTGATGCAGAAGCGGATAAAAAGGATCAGATTGAGACAGGAGAGCTCAATAAGGTGACCAGAGCGGACGGAGCTCCGGCCTACGAGAAGACCGAAACCACATATTCCGGAACGGGAGCCTCCTCAACCATGCGCAGCAGGCATGCGCTGCAGGGAGCGGAATTTACGCTGTATTCGGATGCGGGAATGCTTCAGAAGGTGAAGGAAGCCGTCTCGGATCAGAATGGAAGGCTCACTTTTACCGGGCTGAAGGAAGGCTCTTACTATCTGAAGGAAACGAAGGCGCCTGCAGGCTACGCCTCCAACGAGAAGAAGTTCCATATCATCATTGGAGCGCAGTTTCGTGAAGACGGTGTCATGGACCGATATACCGTGACAACAAAGGAAATGCTTGCGGACGGAAGCGAGAGTGAAGCCGGTTCTGCGGTATACACTTCGGTTCCCAGTGTGCAGGAGGATGGAAGTGTGACGAATACGGTAACCAGAACGGAAACTCCTGCCGAAATTCTGAATGTGCCGCTCGCGAAGCTTCCCACGGCAGGAGGTGCGGGGACGTTTGGCTTTGTACTTGCAGCGGCAGGGATGAGTGGTGGAATGATCATCTGGAAGCTTACGGAAAGGAAGAGAAGACGCTGACGGGAAAACGGAAGAATGCAGGGCGAACTGAGAAAGACGCTGGAGACATTGGCTGTTCTGGGCATTCTGGCAACCGGCTTTTATCCGCTCGTCAGCAACGCATGGAATCAGAGGGCAGCAGACCGGATGATGGTCGAGTACCGGAAATCTCTGTGGACGGACGGAACAGAGGATATGATGCGGGCTGTGAAGTCAGAGGCGGAAGGCTACAATCAAAGGCTTATGATGTCCGGCGGCGGGATGAATGAAAAAGAGGCAGGAAGCGATTATGAAAGCATGCTTAATCCTGATGGAAGCGGCGTCATGGGATATCTTGAGATACCAAAGATATCGGTCAGTCTGCCAATTCTGCATGGGACCGGGGATGAAGTCCTTGCAAGAGGAATCGGACATCTTCAGGGATCCAGTCTTCCGGTGGGAGGAAAAGGAACACATGCGGTGCTGACGGGGCACCGCGGTCTTCCGTCAGCACGACTCTTTACGGATCTGGATCAGATAGAAGAGACAGACCATTTCCGGATCCTGACACTTGGGGAAGAGCTGGATTATGAAGTGGAGGAAATCCGGACGGTTTTGCCGGAGAATACCCGTGATCTGAAGATTTTACCCGGAGAAGATCTTGTAACGCTTGTTACCTGTACACCGTACGGCGTCAACACACACCGGCTGCTGGTGACAGGAAGGCGGATCCGGGAGGACAGAGAAACAGAATCAACACGGGAGATCACGGAAAACAGGGAACAGAAGAATGTGGAAAAGGTGAAGCATCTGGCTGCAAGGCGGATACGATTGCCTGACTTCATCTGGAAGAAGCCGGCGGTGGTCCTTGCGGCAGCAGGTGTGGTCATCTGCGCTTTTATGCTGCGGATTTTGTGGATCTGGACAGTATACCGGGGACGGAGAAGGAATGTGGAAAGGCTGCGCAGTAAAAGAAGAATCCGCAGCATTCCGGGAGGGAAACAGTCTTGAAGAAACGAAAAAGAAAAGGAGCGATGGTTCTTGGGATAACAGCAGTCTTGTTTGTTGTGATGAGCCTGATTGGAAGTCTGCAGGTACATGCAGCAGAACGGGATCACGGACAGATCCGAATTGTTTATGCCTGTGATAATGGAAAAACACGAATCAGCGGTGCCTGGTTTTCCGTACTGAGGGTTGCAGATGTCGGAGGAGCCAAAGCGGAAGAGCTCCGGAGCGGTAGAATAAGTGCGGCCATGCTCCTTGAGGATTATCAGAAAAGCGGGGCAGACCGTGCATGGTCCTGCAAGACCAGCCTGATGGGAGAAGCTTCATTTGAAAATTGTCCGGCCGGAATTTATCTGATCTGGCAGAGTGGAGGTGAAGAACAAAGCACAATGTTTGAAACTGCACTTCCCTTTCTGACAGAGCTTCCGCTTTATGAAGAGGAGTCTGACGGATGGAACTGGACTCCATGTGTCTATCCGAAAACAACCCGGAAACCGGCAGAGCAGGAACAGAATGCTCCGCCGGATCGGCAGAAGCCTGAGGAGCCGCAGCCGGTTCAGGAGATAAGTGCACTTCCGGAACGCGGGCAGGGAACAGGGGATGATTCTCATGCTTTCTGGTATATTCTTATTTCCGCAGGTTCCCTGTGCGGACTTTTGACAGCGGTTTATCGAAGATTTTAGGGAAATTTCATTGTATTTTACTTTTGCCTTTCGCTACAATATTCGTTAGTTTTATAAAATCGGCCGGTACCGGAGTGCTGTCCGGGTGACTGCAGCAGGGAGGATTGACGAAATGGCGGAAGGAAACAGAAAACGGGTGCTGGCACTTATGCTGGCAGGCGTTCTGGCGGCTGGAATTTCCGGCTGCTCCAAGAGTGCAGGGGCAGGGGAGATTTCGGCAAAGGGATACAGTGAAGAGCAGGTGAAGCTGAGAGATATCACCACCTACCACAGTTTTACCGGCAACATTGCACCTGTTACCGAGAAAAATGTTCTTCCGGATCTTACCGGAGTGAAGGTCACCAAGGTGAATGTGGAAAAGGGGGACGAGGTGCATGCGGGCGATGTGCTTATGACCCTGGACGAAGACAGTCTGAATGAGCAGATTGCCGAACTGCAGGCATCCATTAACGCAGCAGATACTTCCGTTTCCATGAGTGTTACCTCCGCACAGCAGGCCTATAACAATTATCAGCAGAATCTGAATGATGGTCTTGATGCGAACATCACAAGCGCGAAGAACAGCATGGATTCTGCCTGTGCTGCGCTTGTATCGGCCCAGCAGAACTACAATAACGAAGTGAATCTGAACAATCAGCAGCTCTCCCAGACGATTCTGTCGGCGAAGCAGAGTGTGGACAGCACGTATTCCAGCCTGCAGTCCGCACAGTCACAGCTGGAGCAGGCGCAGCTGAGCGTGGATCACGCAAGAGAGAACAGACAGAAAGCCGCAGATAAGGGGATTGGCGAAGATGATCTGTATCAGTACGATCAGCAGATTGCTTCTGCGGAGCAGCAGGTGAATTCTGCGCAGACTGCGGTCGATAATGCGGAGAGGCTGTATAACGATGCCGTCAACGGTTATGAGGCAGCGAAGATCGGAGAAGAGAACAATCTGACGGCGCTCTACGA
>HF986569.1:0-7977 GCA_000431495.1 Firmicutes bacterium CAG:791 | reverse complement strand
GCTCTACGACGCTCTGATCCAGGCACAGACTGCTTATGTCAATTCCGTAGACGCCTATAATACGGCAGTCCGCGGCTCGGAGCAGCAGCTTCAGTCTTATGCGACGCAGGTTCAGACAGCGAAGACAGGAAGCACTCAGCAGGACGCAAACCGCCTGAAGCTGCAGGATCTCCAGAATCAGCTTGGCGACTGCAATGTCAAATCCCCTATTGACGGAGTGATCACACAGCTCAACGTGAAGGAGGGGGACATTGCGGCAACAACGCAGCCTGCTGCGGTTGTGACGAGCTTTGACAAAATGAAAATTGACATCAAGATCAATGAGTATGACATTCTCGGTGTAGAAGAAGGAAAGCCGGTTACCATCAACATCGATGCACTGGACAAGGACTATCAGGGAACAATCAAGAACATATCCCGCGTGGCAACCATAGAGAATGGAGTGTCCTATTTCGAATCCGAGGTGGATTTTGACGGAGATGAAGACGCAAGAAGCGGAATGAGTGCGGAGGTGCGGCTGGTCACCAGTGAGGCGGATAACACAACCTCAATCAGCGCAGAAGCGATTCAGACGGCGGAGGACGGTTCCACGTTTGTTTATATGTATGCGGATGACAAGAAGAAAACGCTGAAGGAGCAGCCGGTCACGCTGGGCATTTCAGACGGTACCTTCACGCAGATTACGGAGGGTCTGTACCCGGGAGACACCATTTTGTATAAGCCGTCCATGAATCTGGACATGATGTACGGTATGCAGGTACCTGCGGAATAATCTGCAGGACAGCCATCGGGAAATGCAGAAGGGTAAGACTCACTGCTGCAGGACAACTGCGGCAGAGAAGGGATCATCGGGAAAAATGATTTTTTCCAGAAAAAAGAAAGAACCTGCAGCTGCTGCGGAAAAGGAGAGCCTGCCGGAGGAGAATGAGATCCTGAAGATGAAGGGGATCACCAAGGATTATGTGATGGGCGATGAGGTATCTCATGTCCTGAAGGGGATCGATCTTACGGTAACAAAGGGAGAGTTCCTTGCAGTTCTGGGGCCCTCCGGCTCCGGAAAGTCGACACTGATGAATATCATCGGCTGCCTGGATACACCTACGTCCGGTGATTACTGGCTTTCGGGACGGCACATTGCGGTGCAAAGCGAGGCGACTCTTGCAAGGATCCGGAGTAAGGAGATCGGTTTTATTTTTCAGTCCTTCTATCTTCTGCAGAGGCAGACTGCCTTTGAGAATGTAGAGCTTCCGCTGATTTACTCAGGAATGTCAGAGAAGGAGCGGAAGAAGCGTGTGCGCGAGGTGCTCGAGCGTGTGCAGCTTGCTGATAAGATGGACCATTATCCCAACCAGCTTTCCGGCGGACAGCAGCAGAGAGTTGCGATTGCGCGAGCGGTTGCGAACAATCCGACGATTCTTCTTGCTGACGAACCGACCGGTGCGCTGGATCAGAATACGGGACGACAGGTCATGGAGCTGTTCCATTCGCTGAATGAAGAGGGCAGAACCATCATCATGATTACGCATGACAGCAAGATCGCTGCTCATGCACAGAGGATCGTCAGAATCCTTGATGGGAACATCAGCGCGGGAGGACTGGAGGATGCTTAAGCTGATCGGGCAGAGCTTTCGAATGTCTCTGCAGAATATTAAGAACAATAAAATGCGATCCTTCCTGACGATGCTGGGAATTGTCATCGGAGTTGCGGCGGTAATCGGCCTGATTACCATTGTTCAGGGAGTAACCTCTACGGTGATGGACCAGTTCGAGGGACTGGGAGCCGGAACACTGACGGTGAGTGCTCCGGGAACAGCCCTGAAAAGCGGGCTTTCCGACAGTGACCTTGCACTTCTTGAAAAGGCGGAGGGAGTCGGCGGAATCTCTCCGACGGTTTCTGTCACAACAACCGCAGTCAGCGAGGGCAATGTCTGTGACAAGATTTCGGTAAGCGGAAAGGATACGATTTACTTCAGACGCAATGACATCATTCAGTCCGGCCGTGCATTCAACGATGCGGAAACAAACGGCGATACACGGGTGTGTATTGTGGACATGGATTTTGTAAAGAACGTGATGCAGGGGCGTCAGGTGCTGGGCAGCACGGTGATGCTGGATGGATATCAGTATAAGATCATCGGTATTGAGAAGAAGGATAATTCGCTGATGTCTTATTACATGGATACATCGGATCTTGACGGCTCCGTGATCATTCCTTACCGCAATGCGCTGACGATGTCCGGGGCGGCCAATGTCACGAGTCTCGATGTGTACATTGCGGATGGGTATTCCAACAGTGAGGTGGAATCGAATCTCCGGAGAGTGCTCGATAATATCTATAACGGAGCGGACAATGCCTACAGTGTCATCGATCTGGAAAGTCTGATGAGCAGCATGGACACTGTGGAAGGAATGATGACCACGATGCTTGGGGGAATTGCCAGCATTGCGCTTTTGGTAGGCGGGATCGGCATCATGAATATGATGCTCGTTTCCGTGACAGAACGGACGAAGGAGATCGGCCTTCGGAAGGCTCTCGGAGCAGAGCCGATCCGGATTCAGATGCAGTTTCTGATCGAATCCATTACGCTGTCACTCCTGGGAGGCCTGATTGGAGTTGCGTTTGGCATGCTGATCGCCTTTGCCGGGGCAAAGGCGCTTAAAAGCAATTTTACCATTTCCCCGGGGGCTATTTTGCTGGGAGTTGGTTTCTCTGCAGTGGTTGGAATTATTTTCGGCTGGGCACCCGCAAGACGTGCGAGCCGGTTGAATCCGATTGATGCACTTCGTTCGGAATGATTGTATGAAAGGGAGCTGAAGATGAGCAGAAAAGAAAACAGAAAGAAGATCAAGGTAATTGCACTGATGTCAGCGGCAGTAATGAGCCTGGGCTGCGCTGCAGGCATGCCGGCGCTGTCACTTGGAGTACAGGCGGCAGGACCCGCATATGAATCGAAATGGACGGTGCAGTACCCGTTCCTGACGCTGTTGAAGTCGTCGCTTCTGAATCCGTATACCGATTCCAACGGAATCTATGAGCAGCTCAAGCAGGGAATCAAGTATCAGACCGTCAGTGAGACCGATATTATGCAGCTTTTGCAGGAAGGATACCGGATTCCCGCAGATGTCCTTCAGAGACTTTATGCAGAAGGCTGGATTTCCGGATATCTTTACAAAACGGTAAGCGGACAGCCGTTTACCGCCGCAGATTTTAAGGACGTGTTCGATGCTGCCTATTATGTCAGTGCCAATCCGGTGATTGCAGCAGCTGTTCAGAACGGAACTCTGCCGGGAGATGAAATGTCACTGTTTCTGAATTACCTGACCTGCGGCATTCCGGCCGGATTAAACGGGAGCAGCAGCTTCAGCTTTGCCTATTTCGAGGAACATTATCCTCAGATCGCAAAGGCTCTTGGAAATGATAAGATGGCCGAAGCAGCCTACTATATTCTGAACAGGAATTCTCAGCATCTGAAAGGGAATGCCTGACATGAGCACAGAAAAGAAATTCAGGGTATCGCTGGTTCCCTGTGATAATTATGAGAAGAATACGGTCCGGTCTGCCATGCGGGAGCTTCTGGCTCCGCTAGGCGGACTGGATTTTGTATCACCGGGCATGACCGTTGCCATTAAGGCAAATCTTGTGACAGGGGCCGCGGAGAATAAGGCGGTAACCACACATCCGGAGCTTGTTGCGGCCCTGTGTGAGATGCTTGTGGAGCGAGGAGCGGAGGTGATTGTCGGAGACAGTCCCGGAGGTCTGTTTACCAGGGGCGCCCTTCAGAGTGCATATCGGGGTGCCGGCTATGAGAGAATCGAGGAAACGGGGGCGAAACTGAATATGGATACCTCCGTGCGAAAGGCGGTATTTCCGGAAGCGATCAGCGCAAAGGCATTTGATTATACCGGGTGGCTGGATCAGGCGGATGTGATCATTGACTTTGCAAAGCTGAAGACGCACGCCATGCTGCGAATGACCTGCAGTGTCAAAAATCTGTTCGGCGTGGTTCCGGGAACAACGAAGCCGGAGTACCACATGCGGTTTCCGGAGCCTGCGGCCTTTGCCAATATGCTGGTGGATCTGAATGAATATTTCAGACCGAAGATCCGGCTTGCCATTGTGGATGCAGTGGACGGAATGGAAGGAAACGGTCCGACGAGCGGAACGCCGCGGCATATCGGTGTGCTGGCGGCATCTGAAGTGACCTATGCGGTGGATTTGATCTGTGCATCTCTGATTGGGATGCAGCGTTCGGATATCTTGTATCTGGAAGAGGCATGGAAACGGGGTGTTGCCCCCGGAAGCCGGAAAGAGATAGAGCTATGCGGAAGCAGACCGGAGAAGTATGCCATTCCGGATTTCAAACGAAATACTCTGAAGCAGAGCATTTCGTTTGGCTCGGAAGGTGCAGTCGGAAGACTGACGGCCGGATTTCTGAAGATTGCGCTTGCATCCGGCCCAAGAGTGACGAAGAAGGAGTGCACAGGCTGCGGGAAATGCAGCAGAACCTGTCCGGTACATGCCATCCTGATGACGGATGGAAAGCCTGTGGTAAACCGGCATAAATGCATCGGCTGCTTCTGCTGTCAGGAATTCTGTCCCACGGGCGCCATGAAGGTACATCATACGCTTCTTGCAAGAGCCATGGCCTCTCTTGGAAAAGGAAAGCAGTGACTGGCCGGCCTGAAGGCACAAAGATATTTGTGTCAGAAACGGAAGAACAGACCAAGCTTCTTCAGTGGTGCGCGGAGAGCCATGTAGAGAACAACGACAATCACAGCGGATACCACAGAATTCAGAAGAGTTACCGCAAAATTGATTGCGAAGGAAACTTCTGCAGCGGGCTTTCCGAGAATCAGAATCTTGTAGAAATAACGAAGAAGCGGGTCGAAGATTGCATTGAAGGCAAGCCCTGCGATGGTTGCAAGAACAACCCAGCGAAGGACCTTTTTGTTATCCGTTTCGGTGGAAATGTGGCCGAGCTTGTGCGCAACGAGACCGACAAGCAGGCCGATCAGAAACTTGATCACAAAGGTGATCGGAGCTTCCACAATGTAGACAGGATCGATCAGATCTGCAATGGTAAGTCCGATGGCTCCGCCGATTCCGCCGTACAGGCTGCCAAGAAGGAGTGCGCCGAGGACGACGAAGGCATTTCCGAGATGAATGGAAACCTGACCTGCTCCGGGAGTGGGAATGCGGATGGCAAGATAGGTAAATACGACATAAGTGATGGCTGCGAATACGCCGGCAAAAACCAGCTTGCGCAGTCTGCTGTCCTGTACAGTGTTCTGTGACTCACTCATGATAAATCCTCCCTTGTGGATATTGTTGGATGTATAATAGCTGTTACGATACTTGGCTTGTGACGATGAACTTCCGGAATTAAGTATTCAGTATAAATACAAGTGGAATGGTAACAAGTACCAAAATGTGATTATTTTAGCATACCAATTATGACGTGCCGGTATGCAGCCGTGGAAAATCCGCGGCAGAAGGAGGGGAAATGAACAAGAACAGCTTTGCAATGTCCTCGCCGAAGGGGTGGAACAGCTATGATTATTACGATACCTCGGTGACGGAAGCGGAGGTAAAGGCCAACGCGCAGTATCTTGCAGATCATCTGAAGCCGGCGGGATACGAGTATGTGGTCATCGATATTGAGTGGTATTCCAGAGATGCGGGGACGAAAAGGCCGGAAATTCAGTACATTCCGTTTGGAGACGACGCGATGGATGAGTACGGACGGCTTCAGCCTGCGGAAAACCGGTTCCCGTCTGCAGCAGGCGGAAAGGGCTTTACGGAGCTGGCGGTTTATGTCCACAGTCTGGGTTTGAAGTTCGGTATTCATATCATGCGCGGAATTCCGAGAGCGGCAGCCTTCCGGCATCTTCCGGTGCTCGGAACGGATATGACAGCGGATCAGGTCGCGGATCCGTATTCGATCTGCCCGTGGAATCCGGATATGTACGGTGTTCGGGACATTCCTGCAGGACAGGCATATTACGATTCCCTGATTCAGATGTATGCGGATTGGGGAGTTGATTTTATCAAATGTGATGATATCTGCGATTCCAGACAGTACCCGGACGGAAACCAGACAGAGGAGTTTTCGGGATGGCATGAGACCGAGATGATTCATCGTGCCATTCTGAAAACGGGACGCCCGATTGTCCTGTCGCTTTCTCCGGGACCGGCACATATTGATCGTGCATGGTTCTATGCAAAGAATGCGAACATGTGGCGGATTACCGATGACTTCTGGGACAGCTGGCCGCTTCTTCTGGATATGTTCAGCCGCTGCGAGAAGTGGCAGGATCATGTGACCTGCGGCTGCTATCCGGACTGCGATATGCTCCCGATCGGTGTGATCGGAAAGACTTTCGGTGAAGAACGTCGTTCTGCCTTTACGACCACAGAGATCCGTACGATGCTGACACTCTGGAACATGTTCGGAGCTCCGCTCATGATCGGCGGCGAGCTGACGAAGCTTTTGGATGAAGAGGTACGGATGCTGACGAACAAGGAGCTTCTTGCATTGAATGACGGACAGCATTTCGGAAGACAGATTCTGCGAAATGACAAGATGGCAGTCTGGGAGAATACGGACTGCGCCGACGGACATGTGACGGTGGCGATCTTCAACTTATCCGACGAGGATGGAGTACGCAGCGTCTCTCTGGAGACACTCGGGATTGAAGGGGAAGACGGAACCGTTCCGCAGACCATGCAGCTGCACGAGCTCTGGGACAAGACGAATTCGACCATCACGGATGGAACGATTGCGGCAGAGGTGCCGGCACACGGGGTGAAGGTGTTCCGTCTGATCGGATAAAAGCCGAAAGGGCTTATACAGAGATGCAGAAAGAGGGCAAGGTGGAAAACACCTTGCCTTCTTCAATCACGGGCGCGCCTGACGCACATTTTGGATTATTTCTCCTGAGGATGAACCACGACCTTGATGGAATCCTGATCCATCTGCTTATGAATGGCTTCTTCCAGTCCGGACAGGCCATAGGTATGTGTAATCAGCTTCTCGATTTCCAATCTTCCGCTATTCAAGAGATTTACAGCACGTTGATGGGTATCCGGATTGATCATGGATCCCTTGATCGTCCATTCCTTCTGATATACCTCAAACAGAGGCAGAGAAACTGTCCCGTTTACGGCAGGTACACTGAAAAACAGGATGGTGGCTCCGCGTCCTGCGGCCTGGAAGGCCTGTTCGGCGGCAAAGGTTTTGCCTACGCACTCAATGACAACATCTACGCCGTCAGTTCCTGTAATTTCGCGGATCTTTTCCGGAATTGCTTCATGGAGCGGGTCAATTACAGCATCTGCTCCCAGTTCAAGACCGATCTGTCTTCTTTGCTCTACCGGTTCACTGAGAATGACCGTAGAAGCTCCCTCGATTCGTGCCATCTGCACCATTAGAAGTCCAATTGTTCCGCCGCCGATGACAAGAACCGTCTGTCCGGGGACAATCCCTGCCTGATCGATTCCATGGACCACACATGCGAGAGGTTCTGCCATCGCGCCGACATCAAACGAAAGATCTTCTCTCAATTTGAAAACCTGTGTATCCGGGCACATGCAGTATTCGGCAAATCCGCCGTTCACGTTAACTCCGAGAGCAAATAAATGCTCGCAGTTCTGCTTTTTTCCCATCCGGCAGGGTCTGCAGCTTCCACAGTACATATTCGGGTCCATCGTTACGTGATCTCCGGGTTTTACCAGCGTAACTTCTGCCCCGACCTTTTCCACAATTCCTGAAAATTCATGTCCGAGGACAACCGGAGGCGTAACCTCTGCGGAACCCTTCTCGCCATTATAAATATGGACATCTGTGCCACAAATGCCACAGGACATATTTTTCACAAGCACGTCATGCGGTCCGGGTTCTCCAAATGTCATTTCCCGTACTTCGAACTTATTCTCTTTGTCAGCTCCTAAAACCCCCATGCCTCTGCCTGCGGCAC
>HF986568.1:25137-54140 GCA_000431495.1 Firmicutes bacterium CAG:791 | reverse complement strand
CGGAAGAGCATCCCTCAAAGCAAAAAGCATCCTGCACCACACCAAACAGCCTGTACTCTACCGCCCGCAAGGGCAAAAGTAAAGAGCATCCCGTTTCCGGCATGCCCTTTCCTTTATTATATTCAGTTTTCGTTCGTTTTGACCGCAAATACGGCTTTACATTTTCCAAAAGCCATGCATTCCAAAACTCTGCATTTACCAGGCCGTTGCGATATCCAGTGCAATTCCGGTCGATTTCACAAATGCTCCTGTATCGCAGACAATTCCGGTTCCAAGGCTCGTCTCTACGATGCTGCCTCTCGGATATACCGAAAGATCTGCTGCGCACATAATGTAATCGCCGTACATCTTCACGCCGTCATTTCTGACCCAGTACTCGCTGTTCACGCCGAGGCGCTTCATCGCATCCACAATCTTGTTCATATTCAGATTGTAGTAGGTTTCCTTTCCGCTCGGTCCCCTGTTGACACCGTTGTAACGGTTCAGAACAGAGCCCTTCCAGGTTGTACTTCTGGTCTGGGTGGCAAGTGTGTTTCTTGCCGTCTGCTCCCTGGTTGCACCCATCAGTGCGGTCTGCTGCTCAATGACCGCCTGCAGCTGCAGAAGGTAATCCTCCAGAGCTGCCTGATCCTCTGCAAGGTCTATAGTGCCTGCCGCCTCAGAGGCAATGACACTTTCCGCTGCCGCGTTGCCGGTAACCGCTGCTTCCGTATCGATAACTGTCGTTTCCATACCCGGAACCACTGTTTCCATACCGGTCTCCGCCGCAGACACTGCAAGTACTGTTCCCGGACATCCTGCTGCCATTCCAAGCAGCAGAGCACAGGTCATTGCCGCAGTGATTTTCTGTAATATTCCTCTCACTTGAACAACTCCTTTCGCAGGTTTCCCTGCATCCAAGGAGGAATATTACAAAATTATTTCATTTCTGTCAAATTTCCATTGCGGCGAGCGTTTTTTCTGTGCGCCGCAGAGGATCGTTTTCCGTGCACTGCCCGCCTCTAAACCACGGACGAAGGCACTTTCGACCGCGCTGTTTTCCGCGTCAGACAATCTCATTTACCGCGCAGATAAAGCGCCGGAACGCTTCTTTTCCAGCCTCGGTGTCCTTATAGACGCCCGCATCCTCGAGCACCTGTGAGAAAACAAGACCGATCTCTTCGCGGATCACCTCGTCCAGCTTCTCCGCATCTGCGGAGGCAGCTTTGTCCGGTGCAAATTCCGGGTGCTTCTCAAGTATTTCACCCGTCCATTCCGCATGGGAAGCCACAGCCGGAACGTCTGCGGGATTTTCTCCCTCCAGAATGACCTTCTTCAGCGTCTCCATCTCGCCAAGAAGACGGGCCGGAAGAACCGCCAGTCCCATGACTTCAATCAGGCCGATGTTCTCTTTCTTGATGTGGTGCAGCTTCTGATGCGGATGGAAGATTCCAAGCGGATACTCCTCCGTGGTCCGGTTGTTCCGAAGGACCAGATCCAACTCAAACTGGTCGCCGCGCATTCTGGCAATCGGCGTGATGGTGTTGTGCGGTGTTCCTTCTGTTTCTGCCAGGATTTCCGCCTCCGGATCGCTGTATGCTCTCCATGCCTCAAGAATACGGTCTGCCAGTGCAATCAATCGCTCCGGATCCTTGCAGTCAAGGCGAATAACCGACATCGGCCAGTCCACAATGCCGGCCTTCACATCCTCAAAGCCCTTTAAAACAATGCTCTCACGAAGTCCTGCCTTTGCCATGGCAAAGGTGTAATTGCCGCCCTGGAAATGCTCATGCGTCAGGATGGAGCCTCCGACAATCGGAAGATCCGCATTGGAGCCGATCGTGTAGTGCGGGAACATCTGAATAAACTGAAGCAGACGAACAAAAGTATCATGCTCAATCTTCATCGGCACATGATCGCCGGACAACACGATGCAATGCTCATTGTAATAAACGTACGGACTGTACTGCATGTACCACTGCTTCCCGGCAAGCGTCAAAGGAAGCAGCCGGATGTTCTGTCTTGCCGGATGATCCAGTCTGCCCGCATAACCCACATTCTGAGGGCAGAGAAGGCACTTCGGATACTGCTCCTGCTTCTTGTTCAGAGCAGCCGCAATCGCCTTGGGATCCTTCTCCGGCTTGGAAAGATTGATCGTAATGTCCAGCTCTCCGTAGCGGGTCTTCGTCACCCACTTGCGGTCCTTCCGGATCCGGTAGGTGCGGATATAGTCACTGTCACAGGCAAGCTTGTAGAAATAATCTGTGGCCTCCTTCGGGCTCTTCTCATATTTCTCATGGAAGGTACGGATCACGTCGGACGGTCTGGGGGTCAGACACCCCATCAGCCTCGTATCAAACAGATCACGGCTTGCAATTCCATCCTCAATCACACTTCTCTTTGTAGCATCATCCAGCAAATATCCAAGAATATCCTCGAGTGCAGGAAGCTCCTCTTCCTTCGGAAGCGATCCCTGTCCAAACTCAGCGGATGGCTCAAGCTTCATGGCATCCATAAGGAGATTTTCCGTATAATAACGATCCTCCTGCGCGATCAGATCCTTCGCAATTCCATAAGCAACAAGAGCCTCCACTGCAGCTTCCGTCGTCTTAAATATCATTCCGTTTTCCCCCTCATCTTAGCGACTTTCCACAGGGCACAAAGCCCGGTTCTGTTTTATGGCATCTGCAGTCTGCTCCGTTCTCCTCGGATATCGTCAGAAACAGCCAAGCATCCGATACTGACAAAGCGGATCTCCAGACTGCCATCATTAGCATAATCTGCCGATCCGCTTCCTTCAAGAGAGAAAACCTGTCTTTTCTGTTCTTTTGTATCCCGTCACATAGTCACATATTCGTGACGGGTGCCGCTTCTTCCGCTTGTTCCACCGTGCACAGATTCTTCGGGTGCTCAAGTGCTTCCTCCAGAATACCGACACAGTTATCTCCGATACGATCCACGTTATACAGGATATCCGAATAGACGCCGGTCATATCCTTGGTACATTTTCCACTCTCGATTCGACGAAGGTGCGCTTTGTTAAACTGCCGGATGGACTTGTGAAGCTTCCTCTTCGCCTTCGCAATGACGTCCGGATCCGCCGCTTCGCCCGCGCCCATTCCAAGAAGATGAATCGCCTGCAGATACAGACGCTCCATTGCGGCAAAACATTTTCCAAGCTCCTCTGTCGCATCAGCCGAGAAGGCTTTTCCCTGTGTCTTCAGCGTCCCCGCCTTTGTTACAATGTCATAACATCTGTCCGCAACACGGCTTGCACAATGAATCAGTGCAAGAAGTCCGGACGCCTGCTCCGATTGCTCCGGGGTCAGGGAGCCCCGTGAGAACAGCTCCGAAATGTAAGAGATCATGCTCTCCTGCACCTTCTGAACATTCATACATCTCCGAAGGTACTCCTCCGGGAGGAGCTTCTGCTGACCGGAAGCTGCATCCGGTTCTGTTTTCTCTGAAATCCCCGAATCACTTAAAAGCACTCTGCGCAGATCCGAAAGGAGAACTCTCACATCTTCCAGGTTTCTGCAGATTTCCTGCGATACCAGAATGAGTGCTGCCTGCGGCTGTGAAACCATTCGAAGATCCAGATAGCGAGGCTCTGCCTCTTCCACTCCAGGCGCCGTATGCTCCGTGCGATCCGGAACGAGATGACAGACGATTTTCACCATAAGCGGCACAAGCGGAAGCCAGATCAGCGTGCAGACAACATTGAAAGTCGTATGCGCATTTGCAATCTGTCTCGAAATAACCTCCACCTCCGGCCCCTTCGGTGACACAAACTGAACAAATCTTGCAAAAAGGGGAATGAAGAACGAGAAGACAATCGTTCCGCTGATGTTGAAGCAGGTGTGTGCAATGGCCGTTCTTTTGGCATCACGGCTCTGTCCGATGCTTGCAAGAAGCGCCGTAATCGTCGTTCCGATATTATCACCGAAGAGGATCGGAATGGCACCCGCAAGTCCGATCACGCTGGCACCGTCCGGCCCTGCCTGAGAAGCAAAGCTCTGCAGAACAGCAATGGTTGCCGAGGAGGACTGCACGACAAGCGTCATGCAGAGTCCGAGGAATACGCCAAGAACCGGAAGATCCCGGACCTTCAGCATCAGCTCCGTGAAGACAGGGCTTGTCGCCAGCGGCTTCATGACGGAGGACATAATCTGAATTCCTTCGAACAGAAGGCCAAAGGAAAAGAACACCATGGCAATGTTCTTGATTTTTTCGTTTTTGGAAGCGAACTGCACCACAAAGCTGATGAACAGAATCGGATAAATATATTCGCCGATGTCAAACGCAATCAGCTGTGCCGTCATCGTGGTTCCGATGTTGGCTCCGAAAATAACGGAAATGGCCTGCGGCAGTCCCATCAGTCCCGCGCTGACAAAGCCGATTACCATGACGGTGGTGGCACTGGAGGACTGCAGAACGGCTGTGACCAGTGCTCCCGCAAGGGCTCCCATCAATGGATTTTTCGTGAGGATTCCGAGAATGGTACGCATCTTCTCGCCCGCCGCCTTCTGCAGCGCTTCACTCATCTGATTCATTCCGAACAGAAAAACAGCCAGTCCGCCAAACAGACCGAACAACGTTGTAACAATCTCTGACATGCTTCCTCCTGCCGCGGCTTCTCCGCGTCCTGTGTGCTTGCTCTTTTCCGGCACACATTTCTGACTTTTACACAAAATTGATCTCTCAATGGAAGCATATAAAATCGCAGTAAAATTCCATGCAGGAGGATGTTAAATCTGTGTAAAATCAAGCGGCAGTCTGCTTCTTACACAGACTGCCGCTTACGTTCTTTTCTTCCTAATTCTTCGATTCCTCAAAAATCAGCTCCATCCGGGTTCCTCTTCCCAGCTGCGAGGTAACCTTGATCTTCGCATGGGACAGCTCGGCTCCATGCTTGACGATCGAGAGTCCAAGGCCCGTGCCGCCGGTTTCCTTGGAGCGGCTCTTATCGACGCGATAGAAGCGTTCGAACACCCTCTCCTGCTCTTCTTCGGCAATTCCGATGCCGGTGTCTGTCACAATCACCTTCGGCGTATCCATCTGTTTTCCAACCCAGAGATCCACCCGGCCTCCCGCGTGATTGTACTTGATGGCATTCTCCGTGATGTTATAAATCATTTCATCCAGAAGCCGTTTCACGCCGGCAACTATGCAGGATTCTCCCGTAAGCTCCACATGAACGCCGCAGTCATCTGCCTTGGAGGAGAGTCTTCCGACAATGTCATGCGAAAGCTCGAACAGATCCACCGCTTCCTCCTGCTGCTCCAGATGTCCCTCATCCAGACGGGAGAGCTGGATAATGTCATTGATCAGCGTCAGCATCCGCTGCGCTTCTTTATAAATGCGCTCCGAAAACTTCGGCACATCCGCCGGCTTCACAAGCCCGTCCCGCATGATTTCCGCATAGCCGGAAATGGAGGTAAGCGGCGTTTTCAGCTCATGTGAAACATTTGCCGAAAACTCCTTCCGCATCTCTGCCACAGCCTCCTTGGCTTTGTTGGAGTCCTCGATTCTCTGCAGAAGAGGCGTCATTTCCTCGTAAACATCATTTTCCAGAGGCTTGTCCAGATCCAGATGGTTGATCGGGCTGACGAGTGCGGCCGCCTGCTTTCCTGCCATCAGATAGGCACAGAACAGCATCCCCGCTCCGATCGCAATCATGGCCAGAAGGAGGGTAAGTGCGGTGTCCGTAATGCTGCTGACCGGCATGGAAACCCGGAGAACATTTCCGTCATCCAGGCGGATGGCACTGTAGAACATATCCAGCCCGATCGTATCGGACCTTCGGATGTCCTGCCCGGTTCCATCCTTCAAGGCTGCCTGTACCTCCGGCCGCTCCAGATGATTCTCAAAGGTAAATTCGTCCTGCTCCGTGTCGTATCGGACATCTCCCGAAGCATCGATCAGCGTGATTCTGGTTCCCTTCTCCACGTTATCCAGCTGCCGGAGATAATCCTCCCCGGAAATGTTGACTGCAGCCGCCGTATATTCCGCAACGCGCTGAATGCTGTCTCGGGCAAGGCTTCGTATTCTTATATAAACGAAGAAAATGGTGATCGCATACGCTATCGCAAGCGTAATTCCGATCACCATAAACATGCTCTTCTGAATTTTTCTTCTCATGCTTCTGGGTCTCATATTCCTCCGAAGAGTCTCTCCCCTGATTTTCCGGTCCTGCAAAATCCTGAATGCATGTCCACCGGGTGTTATGTGCGGATTCGGTATCCTACGCCGCGGACAGTCTCGATTTTATCCCCGGCCTGTCCGAGCTTCTGGCGAAGCGTCCGGATATGCACATCCACCGTGCGGGTTTCCCCGTCAAAGTCATAGCCCCATACATCCTCCAGAAGCTGATCTCTCGTGAGAACAACCTCTGAATTGATCAGAAGCTTTTTCAGAAGCTCATACTCCTTCAAGGTCAAGGCAACCGGCTCGCCCGCCACAGTTACCTGATGTCTCCTGGTATCCATGGCGATTTCACCAAGAGCAAGAATCTCCTCATCACCTGCGTCATTTCCGGCACCGCTTCGCCGAAGAACAGCCTTGATCCGGCTGACCAGCTCCATCATCCCGAAGGGCTTGGTTACATAGTCATCCGCGCCAAGATCCAGTGCCTTCACCTTATCGAATTCCGCTCCCTTGGCCGTCACCATAATCACCGGAATCGCTTCCGTCTCACTGTTTGCACGAAGATCCTTCAGCAGTGAAACTCCGTCCTCTCCGGGCAGCATCACGTCCATCAGAACCAGATCCGGCTTCTCGTGTCCAAGTGCCGCCCTGAAGCATTTCCCGTCTTCAAAGCCCTGTGCCTGAAACCCCGTATTCTCCAACGTATATACGATCAGATCTCTGATGTTCTCATCGTCTTCCACACAAAAAATCATTGCTTCATCCTTACCCTGTAATCTTCTTCGTATCCAGCTTCGCTTCATGAACACCGGTAATGGAAAAAGTAACCCATTCCGCAATGTTCGTTGCATGATCACCGATACGCTCCAGATACTTGGAAATCATCACCAGGTCAATTGCCTTGTGTGCTGCCTGCCCCTGATTCTCGCCGATGTAATCAATCAGCTGATTCTTCACGGAATCAAACATCATGTCCACCACATCGTCCCGCGCTTCCACATTTCCTGCAAGCTCCAGATTCTTGTCCACAAATGCCTTGATGCTGTCCTCCACCATGTGGGTGACCTCCACGCTCATCTCCACAATCTTCGGAAAGTCCGTTGCCTCGGACATCTGTGCGCTCACTACGATTTCTGCAATATCCGAAGCCTGATCACCGATACGCTCCATATCCGTAATCATCTTCAGTGCAGAAGAAATCTGGCGAAGATCTCTTGCCACCGGCTGCTGCTGCAGAAGAAGTGTCAGACACAGCCGCTCAATATCGCGTTCCGCCTGATCAATCTCAGCATCTGCCGTCATGACATCATAGGCCATCTGTATATTACCATCCTGCAGGGCTTTTGTCGCATTTTCAATTGCAATTCCGCACAGATCTCCCATATGAATCAGCATCCTGTTCAGCTGCAGAAGCTGCGCATCAAACCGGTTTCTCACTGTTTTACCTCCTGTATATAAGGAACATTTTTCCGCTTTTTTCCATCAGCCGAAGCGTCCGGTAATATAATCCTCGGTTCGCTTGTCCGCCGGAATCGAGAAGAGCTTCTGCGTGCGATTGTACTCAATCAGCTCGCCCAACAGGAAGAATGCGGTATTGTCTGAGATACGGCTTGCCTGCTGCATGTTGTGTGTCACGATGACGATGGTATATTTGCTTTTCAGCTCGATGGCGAGATCCTCGATCTTGGAAGTGGAAATCGGATCCAGTGCAGACGTCGGCTCATCCATCAGAATCACCTCCGGCTCCACCGCAAGGGTCCTTGCAATGCACAGTCTCTGCTGCTGTCCGCCGGAAAGTCCCAGAGCACTTTTGTGAAGTCTGTCCTTCAGCTCATCCCAGATGGCTGCCTGACGAAGGCTTCGCTCCACGATCTCATCCAGCTCCGATTTGCGGCGGACTCCGTTGATTCTCGGACCGTAAGCTACGTTCTCATAAACACTCTTCGGGAACGGATTCGGCTGCTGGAATACCATTCCAACTCTCTTTCGCAGCTCGATGGCATCCATGTCCTTATAAAGATCCACGCCGTCCAGCTTCACATCACCCTCAATGCGAACGCCCTCTTCCAGATCATTCATCCGGTTCAGTGTCTTCAGAAACGTTGATTTTCCGCAGCCGGAGGGGCCGATCAGTGCCGTAATCTCATTGGCACGGATGTTCATTGAAATTTTATGCAATGCCTGATACTGTCCGTAGAACAGATCCAGGTCTTTGATTTCAAATTTATACTGTTCTTCCATTCTGTTTCCCTTTCTCTCAAGGTCTGCTCTATGCCTTTGCACCCGACTGCTTCTCGTTGATTCTCCGCGTCATGATTCTCGCAATCATGGAGAAAATAAGTACCATCACCACCAGCACCATCGCCGAGAAGTTTGCAATTTCCTCCGACTGCGGATTCAATGCTCCCTCTGTGCGCATGACCCAGATATGAAGAGCCAGTGTCTCACCCGGACGGAACGGATTGAGAGGACACGTTTTGGAGGCCAGATTCCAGTTGCTCCAGTTAAGTCTTGTGCTCTGCCCCGCCGTATACAGAAGAGCTGCCGCCTCACCAAAGCCTCTTCCTGCTGCCAGAATCACGCCGGTAATGATGCGCGGAAGACACGCAGGAAGCAGAACCTTCACGATGCTGACCCAGTGCGTTGCACCAAGTGCCATGGAGCCCGCCTTGTAGCTCTTCGGAAGGCTGCGCATGGCATCCTCGGTCGTCGTTGCAATGGAAGGAAGACTTAAAATGGAAACCGCAAGCGCACCTGCCATCAGATTCCATTTTGCTCCTGTCATCAGGATGAAAACCAGATAGCCGAACAGGCCTACCACGATCGAAGGAAGCGAAGAAAGCGATTCTATGCAGATCCGGATGAAATGGGTTGCTTTGGTATCTCCCGCATACTCCGCCATGTAAATTCCTGCAAGGACTCCCAGCGGAACACTGATCAGAAGAGAAAGCACAACCAGATAGACGGTATTGAACAGCTGGTTTCCGATTCCACCGGAATCTGCCGCCAGAATCCCGGGAAAATAACTCATGATTCCCTTGATGATAATGTATCCCGCAAGAACCAGAATCAGCAGAAGGAACGACCCTCCGACGGCGCAGAATACGCCCGTCATCAAATGGTCCGTCCTCTCCGCATTTTTAATGCGGCGTTTCATTTTTTCATTCATATCGCACCAATCCTCTTTTGTATCTGTATCGCAGCAAGGCCTTTTGCCTTCTTACGCCTTTTCTTTCTTTTTCCCTGCCGCATCAATGCGATGGATGATGAAAATAAACAGCATGGAAATCAGGAACAGGAGCAGCGCCATGGTCCAAAGCGCCATATTCTGCTCACCGCCGCTTGCCGAGTTTCCCATATCCGCAGCGATAGCCGCCGTCAGGTTATTGGTCGGAGAAAGGATGTTCTTCGGGAACGCTCTTGTTTTTCCGATGACCATTGCAACCGCAAGTGCCTCACCGAACGCTCTCGCAAGTCCCAGAATAATCCCGGTCAGAATGCCGGATTTGGCTGCCGGAAGAACGATCCGGTAGATGACCTGCCATCTGGTAGAGCCAAGCCCGTATGCGGCTTTCCGGTAATACTGCGGAATGCTCCGGATGGCGTCTGCCGCAACCGTCGTGATGGTCGGAAAGATCATGATGGCAAGCACGATGCTGGCTGCAAGCACGGAATATCCGCCCATTCTTGCATGGAAGGTGTCGCGGATGAACGGAACCAGTACCGTAAGTCCGATCCAGCCATATACAACGGAAGGGATTCCCACGAACATCTCAATGGCCGGCTGAAAGATTTTCGTTCCTGCCTTCGGAGCGATCTCTGTCATAAATACTGCAGCGCCCACCGCAAACGGTGTCACCATAAGAAGTGCAAGTCCGCAGGTCATCAGAGAGCCCGCAATGTAAATGGCACAGCCCACCTTGCCGGTGCCTCCGGCCACAGAATCCACCGGTGCCCATTCACTGGAAAACAGGAATTCCAGAATGGAATGATGATATTTGGTAAAGGTTCCGGTGCCCTGCACAATCAGGAAAACACCAATTGCAAGCGTCAGCGCGATAATAAAGAAGCCCGAGGCGGTAACAATCCCCCGCCCCAGGTATTCTTTCCGGAAACGATCCATTTTGCCGGTTCTCATTCCCTGAATTCTGCGCTCCGACGTTTCTGTGCAATTCTTTCCACCCGTAAGGTTTGTAACTGCTTCGCTCATAACTGTTCCTCTGTCGGAGTTTTCCGAATGCTTTTTACTGTGCTTCGTGAGACTTTACCGCCTCATCGCTCATCCTGGAGGATACGCCGTAGCCCATCGCCTCGATGGATTCACCGAACTCATCGCCCATCATGTAGTTGATGAAGGCCTGTGCGGCATCGCTGCCCTCGCCGTTGGTGTACATGTGCTCGAAGCCCCATACCTTGTAGGTTCCGTTGTAGGTGTTCTCAAGAGTAGGTGCTACACCATCGATGGAAACCGTCTTGACGGTATCGTCATTGACAAGATAGGACAGTGCAACATATCCGATTGCTCCCTTGTTCTGCTCAACGGTCTGAAGAAGAGTGCCGGAATCATCGGTCTCAAGTGCTTCGTTGGAAGCCTCCTCTTCTCCGTTCAGTGCCCAGTTCTTAAACAGTGCTCTGGTTCCGGAAGAGCTCGGCCTGGTAACCAGAAGGATCTCCTCATCCGGTCCGCCGACTTCCTTCCAGTTGGTGATCTTTCCGGTAAAGATGTCAATCAGCTGATCCGTGGTCAGATCATCTACGCCAAGGTCTGCATTGACAACGGGCGCCATGGTAATGACACATACCTCATGATCTACAAGGCCTGCTGCGACAGAAGTATCCAGCTTCTCTTCTGCGAAAACATCCGAGTTTCCGATATCAATGGCTCCGTCTGCAACCTGCTTCAGGCCTTCACCGGATCCGCCGCCGTTTACCGTGACCGAGCAGTCAGGATTTGCATCCATAAACTTCTCTGCTGCTGCCTGTGCAAGAGGGAGCAGGGCGGAAGAGCCTGCTGCGGTAACCTCTCCGGTAACAGCCTCTGCTGTCGTCTCTGCTGCAGTGGTCTCAGCAGTAGTCTCAGCCGCTGCGGTGGTCTCTGCTGCGGCTGCTGCAGTGTCTGCTGCTGCCGTATCAGAAGCGCCGCATCCTGCAAGCATTCCCATAACCAGTGTTGCTGCTGCAATTGTTCCGGTAAGTTTCTTCAGTTTCATAATAATATCCTCCTCTATCAGGAATCGTTTTCTTATCCGACAGTGCCCATCATAAAGAGGGCGTGTTAAATCCATAACCCGCGAAATGTTAAAGCTATGTAAAGTTGTTCTTGGCGTCAGATGCCCCGAAAGACCTCCGATCTTTTCGCCCGCTGCTTTACCTGTTTCTTACATAAGCCTTACGTTTCTGCGATAGAGCTGTTTTTTGCGGAGCATTACATTAAGAGCAGATTAAGAGAGTTGTTATTTTAAGAAGATTTTGAAAATTACCAGAAAAAAGATTCCGGCAGGGATTTCCATCAGGAATCCCCGCCGGAATCAGAAAGAACCGGGTGATATTATTTATGAAGACACAGGAAATACGTTCCAGACTGTTTTGCACATTGCTTCTCGGATTTGCCGCAGGCTTTGTCCTCGGCGCCATGATCGTGCTGGTCATGCAGGAGGTACTCGGACTGCAGCCCGCTGTCAATGCGATCTTATTTGCATCTGCAGGCTGGTGCGGCATTCTCTTCTATTTTATAAAGCTCTTCTGTCTGCTCCTGCCCCGGAGCCGCAGCTGAGCCTTTCAGAAGCGGATTCTTTTCAGAAGCGGAGCTTTTCAGCAGCAGCGGTGAAAGACCGGAAGCCCATCCAGAGGCGCATCCACATGCACGGTCTGCCCGCCTTCATAGACCTTTCCGTCACGAATATCCGTCCAGCTTCCTTCCGGAAGATACACGTCACGCTCGAATTCATTCAGGTGCAGAATCGGAGCCACCAGATATTCCGAACCGAACATATACTGATCCGTCACCTCCCAGCACTTCGAATCTGCCGGAAATTCATAGAACATCGTACGGATCAGCGGTGAGCCGTTTGTGTGAGCCTCCTCATAGAGCTTTGCAATGTAGGGCTTCAGCTCCATTCGGATGTCATAATACTTTCTCATAATCCGGTAGTTTTCTTCTCCATAGCTCCACAGCTCATTGTCCTGCCCGGTATGAAGATAGCCGCCTCCAAAGTCACGGTTATCCAACGGCGGAATGTTGTAGGGGCCGCGGTCTCCATGCATCCGGAAGACTGCCGAAAATACGGCAAACTCGTACCAGCGAATCAGAAGCTGCTGGAAATCCGGATCGTTCACGTCATCCGTCATAAAGCCCCCGATGTCCGTCGTCCACCACGGAATCCCCGCAAGTCCGATGTTCAGGCCTGCCTGCAGCTGATCCTGCAGTGACTCAAAGGTGCTCGGTACGTCACCGGACCAAAGAACATTTCCGTATTTCTGGCTTCCCGCCCAACCGCTTCGAAGCAGATTGACGACCGGCTCCTTTTGAAGCTCCGTCATCGGATCATAGAAAATCCGGCTGTACCACTGCGGATACTGACAGCTGCACTCCAGCGCCGATCCATTGATGTAGCGGTAATTATCAAAATCATAAGCACAGTAATCCGGTTCCGAGTTGTCCAGCCAGAACGCATCGATGCCAAGGTCATAATAGTTCTTTTTGCATTTCTCCCAGACATATTTTCTGGTTTCCGGATTGAAAACATCAATCTCCACGCAGTCCCCCTGGTAGTCATAGGTCTGCTGCGCACCGCGCTCCGTCGAAATCAGCAGTCCCCGGTCCATCATCTCCGCGAAGTTCTCGCTCTTGCGGTCCACGGACGGCCAGATGGAGACAATGACCTTGATGCCCATCGAATGAAGCTCATCCACCATCGCCTTCGGATCCGGCCAATAGGTTTTGTCAAACTTCCAGTCTCCCTGAAGCGTCCAGTGGAAGAAATCGATGACAATCATATCGATCGGAAGGCCCTCTGCCTTGTATTTTCTTGCGACAGACAGCACCTCCTCCTGCGTGCGGTAGCGAAGCTTGCACTGCCACAGTCCCATGAGATTTTCCGGGAACATGGGCGCACGTCCGGTCACCGCCGTATATTTTTCCAGAATTTCCTTCGGCGTATCTCCTGCCGTAATCCAGTAATCCATTTGCCGGGTTGCCGCTGCCTGCCACTCCGTGAGGTTCTTTCCAAAGGAGACACGACCGACAGCCGGGTTGTTCCAGAGAAACCCATAGCCCATGGAAGAAACCTCGAAGGGCACCGTGACCTGGGAGTTTCTCTGCTCCAGACTCAGAACACAGCCCTTCAAATCCAGGTAGGGCTGCTGATACTGGCCCATTCCGTAAATTTTTTCCCCATCGATGCTCTCAAATCGGACGTTCAGAGAGAAATCTCCGCCCGGGATTCCCTTCCACTCGCGGCTTCGGATTTTAAGGCAGCGGCTCTCCTTCCAAAGAGACCCGTCATAGAAGCTGAAATATTCACGAAGGAGCTGCTTTCCATCCTTATAAAAGGTAATGACACCGGCAAAATTGACCGTGGCCGAAATCCGTCCGTTGGTGACCCTCGCCAGCTCCTTCTGATCCATCGTTCCATCACCGACCAAATGATCCTCCTTCGTGATTTCCACAATGGCCCTGGAGTCCCCCGGCTCCTCGGTCAGTGCCCAGTTCTCATCGTTGAGGGCCGCATGCCGCGTTGCACGAACGCGCAGGGAATCCTTTCCCCAGGCCTCAATACGGAGAATTTCTCCCAGATTTCTCGCTGTCAAAACGCCCTTTTCTGCTGTAAAAATCATAGCTTCCCCTCTCTTTTTTCTGCTCTGCGGCAGCATTTTATACGTTTTCGCTGCCGTGTTTCCGCACTTTTTGTGGCGGTTCTTCTGTTACAATGCTACCATAAAAATGTCCGTAATTTCCGTTTTGATTTTCAGGAGGTATTCATGTATCGATCTGTATCTTCCATCCGGCGAAGACTTATTACCGTCTCCTCCGCACTCGCAGCCGCTCTCGTTCTTGCCGTTTCTCCTGTGCCCGGAAGCTCTCCTCTCACAGAAAAGACTGCTCTTTCCGGCAAAATTACGCTTTCCGCATACGCGGCAGAATCCGTCTTTCCTTCCGATTCTTCCACAAAGCTGATCTCCGATCAGACTGCAGGGAGCACCTTCGCCATTCTGGTAAACGCCAAAACCGGCAAGATAACCGCGCAGAAGAACGGTGACGCCTACATGTACCCGGCCTCCATGACCAAGGTCATGACACTTCTTGTCGCATCGGAGCACGTAAAGAACCTCACCGATACCGTCACCATCACGCAGGATATTCTGGATTACTGCATGGAGCATGACTGCAGCACCGTCGGCTTCGCAGCGGGAGAGAAGGTAACTGTCATGGATCTTTTATGGGGCACCATTCTTCCCTCCGGCGCCGATGCCGCAATGGCCCTCGGTCGGTATGTGGCAGGCTCGGATGCGGCCTTTGTCACGATGATGAATGACAAGGCAGCTGCGCTTGGGCTGAAGAATACGCACTTTACCAACTGCATCGGTCTTTTTGATCCCGGCCATTACTCCACCTGCAATGACATCGCGGTTATCATGAATGCGGCAGCCGCCAGCCAGCTCGCCTTCACCGTTCTGGTGACGCCGCAGTACACAACGATTCCGACCACAGTACACCCGCAGGGAATTACCGTGCGTAACCTGTTTCTTTCCCGAATCAGTCCTCTGAATAAACCGGGGATTGTTCTTGGTGCCAAGACCGGCTACGTCAACCAGTCACGCTACTGTGCCGTCAGCTACTTCGTTTCTTCCGGAAATGTACCTTACATCTGTGTGACCGGAATGGCTTCTTCCTCCATGAATGCCGTGCAGGATCATCAGAAAATCTATTCCGCCTACGCGCGGTAAACAGCATCTGCTGCCATCTCTTCGTACTGCCTCATGTACAGCTCGTGATAATATCCGTTCTGCTGCATGAGGCTTTTGTGTGTCCCCTGTTCAATGATTTTCCCATTCCGGACAACCAGAATGACATCCGCATCCACAATGGTGGACAGGCGATGTGCTATCACGAAGGAGGTTCTTCCCCGGATCACGGTCTCGATCGCATCCTGGATCAACTTCTCCGTCAGTGTGTCGATCGATGCCGTTGCCTCATCCAGAACCAGAATTCTCGGATCCGCCAGAATCGCTCTGGCAAAGGAAAGAAGCTGCTTTTCTCCGGTGGAAAGAAGGTCTCCGCCCTCTCCTACCTCGGAGTCCAGCCCCTTTTCCATCTTCTCCACGACAAAGTCCGCATGCACAAGCCCAAGCGCCTGCATAATCTCCTCATCCGTGGCATCCGGTTTCCCGTAGCGCAGATTGTCTCTCACCGAGCCAGAAAACAGGTGCGGTGTCTGCAGAACATAGCCGATATTACTGTGGAGCCAGAGCTGGGAACGGTCTCTTGCATCCCTTCCATCAATCAGAACGGCACCCTCCGTAGGTTCGAAAAAGCGGCAGACCAGGTTCACCAGTGTGGATTTTCCGGCCCCCGTTTCTCCTACAATCGCCACATTGGTTCCCTTCGGCACCTTCAGATTAAAATGCTCCAGAACATACTCTTCTCCATCCGGATAGCGGAAGGAAACATCCCGGAACTCTACATCTCCGTACAAGGGCTCCCAGTTTTCCTTCTTCGGATGGAAGGTGTCCCCGTAACGCTCTGTGACCTCACTCCGGTCTGCCACATCCGACTCTGTATGAAGAAGCCGCGTCAGTCTCTCAATGTTTACCTGAATGGCAATAAACGCAGAAATGGTCTGAACGATATTCTGGATCGGATCCATCATATTCAGCGCGTAGGAAAAAAATACCGACAGTGTTCCGATCTGAAGGACCCCCTCCATCGTGATACGGCCACCCTTCCAGAGGACAAGCGCCAGTGCCGTCGCGCACATAAAGGTCACAAGCGAGGTAAACAATGCCGAATAATGAGTTGCCTTCACGGACGCCTCGCGCATTTCTTCCGTATCCTTCTCAAAATCCTTCCGGATACGGTCCTCAATCACAAGCGTCTTGACCGATCTTGCCCCCGTGATGCCCTCGTTAAAATTGCCCGTAATGGTTGAGTTGATCTCGCGGATTCTCCGGTTCAGCTTCACCAGCTTCTTCTGAAAAAAGGCAATCAGAACCACCGCAACAGGGACCAGTGCCAGAACGTACATCGCAAGCCTTGCATTCACGGCGAGCATCACCGCAATCACGCACACGATATAGGAGCCGTTCCAGACCATGTCCATCATTCTCCAGGCCACCAGCTCACCGATTTTTCCGGTGTCGCTCATGACTCTCGCATGAATGTAGCCGACATTGTTCTGGTTAAAATAGGAGAAGGACAGCGTCTGCAGATGATTGAACGAGGCATTCCGCAGGTCCCGGTCTACCGACATCTCGACCTTGCCGCACTGATACGTGCTGACGAAATTGTCGATCACCTGAAGAACCAGAATCACCGCATAGGCCGCTGCAAACGGAAGGATGCCCTTCAGCGTCTCCTCTGCCACAAAATGATTCAGTGCATAGCTGTTGAACAACGGATACAGGGAATCGATCAGCGAGCTGAGAATTCCCAGAATGATATTGATGATAAGAATCCGGCGGTAAGGCCGGATAAAAGGCCACAATCTCGGAATTCCGAAGAAGGGCAGTGAAATCTTCTTATTCTCTTCTGCCTGCATCGCAGACCTCCTCCATTACCTGCTGCCGCTCTGACGAACCTGCAGATCATAAATCTGCCGGTAAATTCCATCCTGTGCCAGAAGCTCCTCATGTGTTCCCCGCTGCACAAGCCGTCCCTGATCCATCACAAGAATCTGATCCGCGTGCATCAGCGTGGTCAGTCTGTGCGCAATCAGAATCACCGTCGCAGAGCCGACATTCTCCCGGAGTGCCCTGCGGATTTCCGCATCCGTTTCCGCATCCACGGCCGACAGGGAATCGTCAAACACCATGACAGGCGGCTTTCGAATCAGCATCTGGGCAATCGCCGTCCTCTGCTTCTGCCCGCCGGAAAGGGTCACGCCCCTCTCTCCGACAAAGGTGTCATAGCCCTTGGCAAAATGTGTGATGGTTTCATCCAGTCTGGCAATCCTTGCTGCGGATCGCACCCTTGCAAGACGGGAGTGCTCGCCATCCTTCCCATCTTCCGGCTCCTGGCCGCTCGCAATTGCGATATTTTCCTCCAGCGTTCTGGAGAACAGGAAGGGCTCCTGCAGGACCATGCCGATATTTCTTCGAAGCCAGTCCGAAGAAATGTCCGCGATGTCCACACCACCAATCTCGATCCGTCCGTTTTCCGGAGAGAGCGGATACAGACGGTCAAGGAGATACATCAGGGTAGATTTTCCGGAGCCGGTTCCTCCCAGAATTCCAACCGTGCTCCCCGCCGGAATGGTGAAGGTGACGTCCTTCAGTACCTCAGAGGAGCCGTTTTCATACTGATAAGACACATGCTGAAACGAAATATCCCGGTCCATAGGAGGCATCTTGGCATCCTTTTTATCCTGCTCTGTCTCCGAATTCATGATGTAACGCAGGCGGTCGATGGAGATTCCCGCCTTGGACATATCCGCCACCACGCGGCCAAGCGAGCGGACAGGCCACGTCAGCATGGAATTGTAATAGATAAATGCAATGTACTGTCCCGATGTAATCTGTCCGCGGACACAGAAAACTGCGCCGATCACGGTGATCAGCATCACCTGCAGACCGGAAATCAGATCACTTGAGCACCAGAACGCAGAGAGCAGCTTCATCAGCCGGATCCACATCGACGTGTAGCTCCGGTTCTGCTTCTCGAAGCGCTCCCTTTCATAGATCTCACGCCCGAACGCCCGCACCACACGAACTCCGGTCAGATTCTCCTGCGCAATGGCGGAAAGCTTTCCCTCCTCCTCATCCGCATGTTGAAAGGCATTCCCGATTCTCCGGTGAAAGAAAAGCGAATACAGAATGATAATCGGGAAAAAGGCGGCAGAAACCGCCGTCAGGGTCGGATGAATCCGGTTCATATAGTACAGCGCAAAGGACATCAGAATCACAATTCGAAACAGACTGGTAAGCTGCTCCGAGACAAAATTCTTGATAGTCTCCACATCCGATGTACACCGCTGAATAATGTCTCCTGTGTGATTCTCGCTGTGCCACGCAAAAGGGAGATGCTCAATGTGATCAAACAGCTGATCGCGCATTCTCTTGACCAGACACTCCGCGCCGAGTGAATTCATCAGCCGGTTCGCATACCGGCATGCGTTGGCAAGAAGTGCCACCACGCAGACAGCCGCCGCAACAAGCCACAGGTGATTCCGCAGACCCTCGGCACCTCCAGAAGACTCGATCAGTGCCCTGGCAGGTCCCGTCAATGCCGACGGCTTGCTGTCAATCACCGAATCTACGGTGTAGCTGATGATCTTCGGATTCAGAAGATCAAGCACAGACGTCAGACAGGAGAAGACAATGCTGAGTACAAACCACCGCTTGCTTCCCTGCAGAAAATGCCACACCATCCCGCTTCTTGTCGGAAAATTCTGTTCACTGCGAATTGTTGTCTGCCTCACAGGCCGGATCTTTTTCATATTCGTTCTCATGTTCCTCACAGTAATATCTTCTTCCGTTCAAGTCGGAAGCAACCTTTGTCCCCTTGTTCAGACAGTTGGAAACACTGCAGTAATGCGGAAGCCGTTCATCGTCGGTATCATTGTAAAAGGCCATGTTTCCCTTTTCGGCCAGCTGCACGCGAAGGCGTCTTCGAAAGCCCTCCTTGATGGCTGCAAGCTTCTCCTCATCGCCGACGCTCGTCCAATGCCGGGTTCCCTCCAGTGCCGGTTTGGGAAGAGCGACTTCCTCTTCCTGGTCTTCCTTCTCCTCGTCTCCCTCTTCTTCCTGGCTGAACTCCTGATCCGAGGCGTCATCCTCTGCCTCTGCAACCTTTGCAGCTTCCTCCTCCGCACGCTGCGCATCCCGGATCATCTCCTCATCGCGGGTTGTTTTGTAAACCTTGCGTGTGGTCAGATTGCTGTAGTCCGGAGAAAACTGAGCTTCCAGAAGAACCGCTCCGTCCTCATTCTCCGTTTCGGATCCATAGTAGGTAAAATACCATGTGTCGGCATCCCGCACCTGCTCCAGACTGTAATCATAGGAAGCTGCTCCAAACCAGGCCGGATTCAGATCTCCCACACAGCGATCCTCCTGCAGCTTCACTGAAATTCCCTCATCCAGGCGTCCGGGCACAATCACCGAGTGCATCCAGAGATAGCTCACCACTGCATTCGTCTTTTTCCCGGTAATGTCCGTATAGGGAGATCGGTACACACGGTCCACTGCGGTGTCCAGAATCGCAAGAAGCTCCTTCGCATCCTTGTAGTCCCCGACCTTTGCAAAGAGCGTCTTCGCTGTCTCAAAATCATAAATCAGGAGTGCATTCCTCGCCATGTTGTAGCGGACCTCCCGCAGTCTTTCGTAGGAATCCTGATATTCCTCTGTCTGCGCAAAGCCGGTCTCTGCATCCTCCAGCTTCCCGATGGCTTCCAGCCTGACCGCCCTTGTGTAACAGGCCTTATCCAGAAGCTCCTCTGCCTTTCCGAAGCTCCCTCCGTCATACTCTCCAAGCTCTGTCAGAAGAGAAATGGCGGTTTCAAAATCATTTTCCGAAATCCGGGCATCTGCCTCCGCAAGTCGTGTGTTCTTTACCTGGTCCGGACTGTCCTTGTAATCGCCAAGCTCCTCGTAAGCCGCAGCAGCTCCTTCATAGTCGCCCTGCTCTCTTAAGTAAGAGCCTTTTTCGTATCTCATTTCCGGCACCCGCTCTGCTGCATCCGCAAATCCGCCGAGAACCGCCAGTCTGCCTCCCAGATCATATTTCCTCGAGATTGCGGCAAAGCCCTCCGCCGCCTCATCGAACTGATTCTCCCTTGCAAGTGCCTCCGCTTTTCTGTAATCCCGCATGGGGAGAAACAGAAAACTCACCAGATACACGGTAATTCCTGCTGCCAGCGCAAGAATGACGATAAGTAAAATAAGTCTGGCCTTCTTTTTCATCCGATCTTTCTCCCTCCGAGCCTTCGCCCTCGTGCCGTACATGTCGGGATAAACAGCTGCTGCGTATGACGATAGAAACAATATGTCCCTGGCAGTATATGAAACACTACTGTCAGGGACATGCTTTCTTCAGGCTTTTGCTGCGGCTCAGTTCAAAGTAACCGAGTCCCAGGTATCGCTCGGAATCAGGGTAATATAAGTCTTGCCGGGATTCAGCGTAATCTCCTTGCCGTTTCCGTCATAGTACTTCGTGATTCCGCCCTCACTGGTCTTCGACCAGGTAATCGGGATTGCCTTTCCGTTCGTGCAGTAATAGCCGGGCTGTACTTCTGCAATGCAATTGTAAATCAGATACCCGTGCTCGTCATACTGCGTAAAGGTGCAGTCCTGAATCAGTACATTCTTAAAGGTAACGGTCTTATCATTTCCGCCATCCTTACAAACCGAACCGAATTCGTAATAATCATAGGTATTCGTATCCGGATTGTATTTCAGCTGTGAGCTCGTGTTGTGGAACGGGAGGCTGATGTTTGCTGCGTCCACCGAATTCTCTGCGTCGTCCAGCGTAACCTCTTCGCCCTGATAAGGAGCAAACTGGAAATGATCTCCGCTCTGTTTCCTGTCATCGTAGTTTCTGGAATAGCTGGAGTTGGAGAAGTTCTTGTCCAGATCGCCGGAAAGGCAGAACTCCGTAAACTCCGTAGGTTTTCCGTTCTTTACACGGGAGAAGGTTCCGGAAAAATGATACGGATACCGTCCCATATAAGGATCAATATAGAAAGGACCGCCGTCATGGCACAGAACCGCGTCCCATTCCTGACCAAGCAGGATGTTCGTCGGACGGATGGAACGAATGCTTCCCACCTTCTCGATGGAGCCCCAGTCCTTGAACAGGCACATCAAACGTGTGATGCGGTTGTTCGCCGTAGAGTTCATCAGCTCATACATAACGTCACAGTCTGAAATGCCGAAATGAGGAAGCGCTCTCTGGTCATTGTCCACCATGATGGCAACCGGCCGCTGATCCTCAATCTCCTTGCTGATCGGCTCTCCGGTCAGCTCACTGTAATACATATCATCCGGAAGGACATAGGCTTCCTTCTCTTCCTCGACCGACTCCTCTTCCTGCTGGCTCTGTCCAAGATCATCCGGATGTGCTCCGTCCGGAATCGACTCAAATCCGTGCGCCGAAATTCCTTCCGATGCACTATCCCCGCATGCCATAACGGACATCGCGGTCATCACTGTCAATACTACTGCAAGAACTCTCTTCTTCATGATACTCCTGTCTGAATCTCAAAAGCGAATGTTATGAAAATATAATTTCCCCACAGGGCTTTTGCTGTTTATTGTACCGCAAAAGTGCATCCGTCGCCATATGAATCTGCCGGGATATACCGGAGGACGTTGATGCATAGCTCCAATGCTTTCCGCAAAGAACGCTTTCCCCAATCCCGCTCATCATGAGCGCAGACATTTGCAAGGGAATCGGCAGTGTAGAGAATCTGGCCAAAGACTGCACCGCGTTTTTGGGCACAGGCAGCCAACGCGGCACACTCCATTTCAACGGTCGAACAGCCCTCCATTTTACGATATGTTACCATATCGCGTGTTTCCCGGAAAAAACCGTCAGTACCCCGCAGGAACCGGCTGAAATAATTTTTCTGCATCCGCAGGCAATCAGAAAATCCAGAAGCTGTGTGGCTGCGGACGCCCCAAGCGGTGCCTGACACAGGCAGAATTCCAGCTCATTTTGCCGGACAATGTAAATCGGATAGCTTTTTGTAATGGTTTCAAAATGCTCGGCAATGACTGCGTTCGTTTCCCGTGCATAATCATCAATCACATCTCCCAGAAAGCCAAACACGCACTTTTCCGGGAGGACCAGCTGTTCCGTTCCATGATCAGGCCGGATGACTTCCGCAGAATCAGAATCATATTCAAGAATGGGAATCTCATGTTTTTGTATCATGGAAAGCTTTCTGCTCCTTGCAAATTGCAGATAATCGTATAAAACAGGAAATCCCCGAATCCTTACGGGTTCGGGGACAAACGATAAACTGGGGTGGACGGGGCTCGAACCCGTGACCTCCCGCGTGTGAGGCGGACGCTCTCCCGGCTGAGCTACCATCCCATCTGAACGCACCTGCCGGAAAATCGTGCGAACGAGATTATTATATACCAGACTTTCCAAAGTGCATACATATTTTTTTATTTTCTGCCATAGGTTTCATCCTGCTCTGCCAGGAAATGCTCACTGCCGCCGCTCTACCCGTGCCTTCTCCGATGAAAGCGCTCCGCCTTTCTGCTGAAATCACACAGTGCCCAGACAATGCTCATTCCCGCTGCGATTCCAAGCGCGACGGCAAACGTCTTCAGGCCATAGGAAACCGCCTCGTCTGCGTGTCCGCCCGCAGCATTCAGCATGCAGTAATAGAGTGTGCTCCCCGGGATTAACGGAATCTCCGACAGGGCAAAAAAAGGCGTAGACGGCGCCTTGCAGATGCGGGCCAGTGCTTCTGCATATAACGCCGCCGCAACGCTCGCGGCAAAGCTCGGCACGAACATGCCGCTCCAGATTTGTCTGCTCCCAAGATATGCAAGCCAGCACAAAGCGCCGCCAAATGCCGTCAGAAGCAGGTGTTTTCTCCGGATCCGGAACATCATTCCAAAGCCCACAGAGCCCATACCGGCCATAAGCAGCTGAAGAAGCATTCCTCTCATCATATCCACCTCGCAATTCCGATCGCACTCATAATGCCAAGCGCAAGCACGCCTGCAAGAAGAAGTGCCTGCGTCAGCCGGAGTGCCCCGGAGATCGTGTCGCCCAGAAGAAAATCCCGGATCGCATTTGTCATCATAATCCCAGGGATCAGGAGCATGATGTCTCCGATCATCACCTGGTCCACATGAAGTCCGGGAAGGATCCTGCCCGCAAGGCTGACCAGAATGCCTGTCAGGAAGGATGCCAGAAACGTATAGACCGTATCGTTCATGCATACCGGGGCAAAATATACCTGAAGACAGCCGATCAGAAGTCCTACCAACGAGGCCGTCAGTCCGTCCATCAGGTTCCCGCCGAAAAAGATCGTAAACGCTCCCGCTCCCAATATGCACCCGGCAAGCAGTTCTTTTCTGCTGATTCTCTGCGACGTGATCTCCCGAAGTCTCCTCCTCAGTTCCTCCACAGGAAAAGGCCGACTGCAGTACGAGCGGCTCAGCTCATTGATCTCATCCAGTCTCGTGAAGTCATTCGAATTGGCCGACCGGATTCTCTTTGTCTGCGTCAGCATCCTGCCATCCGGCATTTCCATCGTGATCACAATGCTCGACGGAATGACAAATACATTCATTGCTGCCGCCCCATAGGCATAGCCCATCCGGTTCAGCGTATCCTCCGCGCGGTAAATCTCCGCCCCGCTTCCAAGAAGCGCCTCTCCCATCTCCAGAAGCACCGGAAGTATTTCACATCTGTTCTGCGCCATTGCAGTCCTTTCCGCCGCTTTTCGCGGCCCGACATCAAACTATCATAATTCATCTGTTCTTCGAATGACAATACAAAGGTTCTGCGTGGTATGATGTGAGTGTTTGAAAACGATCAATTTGGAAAGGACTGATTCTGCCATGAAAATCACTCAGGTAAAACTCGGCACCATTTCTGTCCCGCTTCGCGTGCCCTTCAAAACCGCACTGCGCACAGTGGATGCCGTCAATGATGTCATTGTGGAAATTCTTACGGACACCGGCGAAAAGGGCTACGGAGAAGCTCCGCCGACCGGCGTCATCACCGGCGATACAACCGGTGCAATTGTCGGTGCCATCCGGGACCACATCGCTCCGAAACTGATCGGTCTCGACATCGACTGCTTCGAGGATGTCATCCGCACCGTTCAGAGTGCCGTTGTCCACAACACCTCTGCCAAGGCAGCCGTTGATATGGCTCTGTATGATCTGTACGGCCAGCTTTACCGCATCCCCGTCTACAAGCTCCTCGGCGGAGCAAGAAAAACCATCACCACCGACATCACGATCAGCGTGAACTCACCGGAGGAGATGGCACGGGATGCCTGCGATGCGGTTGCCCGCGGCTATGACACGTTAAAGACCAAGGTCGGAATCGATCCTTCTCTGGATGTAGAGCGTCTTGCCGCTGTCCGGAATGCCGTAGGCCCTGACATCCGGATCCGCATTGATGCCAACCAGGCGTGGACTCCCAAGCAGGCCGTCCGCATACTGGATCAGATGGAGGAAAAAGGCCTTGGACTTGAGCTCGTTGAGCAGCCGGTCAAGGGAACCGATTTTGACGGTCTGAAGTACGTCACCGAGAACAGCTTTGTTCCGGTTCTTGCCGATGAGGCGGTCTTCAGCCCGGAGGATGCTCTCCGCATCATGCAGCATCACGCTGCAGACATGATCAACATCAAGCTGATGAAGTGCGGCGGACTCTACAACGCACAGAAGATTCTCTCTGCCGCAGAGGTCTATGGCATGGAATGCATGCTCGGCTGCATGCTGGAGGCCAAGGTCTCCGTCAATGCCGCTGTGGAGCTTGCCTGTGCGAAGCAGATCATCACCCGCATTGATCTGGACGGTCCGGTTCTCTGCCGCGAGGATCCGATCCTCGGAGGCGCTGTTTTCAACGAAAAGGACATCACCGTCAGCGACGAGCCGGGTCTTGGCATTCACGGCTTTGAGGAAGGCCGTCTGGCCTACCTCGATGAAACCATGTGCCGACACATGCACTGAAGTACAAAAGGGAGAAGCCGCTCGATGGGCTTCTCCCTTTTTTCATTTTACAATTGCATTCTGCCGCAGGAAATCCGCCCACTTCTCATAGGCGGATGCCTTCAGATGCACCCCGTCTCCGGTAAACTCCTCGCGTAGGTCTCCGTTCTCATCGCAGACGGCAGGATTCATATCCAGATAGAAAATATCCCTTCCATTTGCCAGCGTCGCGATTGCCGCATTCCGCTCCACGAGATTCACATTGTTCGTCACCGGATCTGAGGAAGAAAATGCCTTGCTGACATGCATATTTCCCTGAATATAAAGGATCGCATCCGGTTCTGCCTCCCGGATCATCTCCAGCAGTGCCTTATACTTCTCCACATACTTCACCGTGGTCGGCATGCCGATTTCATTGATTCCCATGGAAACATAGATCTTTCCGTACGGATGTGTCTCCAGAACCTGCTGCAGCGTCTGGGAGTCCTCCCACGTACCATGCGTATACAGCGGCAGACTCTTGTCCAGAACGTTGTAAACAGAAAGAGATTCCTTTGCCCAGAAGCTTGCGACATCCTTCAGCGAGCTGTAATCCCGGAATCCGTCTGTTCTGGAATCTCCGATAAACAGAGCATCCGAGAAATACGAATCGTCCGGTACGCTCTGCAGATAATAAAAGGTCCCGTCCGGTGCAAACATTCCGCTCGTCGCCGTCTCAAACACCGTCCCTGCCGGCGCCTGATACGCCGTGTTCGTATTCCCGTAATCGGTCGCCGGTGCAACCGGGTTGTTCACGCCGTCCGGGATCGTATAAACCACCGGCTCCGTTTCTTCGGAATCCGCCGGCTCTGTCTCCGGAATCGTCTCAAAGCCGGGATGACTCTCCCCGGCAGCAGCTTCCTCTCCGCCGGTTCCGTCTACTTCCGTTTCTCCGGAATCTGTCGATGCCATCTCCTGTACCTCAGAAGAAGCTTCCTTTCCCGGCTGATCTATGTCATTCTTCGGTTTTTTGCCGTACATAAACACAAGAAACGGAATCAGCGTAATCAGAAGCGCTGTCAGAAGCGGCATCTGCCGCAGATAATTTCCAACCTGTCGGATGGGTGCTTCCGCAGGTCTGTTCTCATTTTCCTGATCTCTCAAATTCAATCTCCGCCGGGGATCTGCCCGCATCGTCAGAAGCGGTTTCACCCGTTTTCCTTAATAGCTGAAATACATAAAGCGATTGCCCGCAGTATGAATGCTGAAATACATGCTTACCCAGAATAACACGGCCAGAAGCGCTGTCATCCATGGCTTTCTCCGGTACCGGAGGATGGTCCGATAGACCGCCGGAATACACAGCACCACCGAGGCCGCGAAAAAGGGCCAGTAGATTCCCAGATACTTAACAAAATCTCCGCTGTTTATGACACCAGTGCTCCCCCGCACCGGAAACAGTCTGCCGAAATACACACCGATATCCGCAAGCTTCGGAATAGCGAAAATCACCCACGTCAGCGGAATGACGACCAGCACATGGATTCTTCCCACCACTCTGGAAACGGTCTCGCTTTTCGACAGAAGATATTTCTCCGAAACAATGAGGAAACCAAGGACCAGCCCCCACACAACATAATTCAGTGTGCCGCCATGCCAGAAGCCTGTCACTGCCCAGACAATCAAAAGGTTGCCGATGGTTCTTGCCATCCCTTTTCTGCTGCCTCCGAGAGGAATGTAAATATAGTCCCGAAACCATTGTCCCAGCGTTGCATGCCAGCAGCGGTAGAATTCGCCAATGCTTCCTGCCGCATACGGATGCGCGAAGTTTTCCACAAACGGAAAGCCGAGCATCATTCCGATCCCGGCCGCCATCAGAGAATAGCCCCAGAAATCATAGAACAGCTGGAAGGAATACCCGTACGCTCCCAGCCAGGCGAGCGGCGTCGAAATACTCTCAAATCCGATCTTCGAAATCTCATTCCATAGAATCCCGATGCGGTCCGCCAGAAGCACCTTCATGGAAAAACCGATCGTCAGAAGAATCAGTCCGTCCTCAAACAAGGCAGGCGTCACTTTTCTTCTGCTGAGCTTTCCGGCAAAGCCATCCCGATAGCGCATAATCGGCCCCTGCGTCACCTGCGGGAACATCGAGAAATACGCAGCTGCCTGAAGAAAAGACGGCTTCCTTCGAATTTCTCCCCGATACAGATCCGCCTGATAGGCGATCATCTTAAAGATATAGAAGGAAAGTCCCACCGGAAGAGCAAAAGAAAAAGGAAGCACCTTTCCGGATGACAAAAGAGCAAGAATCTTGCAGAGGATAAGAACCGTCGCATCCAGCGCAACCACCGAAGCAAATCTCGTCTTCTCCCCGGTATCCCAGACTGCGCAGCCAACTGAATAGTTGATCACCGTCAGCGCAATCAGAAGAATCAGTGAAAAAAGTCCTCCGCCCGAGTAAAACACAAGGCTTCCCAAAAACAAAATAGCATTCCGGTTCTTTCCGGAGGTCAGGTAAAATACACACAAAAAAACTGGCAGAAAAATTCCAAGGAACTGCCAGTTTGAAAAAACAAGGATGTTTGACATATCGTCTCTCTACTGTTTCTGCTGCCCGCCTGCAGCAGTTGTTTTCTTCACCGGATCCTGATTCCAGGTACCAATCAGCTGCTTCTCAATGGAAGTGATGGCATCCGTATTGCCTTCCGCATAAATAATCCGCCCGGATTCCATATAGATTTCCCGACAGGAATCGTTCACGGTCTCCACCTCGGCCTGATAATTCGGCCCGGTAAATACCGTTCCGTCCATCTGATTGGCAACACTGTCGTAATAACCCTGCGCTTCCTTGCTGTCCGAAAAGCGGACATAGCAAACCGTGTAGGCATTCTCCGCATCCGTTGCAAGATACGCATCCGACAGACTCACATAGGAGCCCGCCGTCTTTACCGATTCCAGAGTATCCTGGACCTGAAGGCCGTTGTCTTCACAAATCTTCTGGAATTCCTTGCCGGTAGCAAGAAACTTCATAGAGCTGCAGCCAGTCACCAAAACCAGTGCCAGAGCTGCTGCCGCTGCACACCTGTACGTTCCAAATTTCTTCATTGATCCAACGCCTCCTTTCTCCAAAATGGATACCCTTCTATTATAGGCTTTCTTGCCTGCAACATCGAGGTTTTTCGCAAAAAAGACAAAATCTTTATGCCTCTGAGCGCTTTGTGCTTTTCCTCAGAATGCTTCGTCCCTGAATCATGGTGATTCCGCTCCGGTACTCCGGATTCTCAATTCTCCGCAGCAGAATATGCACGCTGCGCCGGATCATACCATTTAAGTTGATGTCATAGGTCGAAAAGAAGGGCTCCATTCCGCTCTCCTCTTCATAATTATCAAAGCCCGCAATGGAAACGTCCTCCGGGCACCGAAGTCCCATCTCCTTCAGTCTTGAAAGAAACAGCTCGGCACTCCGGTCGCTGCTGCAGAAGAATGCGGTCGGAAGCTCCCCTTTGGGAAGAACATAGTCCGAGGACTCATAAAGCATCCCCGTCTCCGGGTCCCGGTCATTGATCTGCCAGACGGGATCATACTCAAGCCCCTGCCCCATCAGAGCCTTCTGTCCGCCAAGGTACCGGTCATCAATGCTGTTCGTCGAAAGAAGCGTCCCGACAAAGCCAATTCGCCGATGCCCGAGCTTTATCAGCTCCTCCACCATCTGCTGACTGCCCAGATAATTGTTGGAAATCACGCTGTCATTCTTCCCCGAAAGAGACAGGGTATCCATAAAGACCAGCGGAAGGTCCGTCTCCTCCTCCAGCCTGCGGACATAGCTTTTGTCAAACGAGCCCAGAACGAGCACTCCGTCCAGACGCTGCTTCCCAAGAAGTCCCGGTGCGGTAAGGTTCTCTTCCTCCTCCCTGGATACCATCTCCAGCAGGCAGAAGCATCCTTTTCCTGCAAGTCTGGTGGAAAGATCTCTGTAAATCGTCCAGTACATGGACAGCCGATCCGTATAGTAACGCGCTGCCGTCACTACTCCAATGGTATAGTTCAGACGGGTC
>HF986568.1:7919-25081 GCA_000431495.1 Firmicutes bacterium CAG:791 | reverse complement strand
ATACCCAATCCCCTGTGCAGCCCGGCTGATCTGCGCCCTCGTGGCATCGCTGACTCCCTTCTGGCCGGAAAGTGCCTTGGAAACCGTGACAATGCTCACCCCTGTTTTCGCAGCAATATCGCTTAGTGTGATATTCTTACTCATACCTTTTGCCCAACGTGCTCTGCCCCGTTCCTTCAGCGAATCGGAGGCGCCACGCTCTCTCTTTCTACAAGAACACTGTCCACATACCAGTTCATTGCCCGGTTCGGCGACTTCCGGTTCCGGAGCAGTGCCTGTACCGCCTTCTCTGCCATTTTTACCATATCCACGTGAAAGGTTGTCAGCTTCTTCTCCAGCGGATCCCCATACAGATAGTCATCATAGGAGGTCAGTGAGATGTCCGTCGGTATCCGCAGATTTCTTGCGCTGAGCGCCTCCTTGAGAATTGACGCCGCATAATCACTGCTGCACGCAAACGCCGTCGGCAGTCTGAGCGGAAGCTCCACTCCTGTGACCGCTTCGTTGTCTGTGCGCCGATCGTTCAGAATCCATTCCGGATGAAGCGTCAGCTGATTGTCCTCCAGACACTTCCGGTATGCAAAAAATCGTTCCCGGATGTTTCCGGATGCCTCCATTGTACCGACAAAGCCGATGTCACGATGCCCATGATCGATCAGATACTGCACCGCACGGTACATCCCGATTCCATTATTGGAAAGCACAGAGCTGCAATTGTAATCCGGATCACGAAAATCCAGAAGTACGGTCCGCCCCTCAGCCTTCTGCATCAGACGGTCCAGATACGTTTTCTCAATTCTGCCGATGATAATCAGCTGATCCGCCTGCCCGGATTCCAGACATCTCGGAAACCCCGGCTTCGCCGCCGTCTCTTCCTCCCTGTTCAGAATTTCCAGGGTAGAATACATTCCGTACTGAGACAGGCAGAAGGCAACCTTCTGATACATTTCCCAGTAGAAGGACATGCCGACACGGATGTAACGATCTGACACAAGAACTCCGATCGTTTCCTGCGGATTGTCCTTTTTCTCATAGCGGGACATATCATAGCCGCACTCACTGGCCGTCTCCAGGATCTTCTCCCGCATCTGTCTGCTGACGCCCTTACGGCCGGCAAGAGCATTGGAAACCGTTACCGTGCTGACCCCGGCCCTCTGCGCAATATCACTTAATTTGACTGAGTTCCTGGACATACTGCACTCCCTCCGGCTCATCATGGTATTTCATCCTGCGGCTCAGAACACCAACGGCTTCCTTTACCATCTCTTCGTCATCCGGAGCGATTCTCTCCCCGCACTCCGGACCCTCTCCGCAGACAATCAACCGGTCTGCCTTCGGCAGCGCGGAATCCGCAGGGCAGCCGGCACAGAACAAGACATCACATCCCGAAGCCTCTGCCTCCGGAATCGTGTAAAAAACATTGTCCATCCCATAAACAGGCATTCCGCGAAGCTCCGAAAGCGCGCTCCAAAATCCGTACTTTCTGTCCCTGTCCGCATCCGTTGCCTCCGGCAGGATCAAAAATCCCGGTTTTTTTGCCCCTTCCTTGATGAGCTTCGCCGCTGCATCATACATGGAATGGTAGACATCCGGCGTTACATAATCTGCCCGGACATATGTGCTCCACCCGCCGACTGCCACGACAGGAAGCATATAGCTGTTCCGAATGCGTGAAATTTCATCGCCGGTCCATGCCCCGACAAGAAAAATTCCTTCCGTCTCCGCAAGAACCCGCTCTTTAGATATCGCAATCCCGCCGCGCTGCGCTTCCTTCTCGAGAAGCTCTGTCAGATGATTCAGCCTTTTTCTGCAGGACGGCGCAGTATGCGGAAGCACCATGATGGCAGCATTTCTTTTCTCGACAGGCTGTTTCTGTCTTCCCGTCTCCCCGCGATACTCGTATCCAAGCTCCTCTGCCTTCTGACAGATTGTCTCCCGCAGCTGCCTGCTCACCCCCGGCTTTCCGGAGAGCGCATTGGAAACACTGACAACGCTGACACCAACGGCATCCGCAATGGTTTGTAGGTTTACACTCTTTTTCGGTCTCATCTTATCCTGCTTTTTCTCCATCTGAATCAGGAAACAACAATGAAATTATACCTATTTTCCCCTGCGACAGCCACAGTCTTTACCAGTATTTAGTTTTTTTTAACATGTTTTAGCAGGTCAGACAGAGCTGCCGAATTCGTAGCGATAATAATCCATCACCAGCGACACCTTCTGATTGTCCTCAAAGCTGTTGGTCAGCTGATTGACGGGATAGGTAACCGGCTTATCCTCGAGCACCTCCACAACTCCAAGCGCCGCCTGATAAGCCATCCGCTCCAGCGCCTCTACGGTGAACGCCGCAGTATGCGGTGTCACGATGACATTGCTCATGTGCAGAAGCGGATTGTCCGCCTTCGGCAAATTTCCCTCAAAGACATCCAGTGCTGCTCCTTTTATTTTTCCTTCCCGCAGGATTCGGATCAGCGCATCCTCGTCGACCACTTCTCCTCTTCCGGTATTGACGAGATATGCGGTAGGCTTCATCAGCGAAAGCTCTCGTTCTCCGATCATATGTCTTGTGGAGGCACTTCCCGGCAGGTGAAGCGAAAGGAAATCCGCTTCCCGGATCACCCTGTCCATATCCGGGACCAGCGTTGCATAATCCAGCTTCTCCGGTGATTCAATATGCCGGTTATAGCCAAGAACCCGCATGTTCAGGCCATAGGCCGCCATCTTCGCTACCTGTGTCCCGATGTTGCCCATGCCGATGATTCCAAGCGTCTTCCCGGATACGTTTTCGCCAAGGCGCTTTCGAACCTCCATATTTCCTTCCTTGAATTCATTGTTGTAATCAATGGATCCCTTCGCCAGCATCAGAATCAGACCGATCGTGTACTCCGCCACCGCTCTCTTGTTGGAGCTTGCCGCATTGGTCACCTGAATTCCCCGCTTCGTTGCTGCTTCCACATCGATGCAGTCAACCCCGACGCCGTGCATGGAAATCACCTTCAGCTTCGGGCACTGATCCATGATTTCACCGGTCAGATGTGCGTTTCTCGTCAGGATTCCATCACAATCCTTTCCCTCACGAACCAGTGTTTCCGGATCAATTCCGGTTCCGTTTACCACTTCAAAACCATGCTCCTTCAGTAAATCAATTCCTTTTTCATTGATGGGTTCTGTCACAAGTACCTTCATGGCTCCCTTGCTCCTTTCCGCTCTTCCCGATCTCAGACATCATATTTCCGGTAATTCAGTGACGCCTCGATGAACGCAATCAGCTGGTTCAGTCCAAAGACCGGCACCCCGCTTTCCTTTGCGATCACATCCCCGAACGGGGCAAAATTCTGGCACTCCAGAACAATGGCTCCGGTGTCAGGATATTTTTCCATATGCTCTTTTGTCATCTGCCGGATGCTCTCGCGGATCTTATCCGGATCTCCGCTCTCGTGATTATAGATAATGAGCTCGTTAAACTCCGACTGCTCCGGAAGATCACTGACGCAAATGTTATAGTCACGGGAAGACCAACCTGATTTCTCAAACAGCGAGTCCGTCATAAACTGAGCCCGTTCCGAAAAAATACCGATCTGCTTCTTCCTGCCGATCATGGAGGCGATCATCGGAATCAGCGTCAGCGTTGTGGTAAAAACAGGAATGTCCACTGCATCGGCAAGCTCTCTCTGAAAACCTGCAAGGAACCCGCAGCAGGTCGTAATCGCACGGCAGCCATCCTTTTCCAGCTCCCTGGCCGCCTTGCAGAATGCCTTCAGAAGAATTCCATCCGCATCCCTTGGAATTCTATCCCCATGAAAAACATCACGCACCACCTTGTAGCAGACCGGGAAATCAAAGGTCACTGCATTCCCCGGATCTCCCGGTATTCTGGGAAACTTTGTGTCCATCATCAGAATTCCAATATCCTGTCCGTAAAATGTTCTGCCTCCGCGAATGTTCATAGGCTTCCTTTCCTGCCGCCATCTGCGGCACCGTACCGAGAATTCCGTCCTGCAGACTCCCCGCACGCAAAAAGGGCAATGACTTCCCGGGATCACCTTACACCCGGGCGCCATTGCCCTTGCTCTCTGTATTCAACTGATAGTTAACGATAACACCCCTTTCCGAATTCTTCAAGGTCCTTGTCCGCTTCCTGCCTGGCGGATTCTTGTCCGCTTCTTTCCTTGTCTCCCCCCGCTGTCTCTGGGATAATAAAGATGATCCGGTCTGTTCCGGATGCGATTACAGATTTCGAAAGGAGACTTCTATGTGTACTGCTGCTACCTATCAAACCAAAGACTTTTATTTCGGCAGATCACTCGATTACGAGTTTTCCTATGGCGAAGAGCTTGTCATCACACCCAGAAATTTCACCCTTCCCTTCCGCCATCTCGCGCCTCTTGAGAAGCACTATGCCATTCTCGGCATGGCTCACGTTGCGAATCAGTATCCGCTTTACTACGACGCAATCAATGAAAAGGGCCTTGGCATGGCAGGACTGAACTTTGTCGGAAATGCCACTTATGCCTCCCCCACGGACGGAGAGACCAATGTCGCACAGTTTGAATTCATTCCCTGGATTCTCGGAACCTGTGCCACTTTGTCAGAAGCAAGAACCGCACTTTCCGGCATGATCCTTGCCTCCACTCCGTTCAGTCCGCAGCTTCCTGCTGCGCAGCTCCACTGGATCATCGCCGATGCCTCCGGCTCGATCGTTGTCGAATCCATGGCAGACGGACTTCACGTTTATGACAACCCGGTCGGTGTTCTCACCAACAATCCGCCGTTCCCGATGCAGCTCTTCCTTCTGAATCAGTACATGGGACTTTCTGAGAAGCAGCCGGCCAACACCTTTGCTCCGGATGCCCCGCTCGAGGCGTACAGCCGCGGCATGGGAGCTCTCGGCCTTCCCGGCGACCTCTCCTCCGCGTCCCGTTTTGCCCGCGTGGCCTTTACAAGAGCGCATTCCCTCTCCGGAGACTCCGAATCCGAGAGCATCAGCCAGTTCTTCCATATACTTGGCTCTGCCTCACAGCAGCGCGGCTGCTGTGAGGTCCGTGAGGGGCATTACGAAATCTCTCTCTACACCTCCTGCTGCAATGCGAGCAAGGGAATCTACTACTACACCACCTATGAGAATCACCAGATCTCCGCAGTCGACATGCACCATGAAAATCTCGATTCCTCAGAGCTGATCTGCTTTCCTCTGATCCAGGGACAGCAGATTCATTTCCAGAACTGAATACGGAACGCGCCGCCAGGCGCAATCGCATAAGGAGCATCTGCCGGTACGACAGATGCTCCTTTCTGATTTGCAGAATGATGTTCTAAGATTTCGGCCACATACGGCTCAGATTTTGTTTTACCACAGCTTCTTCTGCGCATCCTCCGCGCTTGCAAACGGTCCGGGAATGACATGGAGATCACGATGGCTTCCCAGATAATCCCGGTCGAAGGTGATCGGTGTTCCATCCGGATTCTCGTACGGCTCGTTTGGCTCAAAGGCTCTTCCAAGCGTCTCTGTATTCACCAGGTCACAGCGGAAGTCCCCGAGGAAGTCATACAGATTGGTTTTCAGCTTCCAGTCACCATCTGCTGTCATTTCCACATCGACTGTCACCTCATGGTCATTGTCTACGAGGTTATGCTCTTCCTTTTTGCAGGCCTTCGCACCGTCAAAATAAGCATTTCCCTTTACCCAGACCGGAAGATGGCCAAAGTGCGCTGCTTCGAGCTTGCCCATGTCCGGAATTTCATTGTCCATATCAAACTGAGCAATCCACTCCTCATACGTCGGATACTCGTCAAAGACGTGCGTTCCGACCTCGCGGTTCTCCTCGTCCTTTCCTTCGCTGCTGTCGCGCAGCACTTCTACGGGCTTCGCCGGCCACTTCTGTACGAAAATATTATTATAGAAGCGGTCATCTCCGTGCAGGATGGTCATAAAGCCCATGACCTCCGTGCGGTGCGGCATATGATACGGCGTATAGCGCCAGCCGGTGCCGCCGCCAACCATCGTGAAGGAGCCGCAGATCAGGTTGTGCACCATGGCAACGCCCTGCGTCGCAATCCGGAGAGAATTGTCGGAAAGAAGAACGTTGTTATCGATCAGGGTCGGGCCGTGTCCAACCTCTACAAAGATATCCTGGCTCCCCATGCCGCCCTTAAGCTGACGGGCAAATTCCGGCCGCTGATTGTCGTGAAGCAGGTTCTGCGTGATGCGGGTTCCCTGTGCTTCCCAGTCAGTCCAGATTCCCATCGTGCAGTGATGAATGTGATTGCGGCGCATCGTCACGTCGATTGCCGCATGCATCTTGATGCCGGCAATCTCCGCACCGCCAAGCTCCATCATATTGTTGATATGATGAATGTGGTTGTCCTCAATGATGCTGAAGACACCGCCCTGACGGCCGATGATTCCGCCCTGCTCACAGTGATGAATGTTGTTCCTGCGAATGATGTGGCTTCCCACCTTCTCCTTCAGCCAGCCATGGTACTGTCCGCGGCAGACTGCATCGCGCTCCATCTGCGTCGGGCTCTTCACATGATGTCTCGTGAAGAAGTGATCGTTCTCCGGATCATAGTATTTCCCGACCGAAATGCCGGCGCACTTGCTGCCCCAGATCTCGCAGTCTTCAATGATCCAGCCCTTGGACCAGTGCGGTCCGATCATGCCGTCCTGATAAGCTGCAGGCGGAGCCCAGGTCGTTGCAGCCTTGTTGATGTTAAAGCCGCTGACCGTAATATAATCAATTCCGTTCTGCTGCGGGAGGAAGCACTCCCGGCGGACCGTAATCTCCACATTCTCCTTTGTGGGATCTGCTCCCTGGAAGTTTGCATAAATGACCGTCTCATTGGTCTCTTCATCCTGCTCGGAATACCACTTCAGTTTCGATGCCTCCGGATTCCAGGAGCACTCATACACTTCACCGGCCTCGCAGACCTCCAGAGAGGTTGCCTCATACAATGCCTGATCATTCAGCCAGACACAGCCGGTATGCTTGTCACGCTTTGCAAAATACCAGTCACCGAACACATACGTCGTGTACGGATTGTAGCTGCCGAAAACCGTGTTGTTCACACGAGTCACCCATACATTTCCCTTGTACGGCTTCCAGTCCTTCACCTCTTCCGCGCCGGTGATTTCCGCACCCAGAGGCTCTGTGCTGCGATAGGTGATGCGTGCCTCTTCCGTTCCTGCATGAACCGGCTCCACATACTCACGATAGGTACCCGGCGCAACCAGAACCTCATCTCCCGGCATTGCCGCCTTTGCCGCCTCTCCGATCCAGCGGTACGGCATCTCCTTCGATCCGTTTCCATCGCGTCCGGCATTAATGTCTACATAAATTTTCATCACAACACCCCTTTCCCCGTTTTCCGGGCTGTCATTTTTATTTACAACATAGCCTTTTTCCATCTCTTTCGCTTGCTTTTTTTTGCGCGATCACACGTAGAATCTTGCGGACTTGCAAAGGCATTCTCCGAAATAAAAAAAGCTGCAGTCCGCACCTGTTTTTTCGATACGAACCGCAGCTCTTTCAGCAGTCATGGCTTGATAAAATTTTGTCTGTACAGGCCTTGTCTGCCCGAATTTTGTTTATGCATTCTTCTGAGCGTTTGCTCTCTTCTGAAGCTCTGCTACGTTCGAGTCCACTCTCTTCTTGGAAAGAGGATAGATGAACTGAAGTGCCAGAGCGCACAGCAGATAAATCACTGCAGGGAAGAAGGTGGAGAGGTTATAAATGCCGTTTGCAACCTCCTGTGTCTGACCTGCTGCCAGAGAATCATAGCCGATCCAGCCAAGAGCCCATCCGGAAAGTCCGCCTGCGATTGCCTGGCCGATCTTTCTGGAGAAGGAGTAGATGCCGTAAATGGTACCGTCATCGCGGGAGCCGGTCTGAACCTCTACGTCATCGATAACATCCGTTACAAGAGCCCAGCACTGTGTCTGGAAGAAATACATGCCAAGCATTGCGAAGAATGCACCTACAACGAAGGCCCACACATTCTGAATATGAAGGATACCCATGATCAGATACAGAACTGCCGAAGCAGCCATACCGGCAACACCGCACTCCTTCTTTCCGAACCTGGTTGCAAGCTTGGTGGAAAACATTGCCATCAGGATGACGCAAGGCAGCATCAGCAGAGAGAAGATGGACAGTGCACTCGTGTTCTTGAAGTAATCCGCAAACAGATAAACGTTGATGCCCTGGCCCATCAGGGATGCCAGCAGCAGCAGAACCGCCGAAACGATCATTCCAAGGAGAGCGCGGTTGGTGAGGAGTGACTTCAGGGTCGCACCCACCGACTTCTTCTCTGTTGTCTTCGGAACATATTCCACACGTTCTGTCGTCATGAAGTAGCAGAGCAGGTAACAGATGACTGCGATCACCGAGAATGCTCCGGCTACCAGGGAAATTCTTCCTGCAGATACCACCTGGTTTCCGGCTTCATCCGTGTAGTAAACCAGCGACGGAGCCATAACACCGATCAGAATGCCGGCAAACGTACCGCCAACGGAGCGGAACACCGACAGGGAGCTGCGATCCTTCGGCTCACTGGAAATTACCGATGCCATGGAGCCGTAAGGGATGTTGATCGAGGTGTAGAAAATCGATCCCCAGAGAATGTAGGTGACGAACATATAAGCTACCTTTGCTCCATAAGGCGCGTTTACAAGGAAGGACTGATACATCAGGAACGATGCCAGTGCCACGAAGCCGCACATCCGGAGGATCCAGGGACGGATACGTCCGTTCTTGGTGGGCTTGGAGCTGTCAACAATGCGTCCCATGCCGATATCGGTAAATGCGTCGATGCAGCGTGCAATCAGGAACATGGTTCCTACCATTGCGGTAGAGATTCCCATGATCTTGGTGTAGAACACCATGACATAGGTGCTGGCGAAGATGAATGAAAAGTCATTTGCCAGGTCACCGAACATGTATCCGACCTTGTCGCGGATACCAAACGGTCTTACTTCTTTTGCATTACTCATGATTGATCCCCTCTTTCTGTTGAAGCAGCCAGGCTGCTATATGCATTACGCTCTCTTGATCTTATTGAGCTGAGCATTCAGATCCAGCAGCTCTTCTCTCGTATACTTCTTGCCGCCGCCCGCGGTTCCCATCAGGTTGAGCATGCGCTTTACGGAGAAGCCTCCCAGCATCTTCATCAGTCCGGCACCGTCGACACCTGCCTGCGCTGCAGCCTGCTCGCCGCCTGCGTTCTGCATGATGCCCTTAAGCAGAGCTCCGATAAAGACCTGTCCTTCCGGAACCTTCATAATGGACTCGATGGTGTCGTTGATGTTGTAATATCCATCCGGCATATCAATGTCGAACCAGTTGATCACTTCACCCTCTTCTTTCAGGCGATATGCCTCATTGAAGGTGTCCACCTTGCGGATCTTACTCTCATCCGTGCAGTCTCCGGCCTTTGCCGTAAGAACGCTCTCACCCTTGTTCGGCACATTGAAATAGAAGAAGTGTACGTCGCTTGTCTGCCTGCCAAGGCTCTCGCCGTTTACAAAAAGCTCAACCTCCGGCTGATTGGAGTAAACCGTGACCTTGGTGGTGTCCTCCACGCGATCCACATAACGCTTGCCGCAGATGTGTACGAAGGGATCCTCGGAAAGCCATGCCTTATACGCATAGAAAGCATCCTTCTTATACTTGCGGTCGAAGGTCACAAGGCCCTTGTGGTTCATGCCGTTCTCTCCGCCCTCTGCGCGGGAATCTGCAGCGAAGTCGAACATATTCCATACATGAGTTGCCCAGATGAACGGTCTGCTGAACAGCTGCTTGATCAGCTCCTCATGGTAATAAGCCTGATACTCTTCCGTGTAGTCACCCTGCACCGGATTCGAGGTATGCCAGTTCAGTGCCTCACAGCCATACTCACTCATTCCGACAGCGCGGTTCGGATATTTCTTGTGGAACTCATCGAAGAACTCTCCGTTCATATCGGTTGTTCCGCCGTACCAGCCATAGTAATGGTTATAAGAAAGAACGTCCGGAATCTGAACATAGGTTGAATCCATGCTGCACATGGAAACAACGGCCATGGTGGTCAGTCTGGTGGGATCCAGGCGGTGGCACAGATCATTCAGAATGCGATGGTTCTCCAGAAGGTCCTCATCCTCTGCATTGCCGCCCATGGTGATCTCATTGGAAAGTCCCCATACAACGATGCAGGCATGGTTGTAATTCTGTGTGATCAGCTCGGTCATCTGCGAAATGGTATTCTCACGGCCGTTCGGCATGTGCCTGGAGATATACGGAATCTCAGCCCAGATCACCAGGCCTTTCTCGTCGCACAGATCATAGAAATGCTGATCGTGCTGATAGTGTGCAAGGCGAATGGTGTTGGCACCCATCTCAAGGATCAGGGCGATATCCTCCTCATGATCCTCAGGGGACAGTGCATTTCCCTTCTTCGGACGATCCTGATGGCGGGAAACACCATGAAGCGGATAGCTCTCACCGTTCAGAATAAAGCCCTTCTCCGGATCGATTACATAGCTGCGGCAGCCGAATCTTGTGATTCTCTCATCCAATGCCTCGCCGTTTCTCTTCAGTGTTACAACAGCGGTGTACAGATGAGGGTCCTTGCGGCCATTCCAAAGATGTACATTTTCAATGGTGAAGCTCTCAGCTGTCTTGTCAGCCGGAACCTCTGCAGATGCAACCACCTGATCGCCGTCCTTGATGACATACTCCAGAACATCATCGTGCTCTGCATTCGTAACAAAAACCTGAACCTCAACCTTTGCATCCTTGCCCTCTACCTTCGGGGTAACCATGATAGCCGGTCCGCCATAGTAATCGAGGTCAAAATGCGTCTCCGGAACTCCGACTACGTTCACGCTTCTGTACAGGCCGCCGTAGAAGGTAAAGTCAGCCATCTGCGGATATACGCGGTCATTGGCAGCGTTGTCTACTGCAACCACGATCTCGTTGTCGTCCTGAAGAAGATCGGTTACGTTTACTCTCCAGGTGGAGTAACCGCCGTCATGACGTGCTGCTTCTTTTCCGTTCACGTAAAGAACTGCGCTGGAATTTGCTCCGTTGAACTCAAGATAAAGAACCAGGAAATCGCCAAACTCCTCTTTCTTCATCTTCTTTGCATAATAGCAGGTTCCGCGGTAGTAGTCGTTTCCGCCGTCCTGTCCGTCGGTTCCATTCCAGGTGTGAGGAAGATCCAGTACCTCCCAATTTCCCTGAGCCAGTACGGAAGAGCCCTCCGCAACGGAAACCGCATCCTTGGTGAAGCTCCATGCTGCATTGATGTTCTTTCTTGCTGCCATTTTCTTCTCCTTTCTGAGAATAAATTCATAAAACACTATCTGAAAGGCAGTGACTGCCTTATGCTCGATTTCATTGCTGCTCCTTTGAGGCGTTTTCGAATACGCTTTTTCGGAGCCGTTTTCCGAGCTGTTTCTGATAATCAGACTATAGCAATTCTTCGGAGGCCTCTCTTGTGTGATTTTTTTCCGTTTTGGTAAAATTTTTGTGTTATTTCTGATTTTGAAAAGATTATTCCAATTATCATCTGCCAAGGGAGATGTGTTATGGGTCTTTCCGATTTGTCCATACGGGAGTTCTTTCCGTTGCTTCAGCAGATTCTTGCCGACACCTTCAATATCGAATCCTTTTTGATGGAGCCTCCCTATTTGAACTATGAACGCTTTGACCGGGGACTTCGGAAAATGATCTGGGGAGACTATTCCACCGAAAGTCCCCTTCTGTCACTTTCTGCCGACTCCCCCTATCAGATCCTTGTGCTCGAGAGCAGCCTCGGTTTCTACAATCTTGTCTTTACCGTCGATCACAGGAACCCTCCGCTGCTTGGCGGCGTGATGCCCTTTCGTACCGAGGCCATCACGCAGTCCGCAATTCTCCGGCTTATGAATGTGAATCAGATTCCGCCGCAGCACCTGATGCTTATGCAGAAGTTCTACACCTCACTCCCTGTCGTAGATTTATCGAAACTCATCCTGCTGCTCCAACACACGATCGCCGCCATTCTCCCCGATTTCGCGGACAGCTCTGTGGAATATATTAATTATCGGGAAGAAAAGCATTCTGTTCATTACAGCGAAGAGCGCTTTACCCGGTTTTCCTCGGACTATTTCGAGGAACTTAGCAGTCGGCTCGAAGACTGCTGCAAATCAGTCGTATCCGGCGATCCGTCCCGCGCGCTGGCTCATATGAAGGCACTGAATGATTTTGCCTCCTCCTTCGGAGGCAAAACAATTTCCGATCACCAGCATCTTCTATTCGGCATGAACACCTTCCTCTCCTCCCGCATGCTGGAAACGCCGGTACACCCTGCTCATGTTTTTGAACAGCTTCAAGCGTTTGAGCTGAAAATCACGGAAACAACCTCCATGAACGAGCTGAGTCACCTCCCTTTTGAAATGGTACGCAAATACTCCATCCTGGCCCGCAATTACGCCTACGACAAATACTCGTTGCTTATTCGGAATGTCATCAACTATATTGAGCAGCACCTATCCGGCGAGCTGACGCTTTCTGTTATCGCTGCCGAATTCGAAAAGAATCCCTCCTATCTCTCCACAACCTTCCGAAAGGAGGTAGGGGATACCCTCACCAACTACATCAGCAGACAGCGGATCCAGGCATCTCTTCGATACTTCAATACCACTACTCTGAGCGTTGCAGATGTCTCCAGCGCTGTCGGAATTCCGGATTTCGGTTATTTTTCCAAGTTATTCCGCCGTTTCGTCGGCGTCAGTCCGCGGGAATATAAGAAAATGCTGGACAAATAAAAAGCAGAAGGCCTCCATCAAGGAAGTCTTCTGCCTTTTCATCTGCCGCGCTTATGTCCGCCAATCTTATGTCGGCTGCGCATTCTTTTTTATCTCGCAATGAGGCTCGTCATAATGTCCTTGCCAAGAACCGCCGATGCTGCCGCAATGGTGTTCGGATTCTCCGCCGTCATGAACCAGGTATATGCCTGCTTGGCAACACCGTTTGCTCCAATGAGACCATAATCCAGACCCTGTGCAATTTCACCCATGTCCGAACGCTGACGGTTGATAATAATACCGTCGATGTGCTGGTTCGCATTCGCCTGATTGATGGCATAAACCACATCTGCCGCCTGAAGAAGCTCGTTCGATCCCATCGCTGCGCTGGAGGTAAAGCCAACCTCACTGAGAACAATCGAGCGAACCTGTCCTGCCGGATTCAGGAACTGCTTCTGGCACATGAAATCTGTCAGTACATCGATGTTCGACATCGTGATGTAACGGGAAGCCTGCGTATGGGTCACCTGCGGCTTCGAGGTCAGCGAATTGGGCTCATAGAGCGGGAAGTTGTACGGATGGCTTGCAAGGGACCAGTCGAAATTACCCTCTGCCATGATCTGAGCATTCAGCTGCGTCAGGAATTCTCTCGAGCCGTAGTGAAGTGCCGGATTGTCTGACTGCCACTCCTGATCCGTTGCCGCATAAATTCTTGCATTCGCATTCTGAGACTTGATTCCGTTGTAGAACACACGAAGCTCGTCCGCATAAGCCTTGGCAAAACCGGCAAGACCGGCTGCAGGATCCATGTAGTTCCATTCATTGCGGGCATTGACCTCGTTGCCGACAATCCAGTTGTCCACGGTTCCGTGTCCGGTTCCCGAATAACGCTGTCCAAGGAACGATGCGACCGCCTCCAACTTCTCGAGGCCGGCCTGATCCACGGTGTTAAACATGTAATAGTTGGCACCGACTCCTCTGGAAAGCGGATGAATCAGAATTCCGCTGTTCGCTCCGCACAGAAGAATCAGGTTCACCTGAATGCCTGCCGCATTCATTGCTGGAACAATGACATCATACTGACCGACAATGCCTGCATTGAAGGAGTAGTTCTTTCCATTATATGTGTAATTGACTCCGCCCCCGGAAATCATATCGCCGACCGGAAGGTTGTAACTGATCTGATGAACCCCCATTGCCTTCAGGGTTTTGGTATCACGGATCGTCTCAGCCGCCGGAAGAAGTCCCTTCTTTCCAGCGTCATGTCTTGCCTGTGTATGCGTGGCAGCTGCTTCCGGGTTCAGAATGTACATATCATTGGACAAATCCTTCAAAGCTCCCGAAGAGACGCCAACAACCGTAAATTTCTTATACAGCATGGAAGTTGCCGTATTATTCCCAAGCGGAAACGTGAAAACAGCGGTTGCACCTGCAGGAGCCTTTGCAACCTCTGTGCCCTGTACGCCAGCCATCACCGGATCCTGTGCGTACAGATGATAAAGACCATCATCCGTAGCAGCAGTTCCCGAGGTCGTGACAACCACACTGCCGCCCTGAATCACAACCGAATTAATCGTTACGCCACTTACCGCCTTGGCTGCCGCCGTTGACTTCGCAGCCCTTGACGAAGATGCCGCGCACACCGGAAGTGCCGAAAATGTACCGACCGCCAAAGCCGCCGCTGTCAGTAATGAAATAATTCTCGCTCTCATAAACAATCCCTCTCATAAGTTTAATCTGACCTCTTCCTGCCGGATTCCGGTCTGAAGTTCCACATCAGCACTCCTTTTCCACTATCCGGCGACAGAATTGACTTTATTATAGGTACGAAAATCTTCCGAAAGGCAGTGGCAAGCTTTTTGCAAATTCAGGCATTTTTATTGTCCATCGTCTGCATTCAGCCGGATTACGCAGGCTCACAGATCATATCCGTCATTGCCTGTTCCGCAATGAATTCCGGATCACCGTCCGGACAGATCCAGGAATCCATCAGCTCCTCCGGCAGAATCAACGGCATCCTGTCGTGAATTCTTCTCAATTCCTCCGACGGCTCTCTGGTAAGAACCGTAAATACCGGATATCGGAATTCTTCCCTCTCTTCAATCCGGTACAACCCTGCCAGATAGGTGACATTGGATCCGGCAGGCTGGATGGCATACCGGCTGCCGGTCTGTTTGCTCCCGTCCGGCTTCCGGATATGCTCCCATTCGAAATAATACGATGCCGGAATGATGCAGCGGTGCTTCCTCCAGTCCCCGGAAAAGGTTTTCTTCTCCCCGACAGACTCTGACCTTGCATTGACAATCGGATGATCGATGCCGGGGACATGATACCCCCAGACCATCGGATAAACCGATTTCTCTCCTCCCGGGCCCGGGGCGATCACTGCCGCAATATCCGTCGGTCGGATCTCTCCGGAAAACTTAAACGCTCTTCCCAGCTTCGTAACCATGTTCTCTTTCAACCGGGAACGGCTGGCCGCTTCAATGTACGGCCGAAGCTCCGGCGACAACTCCACATAATAACGGGTGCACACTTCACTGCTCCTGTCTGTCTCTCTCTTCATACAAGGCCATTATATGTAGAACATTTGTTCTGGTCAACCGTACATTTTCTGTTTTACTTTCTAGTCCCCCAGCAGAATCCGGGTATGACTCCCCTTCTCCCTGTCTTTTCGAACGATGATCTGTTTCCCGATGCGGTTTTGCAGCTCGGTCACATGAGAAATGATGCCGATCAGCCGCTCTCCTCCCTCGGTCAGTCCCTGCATGGCGTTCATTGCCTGGTCCAGGGTGTCCTGATCCAGAGAGCCGAAGCCCTCATCGATGAACATGGTGTCGAGACGAATTCCGCCGGCATGGGCCTGAATCTCATCCGACAAGCCGATTGCCAGGGACAGGGATGCAAGGAAGGATTCACCGCCGGACAGCGATTTTACACTTCGCACGGAGCCGTTATAGTGATCGATGACATCCAGATCAAGGCCGCTCTGGCTTCTGCTTCCCGCAGCGCCGGCATCGCTTCGCTTCAGATCGTACTGACCGCCCGACATAATTTCCAGGCGCTTATTGGCCCGCCTGAGGATCCGGTCAAATAAAGACATCTGGACAAAGGTTTCCAGCTCTACCTTCGCTTTTCCCTTTCCCACATTTCCGGATGCCGTAAGCGCGAGCGCATTGATCTCTTTGCAGCGCTCCTCCGCGCCTGCTGCCTCCCTGCTGTTCTCCGTTATTTTGTCCAGACAGTTCTGATTGATCTGCCTGCGTCCTGCAAGCTTCGTTCTCAGATTCTCATTTTCTGTCTGGCGGGAGGTGTTTTCTCCAAGGAGCTCCTGGTCCTTTGCAAGATCATAAGCTGGAGCTGCTGTAATCTGCTTCCGCAGGTTATTCATCTCACCGTCAAGAGTATGCAGCTCTTCCGTCTTCTTCTGAAGCTTCTGCGCCGCTTCGTCCATTGCCGCCTGCAGCCTCTGTCTCTCTGCCCGAATCTCTGCAATCGCCTTCTGCGCCGCTTTCATAGAATCATAAGAAAGCCTGCTTCTGATCTCCCCGGACGTCTGCTGCGCGGACGTCTGCTCTGCTTCCAGCCTTCCTGCTGCCTCACGGCACCCGGAGAGCTCCTCCTTCTGGGTCTCCAGCTTCCGGGTCAGGTCCGGAATGAGCTGCTGTTCCAGATCGGTACGGCGTTTTTTCCTTTTCTCAAGCTGCAAAATCTTCGATTCGCATTCCGCAAAGCTTGTCTCCAGCACAAGCTTCCTCTCCGTCGCCTGCTGCCTCAATGTTTCCCGCCGAACCGGTTCATCCTCTCCGGCCTCCGCTTCCAGTGCCTTCCAGGTGCTCTCCAGGGCAGCTTTCTCACCGACAATGGTCTTTTCTTTCTCCTGCAGCTCCCGTGCCGCATTCTCCTGCTTCTTCTCTCGCTCCGGGATTTCCTTCTCCAGAGTTATCCGTCGCTCGTTCAGCTGCTGCTTTCTCTGAATTTCCAATTGTAAAGAGGCAAGCCTGTCCTCGCACGCTGCGATGGCCTGCGCCACAAGCTCCGCGCCTGATAGATCCTGATTGCCAGACAGCGCCTTCCTCTTTGCCTCAACATTCTCCTGCGCTCCGTCCACCTTTGCCTTACATCCGGCGTAAGCCGAGGACGCTTCAGAGGCCAGCCGCGAAGCCTCTGTCAGCGCTTTCTGTGCCGCATCCACATCCGACTGCGTCGGAGCGTCTGCCGAGGTGTGTGCCGGATTCGGATGAACGGTTGATCCGCACACTGGGCAGGCACAGCCCTCCTCCAGCTGCTCCGCCAGAATTCCGGCCTGCTCCCCGAGGAATCGCCGGTTCAGATCATGAAATCTTTCCGACGCCGCTTCTGACTCCCTCTGAGCCCTTTGTGCGGATGCGGCTGGCGG
>HF986568.1:0-7896 GCA_000431495.1 Firmicutes bacterium CAG:791 | reverse complement strand
TCCGATCCGCGGCCAGCGCCTCCAGATGGGCATACGCATCTCCAAGCTCTGCAAGGCTGTCCCTGCGGAGCTTTGTTTCCTTCTGCTCATTTTTCTGTTTCTCAAGGAGTGCCGGAATCTCCCGAAGTCCGATCAGCTCCGCCTTCTCACACTCCGTCTCCTCCCGAAAGCTCTGAAGAGACGCCTGCTGCCGCGCAAATATCCGCTCTGCGTCCGCAAGCTCCGACGCCTTTTTCTCCGCAGCCTGTACCTCATCGATCAGCCGGGTCACGCTCTCAAGGCGCTCCGACAGCTTAGTTTTCTCATTGCATGCCGCATTCAGCTCATCCGGCACAGAATCCAGTGCCTTCCGTTCTGCCTCTGCCGCATTCTTTTCATTAAGAAGCTCTTCCCCATCTTTCTCCAGAGACGCCTGCGAATTTCTCCTGTTCTCCAGCTCCTTTTTCAGAGACTCCTGCAAGGCAAGCGCCTTCTCCAGCCGCTCATATTCCGGAAGCTGCTGCTCCAGGACCGCAGCCCTTCCATCCAGTTCGGAAATTCTTGTCTCCCCCCTGTCGGCTGTCTTCTTTTGCTTCTCCAGCTCCAGCTTCTCATCCGCCAGAAGGACTCGGCGCTTCTCATCCGCCTCCAGCGCTTCCCGGTTTTTCTGCGTCGCCTGCGCCGTCGCAATCTGACTGTTCAGCCGCGCAGCCTCCGTCTTCAAAGAACAGCTCTCCGCCTCCTTCTTCTCCAGCTCGCAGGAATCTGCCTCCAACATCTTCCCAAGCAGCGCAAGGATCTCTTCCGTCGTCTTCCCGCCGGGTAGGACCTCGCTCTCCCAGATGGCGGCCGTTTCCTCATCAACGGACGGATCCACGTCCTCTACGTATTTCAGAATGCTCTTCTGATAGTCATCGTAGAGCTTCCATGCTTCCCTGGCCTCATTCTTCAGCTCCTGCTCCAGCAGATCATAGTTCTGCGTCCTGAAAATACTGCTCAGAATCTTCTTACGCGCCGGCGTGTCCGCAAGAAGAAGCTTCAGGAAATCCCCCTGTGCAATCATCGCGATCTGCATGAACTGATCCTTGTCGATGCCAAGGAGCTGTGTGACCTCCGCCGTGACATCCTTATCACCGCTCACCATTCTTCCGTCGGGAAAAACAATCTCCGCCCCTGAACTTTGCTTCGTAAAACCGTTCCCTCGCTTCATCGGCCGCTCATACTGCGGATTTCTCCGGATGCGGTAGTCCTGATTCCGGCAGCGGAAGGTCAGCTCCACATAGGTGTCCGTACCGGCCTCCGCATAGGCGGAGCGCAGCATATTCCGGTCACGGTTCTGATCGCTGGCTTCGCCGTACAAGGCAAAAACCACCGCATCGAAAATCGTTGTTTTCCCTGACCCGGTATCTCCGGTGATCAGGTACAGTCCTTCCCTCCCAAGCGCGTCAAAATCAATGGCTTCCAGCCCTGCGTAGGGTCCGAAGGCCGACATCACCAGTTTCACAGGTCTCATATGTCCTCCCCCCAGATCCTGCGGATCAGCTTCTCTGCCGTCTCCTTCTGAAGCAGCGACATCTCCCGGCCGTTCTGCATCTGATACAGATCACCGAGAACCTCAATCGGCTCCTTCTCTTCCTCCCCCTCTTCTGCCTCAATCCTCACGTCCGAGGAGGTACGTGCATTGTCATACTCCAGAATCATCAGATTCTCGTAGAAGCGCCTGCGCAATCTGGAAAGCGCATTCGGCACATCGTTTTCATCCGTTAAAATAACGCGGTAATAGTCATCCCCCTTCCGCCTCGCCGTAAATTCCGGCGAGGTCACCTCCTCAAAGGTTCCCCGGACAGTCCGCAGATCCCTTTTAGCCTCCAGAGGCAGCAGATCATACGTGACCTTTCCCTTCTCCTTCAGCTCTGCAAGGGTGATGCTCTTGTTCTGTTTTTCCTCGGAAAAGGAATATTTCAGCGGCGATCCCGCATACCGAATCGTATCGCGGCCAATCCGCTGCGGACCATGCAGATGTCCAAGTGCCACATAATCAAATGCATCAAAGGCTGAGGCGTCCACGTTGTCAAGGCCGCCTACATGCTTCTCCTCCGAGTCCGTCTCCTCCGGGCTCTGGCCGCCTGCCGTCACAAACTGATGTACCACCGCAAGATTCCTTGCATTCGGATCCGCGCCCGACTTTTCCAGCAGAACACGCATCGAATCGTCATAGCTTCCAATCTTCTCCTCCGGCCAGGCATTTCGCACAAGTGAGGGATGAATGTACGGAATCAGATAGACATTGACAATCCCGTAGTCATCCGAAACCGAGATCGGATGAATGGTCCCGTCGAAGCGGGGCGAGATGTAGACCTGACTCTCCCGGAGAAGCCGCCCCGCATAGGAGATCCGCTCCGCGGAATCATGATTCCCGCTGATCAGAAAAACCATAACGCCAAGCTTCGTCAGTCCCACCAGAAAATCATCAAACAGATCCACGGCCTCTGCCGATGGTACCGGCTTGTCATAAATATCTCCCGCAATGATCACCGCGTCTGCCGCGGACTCCTTCGTCCTTTCCAGAATCTGCTCCAGAATATACCGCTGATCCTCCAGCATCGGAAAACCATTGACCCGCTTGCCGATGTGAAGGTCTGCCAAGTGAATAAATCGCATGAAGTGGCCCTCCTGAGTTCTCTCATTCCGATGTATATTATATCAGCTGCCGCTGTTTTCTCTTCCGGGAAGATGCAGTTCCCCGGCAAAACGCAGATTTCCCTCTCCGGCAAAACTTGTCCAGAACGCGCCAACATCTGTCTTGCACCCGTTTTTTCCCGGCAGTATAACAGTTCTCATCAATTGAACAGGAAATGCGATGAACAGAACAAGTCCGCCCCTGATTTCTTTTCAGAGAGCCGCCGGTTGATGCGAGACGGCAGGAACGCCCGGGCAGGATATCCTCTGTGAGCAGCACACCGAACACATGTCAGCACGATGTATGGACATGCAGTAAGTGCCGCCGGATCGTCCGCCGTCACCGGACAGCCGTTGTTGGAACAGATATTTACAATCCAAAGGCGGGTTAAGGGGCTGCGCTCTGCGCAGCAATCAAAGTGGTACCGCGGAAGCATCATTCAGGCTTTCGTCTTTGCAGATTTTTGCGAAGGCGAAAGCTTTTTCTGTTCAATTTTCGTCCCCTGCTTCTTACAGCACAGAAAGGAGTTTTTATTATGAACAGTCTTGTCATCCTGTTGATCGCTGCCGCTGCACTTCTTGGCGGCTATCTGCTTTACGGCAGATTTCTTGCCGGAACCTGGGGAATTGACCCCAAGGCCAAGACACCGGCTTACCTCCACGAGGACGGAAAGGACTACGTTCCTTCCTCGAAGCTGACCGTCTTCGCGCATCAGTTCTCCTCCATTGCAGGTGCCGGTCCTGTCCAGGGCCCGATCCTTGCAGCCGTTTTCGGCTGGGTGCCGGTTCTCCTCTGGCTCCTCGTCGGCGGTGTCTTCTTCGGCGCCGTACAGGATTTCGGTGCCCTGTATGCCTCCGTCAAAAATGATGGAAAATCCATCGGCATGATCATTGAGAAGTACATCGGCAAAAAAGGAAGACGCTTCTTCTCCCTATTCTGCTGGCTGTTCACGCTTCTCGTCATCGCAGCCTTCACCTCCATGGTTTCCAGCACCTTCAACAGCTTCACTGCCGCTGCAGACGGAACGGTAACGCTGAACTACAACGGCGCAGCTGCCGCAACCATCTCCATGCTGTTCATCGCAGCGGCCATGATTTTCGGTCTTCTGCAGAAGCGATTCTCCATGAAGGAGGGAGTGAAGGCCGTGGCTGCCATCGCTCTTCTTGCCGTCATGTTCGCACTCGGCATGAAGCTTCCGTTGTACCTGACCGCCTCTCAGTGGAATTTTGTTGTCATGGCCTACCTGTTTGCAGCCTCGGTTATGCCGATGTGGCTTCTGATGCAGCCCAGAGATTACCTGACCACCTTCATGCTCCTTGGCATGATCATTGGTGCCTTCTTCGGTGTTCTTTTCGCTCATCCGGATATGAATCTGAACGCATTTAACGGCTTTGCGGTTACTTCCGCAAGCGGAAGCATCAGCTACCTGTTCCCGACCCTGTTCGTCACCATCGCCTGCGGCGCGGTTTCCGGCTTCCACTCACTGGTTTCCTCCGGGACCTCCTCCAAGACGATCCGCAATGAAAAGGATATGCTGTTCGTCGGCTACGGCGCTATGGTTCTGGAAACCCTGCTTGGGGTCCTGTCCCTGATCATTGTCGGTGCCGTTGCCGTAAACGGCAACGTTCCGGACGGCCTGACTCCCTTCCAGATCTTCTCTGCAGGTGTTGCAGGCTTCCTGGAGAGCTTCGGTGTTCCGAACTCCGCCGCCAATGTATTCATGACCATGTGTGTATCTGCGCTTGCCCTGACCTCTCTGGACTCCGTTGCCCGCATCGGCCGCATGTCCTTCCAGGAGCTGTTCGCCTATGAAGGTGAGGGCGAGGCTCCTTCCTGGCAGAAGCTCTTCACCAACAAGTACTTCTCAACCGTTGTCACCCTGGCTCTTGGATATGTCCTCTGCCTCGGCTGGCTCTTGGATATGTCCTCTGCCGCGGCGGTTATCAGAATGTCTGGGCACTGTTCGGCGCAGCCAACCAGATGCTGGCAGCACTCGTACTCATCAGCATCGCAGTATTCTTAAAGGCAACCGGCAGAAAACACGCCATGCTCTACTTCCCGATGACCGTCATGCTCCTTGTCACCTTTACGGCAATCATTCTGAACGTTGTCGGAAACGTAAAGGCCTTCGCTGCCGGCACCGGCACCTTCCTGGTCAACGGCATGCAGCTGATTGTTGCCTGCTTCTTAATCGTCCTCGGCGTACTGGTCGCTGTCACCTGCATCCGCAAGCTTGTCAGCACAGTCGCAGAGAAGGCAGAAGCCTGATCCTGTTAAAACAAAGATCCTTTCCCAAAGCGCAAGATGCGGCAGATGGCTGCGTCTTGCGCTTTCTTCTTTTCTTCGTTTCCGTTCCGGATATGTTAACATAATGTTGTCGGCGAAATGGACCAACAGGAAAGGAGGCACGGATGAAAAACAGAACCTACATCGCAATCGACCTGAAATCCTTCTATGCCTCCGTGGAATGCCGGGAGCGCGGCCTCGATCCCCTGAATACGAACCTTGTTGTGGCAGATGAGAGCCGGACGGATAAGACCATCTGTCTTGCCGTCTCTCCGTCCCTCAAAAGCAACGGAATCCCCGGAAGAGCACGGCTGTTTGAGGTCAGGCAGCGCGTCCGCGAGGCTAACGCAGGAAGACAGCACCTCGCTCCGGGGCACCGTCTGACCGGCTCGTCGTATTTTCTCTCCGAGCTGCAGGCAAATCCGCAGCTTGCGATTGACTTCATCATCGCCCCGCCCCGGATGGCACTCTACATGGAGTACAGCTCCCGCATCTATCAGGTTTATCTTAAATACATCGCCCCGGAGGATATCGTAATCTACTCCATCGACGAGGTGTTTCTGGACATCACGGATTATATGAAGATCTACGGGCTCGCCGCACACGACCTCGCCAGAAAGATCATTCTGGAGGTTCTGGAAACCACCGGCATCACGGCGACCGCCGGAATCGGCACCAATCTCTTTCTCAGCAAGGTGGCGATGGACATCGTCGCGAAGCACATCCCCGCCGATGAAAACGGTGTCCGAATTGCGGAGCTCGATGAAATGAAATTCCGACGCGAACTATGGTCTCACCGTCCCCTCACGGATTTCTGGCGTGTAGGCCGCGGAATTGCCCGGAAGCTGGAACAGCACGGAATGTATACGATGGGCGATGTTGCTCTCTGCTCGGAAAAGGATGAAGACCTGCTTTATACGCTTTTTGGAAAAAATGCGGAGCTCCTCATCGACCACGCATGGGGCTGGGAGCCCACCACCATTGCAGCAATCAAGGCCTATCGGCCAGCCTCCGGCAGCCTGAGCTCCGGTCAGGTTCTGCACTGTCCCTACGAATCCGACAAGGCAAAACTTGTCGTCCGCGAAATGACAGATCAGCTTGTTCTGGATCTGGTGGAGCAGGGTCTTGTCACCGATCAGATGGTTCTCACCATCGGTTATGACATCGAGAATCTGACCGATCCTGTCCGGAAAGCCGGATACCACGGTGAGATTGAAACCGACCGCTACGGAAGAAAGGTTCCGAAGCAGGCACACGGCTCCATCAACCTTGACAGTTACACCTCCTCCACCCGCAAAATCATGTGTGCCGTCTCCAGGCTGTTCGACCGGATCACAGACAGCAATCTGCTGATCCGCCGCATGTATGTCGTTGCCAATCATGTTCTGCCAGAAGCAGACGCACCGAAGAAGAACGCAGAGCCCGTCCAGCTCGATCTCTTCACCGACTACGCCGCCGAAGAGGAGAAGAAAAAGGCCGAGGACGCCGCACTCGAGCGCGAACGAAAGCTCCAGGCGGTCACACTCGAGATCAAAAAGAAATACGGCAAAAACGCCATCCTCAAGGCAATGAACCTCGAGGACGGCGCAACCGCCAGGGACCGCAACGCACAGATCGGCGGTCACAAGGCATAAAGAACAACTCTGCGATTTTCCCTGGAGCCGAAGTCAGCCACCCCCGCGCTTCAGGGACAGATAACTTTTCCGGAAAGGGAACGTCCGAAATGAACGCGAATAACAGCACAAATCATAAATACGACGAGATCATAAACCTTCCGCATCACGTCTCGGAAACGCGCCCCCCAATGCCCATGTCCGATCGTGCGGCACAGTTCTCTCCCTTCGCCGCCCTCACCGGCTACGACTCCGTCATCCGGGAAACCGAACGTACCTGGATTTCTTCGGAGAACCGGGAACAGTAGGAGATCCTGCGCACGCAAGGCTTCTATTGGCCAGGAAGCTTCAGATCCTCATATCAGACTCTGTCCTTGCTATAAACAATATTTCCCCGCTTTCTCCCGGACGGATCCACCGTCTTCGCAACCAGTCCGGTGGTCCCGGCAAACTCAAAGGGAACGTCATCTGTTCTTCCTGCCTTGATATCTTCACAAACCCGAATGACATCCGCAATCAGCTCCGGATATCCGTTTCCATCGCCATGGGAAAGAAGAACGTTATCGTATTTCCCACTGACCTTTTCCAGAAGAGCCTTGAGCGATTCTTCATACTCTGTGATGGTCGTAGAATAGTCGTCATATACAAATGTGAATAAATTGCAGGCATCGCCGGTAATCAGGAGGCGCTCCTCCGGAATCAGCATGACAACCGAGCCCCTGGTATGTCCCGGGCAGGCATAAATTTCAACGCTGATCCCGCCAAGCTCAAACCGGTCTCCCTCCTTCAGATCCTTGATTTTCGAAAGCTCCATGGTCGGAATCAGATCCTCTTCTCCGGCTTCATAGGGCGGCGTGACCGTGGAAAAACAGCTTCTTCGGAACGCATCCGTACCATGTTTTTCATAAATATAGTCATCCTCGTGACTCATATAAACGTTCTCAAACTCCGCTGCTCCCATGGCATGATCCACATGTCCGTGCCCTCCACCAGATACATCAACTCGGTTGCGAACGCATAAATTCTGGTAATTCGCCCTGTTACTCTTTCTGTTTTAAAAACAAGACTCTGATTCATTGCCCCGTATTCTTCCTTTTCCCATATTTCCCAAATCACTCCCGGGGCAGCCCCGGGAGTGATACAATTCTTATCTTGCTTTCTTATCAAAACACATACGTTACGATGCTGCCGTCCGGATTCACAAACGTGCACACCTCCAGCTTATCGGTATAGCAAGCTGCTCATCCCCAAGAGCAGCTCTGTTATATCTGCTAATTATAAATGATTCAGCGGGATGGAATCTATGTATTTTCCACAGATTTTCTCCCTGAATCTTTA
>HF986567.1:2508-4888 GCA_000431495.1 Firmicutes bacterium CAG:791 | reverse complement strand
TTCTGGAAGCTGCTGCTGGAAACGCCTGCCTGCTCGATGATCTCCGCCATCGTTGTCTTTCGGTATCCCTGCTCCAGAAAGAGCTTTACACATACCTGCAGGATTCGCTTCTTCGTCTGCTCACTTAATCTTGTCGCCATCGGACCACACCTCTGTCTCTTGAAATTCCAGATAAAATCCTTCTACGATTCGGTATCTGGTTTATATACCAAACATAGCAGAAAGTAGCGGACTTCGTCAAGCAGTTTTTTGGTTTGTGCGCCAGGTGTCCGATATATACAGGCCTTCTTGCTTTTCCAGGCTTTTTTCATTTCTTCCATATCCAAAACGGAATACCCAAAAAATCAGACATATTTTCTGTGAATGGGAATAGACGGGAAGGGAAGAGAAATCGTGGCACACAAAAACTACTATGCACATCTTTCAAATAATCGCAGGGAACTGCTGATCGATCATTTAACAGAGACTGGAAAGCTTGCTATCCAGCATGCACTGCGTAAAGCCGCTTTTACCGAACACACCATAGAGAACCTCATACCCCTTAATCAGTGTTGTTTTTTCACCCCAGAGCCACATCCAGCGTCATCATAACGCTGAATCCCACTGCAAAGAAAACCGTTCCAAGATTCGAGTGCTTCCCCTGCGACATTTCCGGGATCAGCTCTTCTACCACCACATAGAGCATCGCACCGGCGGCGAAGCTCAGAAGATACGGCAGTGCAGGGATAATGAACTGCGCTGCAATAATCGTCAGCACCGCGCCGATGGGCTCCACCGTGCCGGAAAGCACACCGCTGAGAAACGCTTTGCCTTTGCTTTCCCCCTCCGCCCGGAGGGGCATGGAAATGATCGCGCCCTCGGGAAAATTCTGAATGGCGATGCCAAGGGACAGCGCAAATGCGCTTGCCGCAGTGATCCGCATATTGCCCGCCAAAAAGCCGGCATACATCACGCCGACTGCCATTCCTTCCGGAATGTTGTGCAGTGTGACCGCTAACACCATCATCGTTGTGCGGCCGAGCCTGGTTTTCGGCCCTTCGGCCTGATTGCTGCCAACATGCAGGTGCGGAATCAGGTGGTCAAGCGCAAGCAAAAACAGTATGCCGCCCCAAAAACCGATAAAGGCAGGAAGAAATGAGAGCTTCCCCATATTCTCAGATTGCTCTATCGCAGGAATCAGCAGGCTCCAGATCGAAGCCGCCACCATCACTCCGGCAGCAAAGCCGGCAAGTGAACGCTGCATCAAATCACCAAGCGACTTTTTCATAAAGAATACGCAGGCCGCACCGAATGTTGTGCCGAGAAAAGGAATCAGTATTCCTGAAATAGCCTCCATTTCATCACTTCCTTTCGATTGTAAGAGGTTGTGCCTTACTGCAGGTTTTCGTTGTCTTTCATCAATGTCATAAAATCGGAGTAGAACACGCCGGGGGCAAAAAACACCGCGCCGCCCGATGCATCAATTTCGCCAAACCACGCCGTGTCATTCAGGTTGCATGGCAACCTCCAGCGCACCGAACCGCTGCATCAGCCCTTGAGACTTCTTCTCCGCTTCTGAAAAGTCGTAGTCGATCTGGTCGATCAGGCGGACGGATGTTTCGTCATGATAAAGGCTCGGGTACAGCTCTGAGCACAGCTTCCGGGAATAAAGCGGAAGGATCAGGGTTTCCTGTACCGTATTTTTCTCAATTTTATATTTCACACCTGCCTCCTTTGCAGACGAACCACGCAATGCCCTTCTCCGTTCCGAATGTTACGCCTGCGTACATTCTCTCCAGCCGATTTTTCAGGCTGGCGGCCGTCTCGTAGGGTGGCGTAAAAAATCCCGTCTTTTCATAAACATGCCGGCAGAACCAGTCCGTCCGCTTATGCTCTCCTTTCACATAAAAGCATCCGCAGAAAGTTCCGCCTGGCTTCAGCACCCGGAAAATCTCCCGATAGGCGGATTCCTTGTCCGGAAAAGCATGAAAGCCGTTCAGCGACAAAACAATATCAAAGGTACCGGTCTCATAGGGGAGCGCCCCCACATCGCCCTGCTGGAAGGTCACATTTTTCAGAACCAGCCGATTTGCCTTTTCCAGATAGGCATCGCATTCCTCCCGATTCATATCCCATACCAGGCGGCATACTGCTTTCCCACTCAGCGTGGAGCAAGTGATCATGCCGTCATAAAAGCTGTTTTCTCCGGTCAGTCGATAAGCACTGTGAATCACCTCTTTTCGTTCCATTTTCATACCTTCTGTTTTTCTATTTTGCCCCTTTACTTTGCGGCGTTTCCCTTATCTCTGCTTTTCCCTTAACTTTGCTGTATTTCCCTTTACTTCTTTACCTGTTATTCGCGAAAAGGTTAGATTTCGCTAACCTCCGAACCTGAGAAAAG
>HF986567.1:0-2457 GCA_000431495.1 Firmicutes bacterium CAG:791 | reverse complement strand
TGCGGTTCTCTCTTCTAATTCCTATCATTCTATTCACGTGCCAGCATTGGAAGCCTCTGCATTTGGCGTACCTGCATACAATTTTCGCGCAGAACCTCATCTGCCACTCCATACAGCTCGGAATGGATCCCCTCCAAAACCGCAAAGAATAACAATTCCTTGGATTCATAGAATTTGTAAAATGAACCCTTTGCTATGCCAACTGCCTTCGTCAGCTGGTCCACAGAGGTTTTCTTCATTCCCAGCGTGACTGCACACCGCCTTGTTTCCTTCAGCAGCGCCTTGCGAAGCTGTTCCGTTTCATACTCCGTAAAAGCCAAGATTTCGTTCCTTCATTTATGACCGTTTGGTCTTTCCGGTCATATTATGTCCTGTTTCTTTTTCTTATGCAAGTATCGTTTTTGCAAGCGCTGCTTTATCAGGTCTTTTCCTGGGATTTTTCAAGTCATGCCGGGCTTTTCCGCGAGCTATTGCATCTTTATCTTGCTCTTTTGCGCTGCAGGGATGATTTCTTCCGCCCGGATTCATCCCCAGCCTGCTCTTTTCTTCCGCAGGGATTATTTCTTCCGCCCGGATTCATCCCAAGCTTACTTTTTTCTTCCACAGGGATTATTTCGACCGCCCAGATTCATCCCCAGCCTGCTCTTTTCTTCCGCAGGGATTATTTCGACCGCCCGGATTCATCCCAAGCTTGCTCTTTTTCTCCACAAGGATGATTTCTTTCGGCCGGATTCATCCCCAACTTGCTTTTTTCTTCCGCAGGGATTATTTCGACCGCCCGGATTCATCCCCAACCTGCTCTTTTCTTCCGCAGGGATGATCTCTACCGCTCGTTTGCATCCCCAGCTTGCTCTTTTCCTCCACAAGGATGATTTCTATCGGCCAGATTCATCCCCAGCCTGCTCTTTTTCTCCACAAGGATGATTTCTTTCAGCCGGATTCATCCCCAGCTTGCTTTTTTCTTCCGCAGGGATGATTTCGACCAAGCAAATGCATCCCTGCAAACCATCCCTCCGGAAACGAGCCTCTCCGGAAACGTGCCCCTCCGGGCGCACCAAAAAATCCCGGAAGCAAAAATGCTTCCGGGATAAAGATAACAATATAAGTCGCAGCGATGATCTCTTGCTGAACTGAAATTATCTCTTTGAGAACTGAGGTGCGCGACGAGCTGCCTTGAGACCGTATTTCTTTCTCTCCTTCATACGAGGATCACGAGTAAGATATCCAGCCTTCTTCAGAACAGGACGGAAATCTGCGTCTGCCTCAAGCAGTGCTCTTGCGATGCCCTGACGGATTGCGCCAGCCTGGCCGGTGGTGCCGCCGCCCTTTACGGTGATCATGATGTCATACTGATCAGCCGTGCCGGTAGCTACAAGGGGCTGCTTTGCGATGGTCTTCAGAGTCTCAAGTCCGAAGTACTCATCCAGGGTTCTCTTGTTAACAGTGATCTCGCCCTTTCCGGGTGTAATGAAAACTCTGGCTACAGAAGATTTTCTTCTGCCGGTGCCATAGTAAACTGCTGCTTTAGCCATTGTATTATCCTCCTCTATCAGATATCCAGAACTTCGGGTTTCTGAGCAGCGTGGTCGTGATCAGGTCCAACGTATACATGAAGCTTCGTGTACATCTGATCGCCGAGCTTTCCGCTGGGAAGCATGCCGCGAACGGCGTGCTCAACAACTGCTGCAGGCTTCTTCTCCATCATCTCGCGAAGAGTTGTGTAGGTAGAGCCGCCAACATATTTGGAATGACGGAAGTAGATCTTCTGCTCCATCTTCTTTCCGGTAACCTTAACCTTCTCTACGTTTACGATGATGACATAATCACCGCAGTCGAGGAAAGGAGTATAAATAGGCTTATTCTTGCCGCGAAGGACAGTTGCAACTTCCGATGCAAGGCGGCCAAGAGTCTTATCAGTAGCGTCAACAACATACCATTTCTTCTCAATGGCATTAGCGCTCGGTACGTAGGTCTTCATAGAAATGCCTCCAATTGTTCATTAACATTTGTATCCATCTGTGTGATTCGCACCGGCGTCTGGTAGTTTTCGCAAAACCGGGGAGTCTGCTAGCCCTTCCGTTCGGACGCTCCTGCTCGGATTTCTCCGTTCAGATGCTTCCATTCGCTTCCGTTCGGATATTTCCACTCGGATGTTTCCAACTGGACGTTTCCGCTCTTATAAACCTGAACTCAGATCGAAGCTGTACATCTGCCGTCAGGGCATACTATCGCCGTCACACGCTTATCTATTATAGGAATCCAATCCGGTCAAGTCAAGTCGATTTCCCACATTCTTCAGGCATTCTTTAGGATTGCCCCCAAATAAGGAGGGAAGAATCATCCCTAAGAGAGAATTTTTGCCGGCAGGGATGAATTTAGCAGGGAAGAATAATCCCTGAGAGAAAATTTTTATCTGCAGGGATGAATTTGCAGTAGTCAACAAATTTTGGACACGAA
>HF986566.1:33983-52594 GCA_000431495.1 Firmicutes bacterium CAG:791 | reverse complement strand
ACAGGGTTCTTGCGGAAAGCGATGGGAAATCTCTTGTGAGATTTCAGATCGAAACCGGAAGAACGCATCAGATCCGTGTGCATATGGCGGGGATCGGACATCCCCTGTGCGGAGATACACTCTACGGAAGGTCGGCGCAGCAGGAGGATTTTCCGCGGCAGCAGGGAATATATAAGGATGAGGGCGTCTGTCAGCATGTAAAATCCATGCCGGAAGGAACCGGAGAAGGGAGTAAGAGAGCACTTCTCCATGCGGTGTCCGTGGAATGCAGACAACCATTCTCCGGAGAGAAGTTATCCATCTCTTCGGCAATTCCGGATGACTTTCTGCAGATCACGAGAGACTGGGTGAAAGACGGAGCGAAAGACTGCGATACGTCATCCCTTTATTGACATAAAGCGGAAGAGCCGTTACAATACCTTTTGTCTTTCACATAAAGACAGATGTCTTTTCAGCAGAGCTATGAGCGCAATGGCGCAGGGAACAGCGGCGCCATTGTGTTTTATTGTATCTGTTTGCAGCCGGCAATAAAGGGGGCCGGGGGACAGATGCCATTGGATAGCGAGCAATATTTTTTTATGGAAGAGAGGAAAGAAAGTTGGCTAAGTATGTTGTAAAACGTGTGCTGCTGGCGGTTGTTACGATGTTCCTCATCTGCTTCATTACCTTTTTCACAATGAATGCGATCCCCGGCGGACCGTTCAACGGTGAGAAGGCGAAGTCTGAGGCAGTCATGCAGGCATTGAACGCCCGTTATGGTCTGGACAAACCCGTAGAGGTGCAGTTCGCAAATTATATGAAGAATCTTTTTCACGGAGATTTTGGTATATCTCTGAAGACGGGACGCAGTATTTCCCAGACGATTTTCGAGTCGTTCCGCGTTTCTGCGAAGCTTGGTCTGATGGCTGTCCTTGTGGCACTCATCTGCGGCATCGTGCTTGGCTGTGTTGCGGCACTGAATCGCAATAAGTGGCCGGATCACATCATCATTTTCTTTGTTACGCTGTTTACCGCAATGCCGAGCTTTGTTGCGGCATCGTTTCTGCTCCTTGTGTTCTGCATCCAGCTTGGATGGGTTCCGGTCTGGAGTACCAGCAATCCGAACTATGTACTTCCGGTCATTGCACTTTCCCTGTCTCCGATGGCGTATATCACGCGTCTTACGAAAACCAGCATGCTGGATGTGCTCGGGCAGGACTATGTGCGTACTGCAAGGGCAAAGGGTGTGCATCCGTGGAAGGTGATCTTTGTTCACTCCCTGCGGAATGCCCTGATTCCGGTTATCACCTATGTCGGACCCCTGATCGCCAGCATCCTGACCGGATCTCTTGTTGTAGAGAAGATCTTTACCATCGGAGGACTTGGCTCCAAATTCGTGGATTCGATTACCAACCGCGATTATCCGATGATTATGGGTACCACAATTTTCCTTGCATTCATCATGATTCTCATGAATCTGATCAGCGACCTTGTGTACAAGCTGGTTGATCCGAGAATCACACTGGATTAAAGGAGGGAGGAACGAGATGGCACAGAATTACGATATTCCCACACCGAAGAAAAGGCTGCTCAGCCTCCAGCTTGATCCGGCTAAATTTGAAAAGGCATCCGCAGAAGAGAAGAAGCAGCAGGATGTCATGGCGGAGTCCACAACCTTCTTTAAGGACGGCATGCGGCGTCTCAGACGTAATCCGCTGGCAATGTTCTCCATTGTTGTTCTGCTTCTGGTTATACTGATCATGATCTTTGCACCGGTGATCGTTCCTTACAGCTATGAGGAAATCATCAGTGTGGAGGGTGTTCGCGACAAGAGAGCAGCAAACCTTGCACCGTTTGAATACTCCGATATGGAGAAGGCGTACATGGAGAAGTATAACGTCAAGGTGTTCCCTCACATTCTGGGAACCGATGAGCTTTGCCGTGATTATTTCATCCGTGTGGTATACGGAACCAGAGTCTCCTTTATGGTTGGTATCTTTGCGGCTGTGATGGTAACGGTGATCGGTACCATATACGGAGCGATATCCGGATATGCGGGAGGCAAGGTCGATCTGATCATGATGCGGATTGTCGATATTATTTATTCGCTTCCGGATCTTCTGATCATCATTCTGCTGTCAGTTGTATTCAAGGAAACAATGGATTTCTCCAGTATTCCCGTCATCGGAAAGCTTGGCACCAACATGGTATCCATGTTCATTGTATTCGGTCTTCTGTACTGGGTCGGCATGGCGCGTCTTGTGCGCGGTCAGATTCTGACCATCAAGCAGAACGAATACGTGCTTGCCGCAAAAGCGATGGGCGCAAGTTCCGGACGCATCATCCGGAAGCACATCCTGCCGAACTGTCTGTCCGTCATCATCATTATGGCGGCGCAGGAAATTCCGGCCGCGATTTTCACAGAGTCATACCTGTCCTTCCTGGGACTTGGTGTTTCTCTTCCGATGCCGTCCCTTGGCTCACTGGCCAATGCAGCCCGGTCGGGAATGCAGTCCTATCCGCTGAAGCTCGTATTCCCGGCAGTTGCAATCATTCTGATTGTACTGTCCTTCAACCTGCTGGGTGATGCCATGCGTGATGCCTTTGACCCGAAGCTGAAGAACTGAGGAGGAGCCGGCAATGTCAGAAGAGAAAGTAATTACCAATATCAATGAAACCCCGGACAGCGGGGTTGCCGGAGCAGAGGAAAATGTTCTGGAGGTCAAAGACCTGCACACGTCCTTCTTTACGGATTCCGGAGAGGTTCAGGCTGTCAACGGCGTTAGCTTTAATCTCGGAAGAGGAAAGATCCTCGGCGTGGTAGGAGAGTCAGGCTCCGGAAAATCCGTTACTGCCTATTCCATCATGCAGATTCTTGCTTCTACCGGAAAGGTTGTAAAGGGAGAGATCCTCTTCAACGGCGAGAATATCCTGAATTACAACAAGAAGCAGATGGACGAATTCCGCGGAGAAAAGTGTTCCATCATTTTCCAGGATCCCATGACTTCGCTGAATCCGACCTTTACGGTTGGATGGCAGCTTCGTGAGGCACTTCGTCTTCACACGCAGTACAAGACCAGATCCGCAGCAAACCGCCGTGCGATTGAGCTGCTCGAGATGGTAGGCGTCAATGAGCCGGAAAGCCGGATCAAGCAGTATCCGTTTGAGCTCTCCGGCGGTATGCGTCAGCGTGTTATGATCGCCATGGCACTTGCCTGCGAGCCGGATATTCTGATCGCAGATGAGCCGACGACGGCTCTGGACGTAACCATTCAGGCTCAGATTCTGGAGCTGATGAAGGATCTTCAGAAGAAGCTGGGTATGGCGATCATTCTGGTCACTCATGATCTGGGCGTCATTGCCTCCATGTGCGATGAGATCATTGTCATGTACGGCGGACGCGTCTGCGAAAGAGGAACGGCGGATGATATTTTCTATCATCCCTGCCATGAATATACCAAAGGACTGCTTCGTTCCATTCCGAATGTGGACAATATGAAGGAGAAGCTGATTCCCATCGGCGGAAGCCCGATCAACATGCTGGCGATGCCGAAGGGCTGCGCATTCTGCCCTCGCTGTGAGAACGCACTGAAGGTCTGTCTGGATCAGGAGCCGGAGGAGCTGCAGATGCCGGATGGTCATTACGCAGCGTGCTGGCTTAATGTGAAGAAGGCCTATGAGGAAGAGAAGACCGCAGGGAAGGGAGAGGCATAATGGCTGAAGAGAAAAAGAAAAGCGAATACCTCGTCGAGGTCAAGGATCTGAAGGAGTACTTCCCGGTTAAGACCGGCTTTTTCCAGACGGTTCCGCTGAAGGCCGTGGACGGTGTTTCCTTTAATATCAAACCCGGTGAGACACTCGGACTGGTTGGTGAGTCCGGCTGCGGAAAGACAACCGTCGGCCGCACCCTGCTTCATCTGTACAAGCCGACGGGCGGCGAGTTCTATTTTGACGGAGAACTGGTGACGGACAAGAATATCCATTCCCTGCGCAAGGAAATGCAGATGGTATTCCAGGATCCGTATTCTTCACTGAACCCCCGCATGATAGTGGAGGACATCATCGGAGAGCCTCTGGACATTCACAAGCTCTACACCTCCAAAGGGGAGCGTCATGACAAGATCATGCATCTGATGGAGCTTGTCGGACTGAATGCGGAGCATGCAACCCGTTACGCACACGAGTTCTCCGGCGGACAGAGACAGAGAATCGGAATTGCAAGAGCACTTGCCGTGGATCCGAAGTTCATCGTCTGCGATGAGCCGGTTTCCGCACTGGATGTTTCCATTCAGGCGCAGGTCATCAATATGTTCGAGGAGCTTCAGGAGAAGCTTGGCGTTGCATATCTGTTCATCGCACACGATCTTCTTGTGGTTCATCACATTTCGAAGAGAATTGCGGTCATGTATCTGGGCCGTATCGTGGAGATTGCCGATGCCGACGAGCTGAATGAGCACCCGATTCACCCGTACACGCTGTCCCTTCTGTCAGCGGTTCCGGTTCCGGATCCGAAGACGGCAAGAGAATCGAAGCGAATCGTTCTCGAGGGTGACATTCCGTCTCCCCTGCATATGCCGAGCGGATGCCCGTTCCGCACGCGCTGCCGTTTCGCAACGGAGAAGTGCGCAAAGGAATGCCCCGGCCTTACGGACCGCGGGAATGGTCACATGGTGGCCTGCTGGGTGAAATAGTATTGACAATCTGACAGACGGTCATTATTATGGACGCAAAATTTGTTGATTTCAGATCCTTCGGATCTGTTTTCAATCCTCCGGCATTTGTCGGAGGAGGTCATTATAAAATGGATGGTCAGCCAATGACTGTATCATCCGGGATTCAAGGAGGAATTATGAAAAAGAGAGTTTTAGCCCTCGTACTTGCAGGCGTAACCGCTGCAAGCCTTCTCGGCGGCTGCGGCAGTGCAGCTACTGCTCCGACAGCTTCCGCAACAACGGATGCCGCTGCAGATACTTCCGCAGATGCTTCTGCGGATACCGCTGACGCTTCTGCAGATGCAGAGGATGTGGACGATCCTGCCTTCATGGAGTTTGAAGACGGCGATGTCAATTCCTATGCACCGAAGTGGGATGCCTATGACAGCCTGATCGATGAGATCCGTAAGGACACCGATCTTGCAGATCGTGAGGCGAAGATGCATCAGGCAGAGGATATGCTGATGGCTACCGGCGCAGTGCTTCCCCTGTACTATTACAACGATCTGTACATGGAGAAGACCGAGTGGACCGGTGATTTCGCTTCCGTATTCGGAACCAAGTTCTTCATGTATGCGAAGAAGAACGGCGAGAATGCTGACGTTATGAAGCTGAACCTGGCTTCTGAGCCGGATCATCTGGATCCCGCTCTGAACTCCACGGTTGACGGTGCGTGCCTCGCAGCAAACTCCTTCGTAGGTCTTTACACCAACGACAAGGATGACCCGAGTAAGGTTGTTCCCGCTCTGGCAGACGGTGATCCGGAAATCTCTGAGGACGGTCTGACCTATACCATCCACATGAAGAAGGATCTGAAGTGGTCTGACGGCTCCACTCTGAACGCAAACGATATCATCTACTCCTGGAACAGAGCAGCAGATCCGAATACGGCTTCCGACTATTCTTATCTGTTCGCCGTAATCGAGGGATATGGCGATGGCTCTGACCCGCAGCTTGCAATCTCTGCTCCGGATGAGAACACCGTTCAGTTCACTCTGGCTGCTCCCTGCCCGTACATCATGACTCTGCTGGCATTCCCGGTATTCATGCCGGTTCCGCAGGCAAGCGTAGAGGCTGCTGCAGACTGGGAGACCAACCCTGGCTCCTGGGCTTCTGAGGCTGGCTTTGTTTCCAACGGCGCATTCACTCTGAAGGAGTGGAAGCACAACGAGTCCATGGTTTATGTCAAGAACCCGAACTACTACGATGCAGACAATGTATCCGTAGACGAGCTTGACTTCATGCTTTCTGCTGATGATACTGCAATCCTTGCAGCATATCAGGCAGGCGACGTAGACTACATCGATACCGTTCCTACCAATGAAATTCAGAACCTGAAGGACGGCGATGATTTCCACATCATCCCGAACATGGGATGCTACTATGTAGCATTCAACGTAAACTCCAAGATGTTCGAAGGCAAGACTGCAACCGAGGCAGCTCTGGAGCGCCGCGCTCTGTCGATGCTGATCGATCGCCAGTACATCATTGACACCATCGGACAGACGGAGCAGAAGGTAGCAACCTCCTACATTCCGGAAGGAATGAGCGATGGCAACGGCGGATTCTTCAAGGAGAACGACGATGCTTACACCTTCCCTTATGCAGATGATCTTGGATATTATCCCACTGATGTTGACGTGGAAGGCGCAGTTGCTCTTCTGAAGCAGGCAGGCTTCAAGTTCAACGATGACAACACTCTGTCTGAGGAGACTCCGATCAACATCAACTACCTGACCAACGATGGCACCAACCACCAGGCAATTGCACAGGCAATCCAGCAGGATCTGGCTGTGATCGGTGTTAACATGGAGATCACCAGTGAAGACTGGCAGACCTTCCTGAACGATCGTAAGCAGGGCAACTTCGACGTAGCTCGTGAGGGATGGCTTGCAGACTACGACGATCCGATCAACATGCTCGAGATGTTCACAACCGATTCCGGCAACAACGACTGCCAGCTCGGCAAATAATCGACATACTGCGTATGAAACGGCAGCTGTGCACCAGGTGTGCAGAGCTGACATGAAAACGGCGAAGAATCCCGTCCTGACAAAAGCTGTCAGGACGGGATCTTTGTGTTATGATTGAAAAATATGAAAAAAGTAGACTTTGACCACGGAACCATCACGCACAACATACTGCAGACCGCCTTCCCGATGCTGGTGGCACAGGTGCTGAATCTTTTGTACAGCATTGTGGACCGTGTATACATCGGACGAATCCCGGGGGCCGGAACCGAGGCACTCGGAGCTGTGGGCCTGTGTTTCCCTGTCATCATTCTGGTGACAGGCTTTACGAATATGTTCGGCCTCGGAGGAGCGCCGCTGTTCTCAATGGCCCTCGGACAGGGAAACCGGGAAAAGGCAATCGACATCCAGAACACGGCGCTTCGCCTTCTGGTTCTTGTCGGAGCGGGGATCCTTCTCGTTGGAGAATTGCTGGGGGATCGGATTCTTCTGCTGTTTGGTGCGACGACGGAAGAGTTGTCTCTGGCGCTTCCTTATCTCCGGATTTATCTTGTCGGAACCATCTTTATCATGGTGTCCACCGGCATGAATGCGTACATCAACGCACAGGGCTTTCCGGTGGTTGGTATGATCTCCGTGACGATCGGAGCCGCCTCCAACCTGATTCTGGATCCCCTGTTTATCTTTGGCCTGAAGCTGGGCGTCAGCGGAGCGGCAATCGCAACCGTGCTGTCACAGCTGCTGTCTTTTCTGTTTGTCCTTACCTTCCTTTTCGGGAAAAGAAACGAGCTGCCGGTCTGCTTTGCCTGGCGCTTTCCCTATGCAGGTGCCATCATGAGCCTTGGGCTTGCACCCTTTATCATGCAGGTGACCAACTCTCTGGTGCAGATTGTGTGCAACAGTGTGCTGATGCAGTACGGAGGCGCGGTCTTCGTATCCATTATGACAATCGTATCCTCCGTTCGCTCAATTCTGGATGTGCCGGTGATGGCGATTACGGACGGAGCTTCCCCTTCCATCAGCTATAATTACGGCGCCGGAAGGCCGCAGAATGTCCGGAAAGCCATCCGTGTGATGATGGCACTGGCACTTCCGTATACGGTTGTGGTGTGGGCACTTGTCATGGCGGTGCCGCAGATTTTTGTCCGGATCTTCAGCGAGGATGCTGCCATTTCAGAGGGGGCCTCCAGGGCACTGCATCTGTATTTCTGTGCCTTCGTCTTCCAGTCCTTTCAGTACAGTGGACAGACGGTGTTCAAGGCACTGAACAAGAAGGGGAATGCCATCTTTTTCTCCTTGTTCCGGAAGGTGATCCTGGTGGCTCCGCTGACCTTTCTTCTTCCTGCGGCGGCAGGCCTTGGAACGGACGGCGTGTTTATCGCAGAGCCGATTTCCAATCTGATCGGAGGCATGGCATGCTTTGTAACGATGCTGCTTACGGTTCTGCCGGAGCTGAAGAGGATGGCGGAGAAGTAGTTGCGGCAAAGCCCCGGAGGGGCTAAACTGTAGAACAGGTTTATCAGCATTCATCAGGGAGGACAGAGAACATGGCAAATCTGGAAGAAAGACTGAAGGAAAGAAGCTATCCGGGACGCGGAATTCTGGTGGGACGCTCCTGTGACGGCAGTAAGGCTGTCATTGCGTATTTCATCATGGGCCGGAGCGAGAACAGCAGAAACCGCGTGTTCGTTACCGATGGGGACGGCATCCGCACCCAGGCCTTTGATCCGGCGAAGATGAAGGATCCGAGTCTTATCATCTATGCTCCGGTCCGCGTGCTCGGCAATAAGACAATTGTTACGAACGGCGATCAGACCGATACCATTTATGATGGTCTGGACCATCAGATGACCTTTGAGCAGTCCTTAAGATGCCGCGAGTTTGAGCCGGATGGCCCGAATTACACGCCCCGCATTTCCGCGGTTCTTCATATTGAGGATGGCTGTTATAACTATGCGATGTCCATTCTGAAAACCGATGACGGCGATCCGGAAACCACGCTTCGCTATACCTTTGCCTACGAGGCACCCAAGGCGGGAAAGGGCCGGTTTATTTCTACCTATGAGAATGATGCAGATCCCCTTCCTTCCTTTGGAGGAGAGCCGGTATCCTGTGATTTTGATGAGGATTTTACAGCGGGAATTGACAGCTTTACCAACCGGATCTGGGCAGCATTGAATGAAGACAACAAGGTTTCTCTGTTTACCCGCTTCATTGATCTTGCAGGCGGAGAGACGGAGACCAGAATCATCAACAAGAACATTTGAGTGTTTTGCGGTCAGAGGAGGCCTGTTATGAATTCGATGGAACTGAAGTACGGATGCAACCCCAACCAGAAGCCTGCAAGAGTATTTATGGAGAACGGCGGAGACCTGCCGATTACGGTGCTCTGCGGACGGCCCGGCTACATCAACCTTCTGGATGCCCTGAATGGCTGGCAGCTTGTTTCGGAATTAAAGCGCGCGACCGGAAAGCCGGCAGCGACCTCGTTTAAGCACGTATCTCCCGCGGGAGCAGCCATCGGCCTTCCGCTTTCGGAGATTGAAGCAAAGATCTACTGGGTGGCAGACATGGGGGAGCTGACTCCCCTTGCAAGTGCATATGCAAGAGCAAGAGGTGCGGATCGCATGAGCTCCTTTGGCGATTTCATCTCCCTTTCCGACAAGTGTGATGCCTGCACGGCGAAGCTGATTCAGCGTGAGGTATCGGACGGCGTCATTGCACCCGGCTATGATGACGAGGCACTGGAGATTCTGAAGACGAAGAAGAAGGGCAATTACTGCATCCTTCAGATGGATCCGGACTATGTTCCGGCTCCTGTGGAGCATAAGCAGGTCTTCGGTGTGACCTTCGAACAGGGAAGAAACAATGTCGTGATCGATGCTTCCATGTTTGAGAACATCGTGACGAAGAATCATGAGCTTCCGGACTGGGCGAAGGATGACATGGCAATTGCCATGATCACACTGAAGTATACGCAGTCGAATTCAGTCTGCTATGTCAAAGGCGGCCAGGCGATCGGCATCGGAGCAGGACAGCAGTCCCGCATCCACTGCACAAGACTTGCAGGGCAGAAGGCGGACAACTGGTGGCTTCGCCAGTCTCCGAAGGTTTTAAACCTTCCCTTCCGCGAGGATGTCAAGCGGGTGGACAAGGACAATGCGATTGATCTTTATATCGGAGACGAATACGAGGATCTTCTTGCAGAGGGAAGATGGCAGCAGGTATTTACCGAAAAGCCCTCTGTCTTTACCCGCGAAGAGAAGAAGGAATGGCTTTCAAAGAACACGGATGTGGTCCTTGGATCCGATGCGTTCTTCCCGTTCGGTGATAACATCGAGCGCGCCTTCAAGAGCGGGGTAAAATATGTGGCAGAGCCCGGCGGCTCAGTTCGCGATGACAATGTCATTCTGGCTGCAGACAGTCATGATATGGTGATGTGCTTCACCGGCCTTCGTCTGTTCCATCATTGATGTCATCATGAACAGTCACCAGTACCGACATGAAAAGGAGTGACCATGCGGGTAGGAACCGGATACGACGTTCATAAGCTGACAGAAGGAAGAAAATGCATCATCGGAGGAGTGGAAATCCCTTACGAAAAAGGGCTTCTCGGACATTCCGATGCGGATGTTCTGCTGCATGCCATTATGGACGCACTTTTGGGCGCGGCGGCGCTCGGAGACATCGGCAAGTGGTTCCCGGATACGGATCCGGAATGGGAAGGTGCCGATTCTCTGAAGCTGACAAAGCGCGTGGGAGAAATCCTTTCTGAACACGGATTTCTCATCGAGAACATTGATGCGACGATCATTGCACAGGCGCCGAAGATGCGGCCGCACATTGACCGGATGCGGGAGAACATCGCAGGCGCACTGGGGCTTGAGCAGGATCAGGTCAGTGTCAAGGCAACAACAGAGGAGCATCTTGGCTTCACCGGAAGAGGAGAGGGAATCTCTTCGCAGGCGGTGTGCCTTCTGACCTCCCCGAGAGACCTGGTCTCGCAGCAGGTTGCACTGAATCTGGACGCCCCCACCGGCGGATGCAGCGGCTGCCCGATGCACGAGGCAGCGGAGTAAGGACAAAACGGATGGGGATCATTCAGACAGTCAGAGAAGAAATTGCAATCATACAGGACCGGGACCCTGCGCTTCACAGCGTCTGGGAGGTTCTGCTTTATCCGAGCTTCTGGGCGATACTCTCGTACCGGAGAGCACACAGGCAGTATCAGAAGGGGCATTATTTCCGCGCACGATGGATTTCACAGAGAAGCGCCAGAAAGACCAGAATTGAAATTCACCCGGGTGCTGAGATCGGAAAGGGACTCTTTATCGATCACGGGACCGGGGTCGTCATCGGTGAGACAACCATCATCGGCGATAATTGTACGCTTTACCAGGGCGTAACGCTCGGCGGCACAGGAAAGGAACAGGGGAAACGTCATCCGACGCTCGGCAACAACGTACTGGTCGGAGCAGGCGCCAAGGTTCTTGGCTCCTTCAAGATCGGCGACAACTGCCGGATTGCGGCAGGAAGCGTGGTTCTGCAGGAGGTTCCTGCAAACTGTACGGTGGTCGGCATTCCCGGAAGAATCGTGAAGATGTTCCACAAGGGCACTGCGCTCGATGGCTGCAGCGCTCTGGATCAGATTCACTTTCCGGATCCGGTTCGTACAGATATTGAATGCCTTAACCGCGGGCAGACGGCGCTGGCGAACCGGCTGATCGAAATCGAGAATGAGCTGCGCGAGGAAAAGGCAGAGCGCAGAAAGCTTGCCGCGCAGCGGGATTGTCTTCAGAAGGAGCTTCTGGAGTGCCGGGAGGAGCTGCGGGAGCTTCGCGCGAAATCATAAATGCGGGACGGGAACGGCGGCATCAGACCGCTTTTCCGGAGTCCGGAGAGGAATTGCCATGGGGATTGAAATTTACAACACCGAATCCAAACGGCTCGAGGAATTCAAGCCGATTGAAGAGGGAAAGGTCAGCATGTATGTCTGCGGACCTACCGTTTACAATCTGATTCACATCGGAAATGCGAGACCGATGATCGTATTTGATACGGTTCGCCGGTATTTTGAATACAAAGGATATCAGGTCAACTACGTCTCCAATTTTACCGATGTGGATGACAAGATCATTAAGAAAGCAAACGAAGAGGGCGTCGATTCCTCGGTGATCTCCGAGCGCTATATCAGGGAGTGCCGGAAGGATATGGCAGACCTGAATGTGAAGCCCGCGACCACGCATCCGCAGGCGACGCAGGAAATTGACGGAATGATTGACATGATTCAGAGCCTGATTGACAAGGGCTTTGCTTATGTCGTGAGTGACGGAACCGTGTACTTCTCGGTTCGTCAGGATCCGGACTACGGCAAGCTTTCTCACAAGAATCTGGACGATCTTCAGTTCAACATGCGCGGGATTGCCGTGTCGGGAGAGGACCAGAAGAGGGATCCTCTGGATTTCGTTCTCTGGAAGCCGAAAAAGGACGGAGAGCCCTACTGGAAGTCTCCATGGTGCGATGGCCGTCCCGGCTGGCACATTGAGTGCTCGGTGATGTCGAGAAAATATCTTGGCGAGACCATCGACATTCATGCCGGCGGAGAGGATCTGATTTTCCCTCACCATGAGAATGAGATCGCGCAGTCGGAATGTGCCAACGGAAAGACCTTTGTTCATTACTGGATGCACAATGCATTCCTGAACATTGACAACCATAAGATGTCGAAGTCTCTCGGAAACTTCAAGACGGTCCGGGACATCGATGAGCAGTATGATCCGCAGGTTCTGCGCTATCTGATGCTGAGCGCACACTACCGGAGCCCTCTGAACTTCTCTGCAGAGCTGATGGAGTCCGCAAAGGCCTCCTATGAGAGAATCGTGACCTGCATGGAGAACCTGAATTTCCGGCTCGCAGGGGCCCAAAAGGCCGAAGCCGGGACGGCAAAGGCGGTTTCGGAAGAGGAGACGAAGGTCCTGCAGGAGGCGGAAAAGTGCCGCGGCGAGTTTGAAGCTGCCATGGATGACGACTTCAATACGGCAGATGCACTTGCAGGTGTTTTCAACCTGGTAAAGGTCATCAATACCGGATCCAATGAGCAGTCCTCCGCAGCCTTCCTGGAGAGTCTTAAGAAGGAGCTGAACGAGCTGTGCGGTGTTCTCGGCCTGATTGCAGAGCGCACGCAGGAAACCTCCGGTGAAGAGGCAGCCTGGGTAGAGAAGATGATTCAGGAGCGTCAGGATGCCAGAAAGGCAAGAGATTTTGCCAGAGCGGATGCAATCCGGGATGAGCTGAAGGAAAAGGGAATCGTTCTGGAAGATACCCGTGATGGTGTGAAATGGAAAAAGGCCTGAGAGAGGAAATCCTCGAATGCTTCCCGCAGAAGCAGACGGACATCCGAATGTATTCACCGCTTGCTCTGGCATTTCTGGGAGACGGTGTATATTCTCTGATTGTCCGGACGATGGTTATTTCAAAGGGAAACCGTCAGGCGGAGAAGCTTCACAATGACACGAGAAAGTATGTGTCGGCACAGGCACAGGCACGAATCGGCGACGCCATCCAGGAGCTCCTCACAGAGGAGGAGGCAAGAATTTACCGGCGCGGGCGCAACGCCAATCCTTATCATCACGCGAAGAATGCGACGCTGGAGGAGTACCTGAAGGCAACAGCACTGGAGACATTGTGCGGCTATCTCTATCTGAAGGATGAGACTGCCCGGTTTCTGGAGCTTTTAAAGGCGGGAATCGAGCGGGCCGGAATCGGATAAACGAAGCAGCGATAACACAGAAAGGCAGACATGGAACAACGGAAGGTATCAAATCGTAAATTTGCGGAAAAACAGCAGGCGGACAAGGAAGCCGGCATCAAAAAGGGCCAGAAAAAGACGGACGGAACGGTGAAGAACCGCAGAAGAGGAAAAGGAACCGGCAAAGCAGGACAGGGACAGAACAAGTCCTATCTCAACTACAAGCTGGATGACAACACTGCCATCGGAGAGAATGAGAGCAGAATCGAAGGAAGGAATGCTGTGACGGAGGCTTTCCGGAGCGGACGCACCGTGGATCGCCTGTATGTGCTTGACGGCTGTCAGGATGGATCGGTGAACACCATTAAACGGGAGGCTGCCAAGGCCGGAACGCCGATCAAGTATGTCTCGAGAGAAAGACTGGATCAGATGTCCGAGACCGGAAGCCACCAGGGCGTCATTGCCGTGCTGGCAGCGTATCACTACTCCGAGCTCGAGGATCTGTTTGCTCTTGCGGAGAAGAGAAATGAGGATCCCTTCTTCATTCTTCTGGACAACATTGAAGATCCCCACAATCTGGGTGCCATCATCCGGACGGCCAATATCGTTGGAGCACACGGCGTGATCATTCCGAAGGATCGGGCCGTTGGTCTGACCGCAACGGTTGCCAAAGCGTCGGCGGGAGCCATCAATTACACTCCGGTGGTCAAGGTCACGAATCTGTCGGCAACCATTGATGAGCTGAAGGAGCGCGGACTCTGGTTTGTCTGCGCCGATATGGGCGGCACACCGATGACCAGACTGAATCTCGCGGGAGCCATCGGTCTTGTCATCGGCAATGAGGGAAGCGGCGTTTCCCGTCTTGTGAAGGAAAAGTGCGACATTGTTGCATCGATTCCGCAGAAGGGACAGATCAACTCCCTGAATGCATCGGTTGCCATGGGCGTTCTGTCCTACGAGATTCTGCGGCAGCGGGAGATGTAATGCAGCGGGATGTGATGCGCCGGAAAGGAAGCATGCAGAAGGATTCCTGTTACGACAACTGCACAGATGATCAGCTGATTGAATTCAGTCGCGGAGGGGATACAGCCGCGACTGATTTTCTTATGGAAAAATATAAGAGCCTTGTGCGAAGCAAGGCAAGGGCGTTCCGCCTGCCGGATTTCGGAGATTCGGATGACCTGATTCAGGAGGGAATGCTGGGACTGTTCAAAGCTCTCCGGGATTATGATCCCGAAAAAGAGGCTTCCTTTGCGACCTTTGCGGCGCTCTGCATTTCAAGACAGCTCTGTACCGCGGTGGAAGGAGCCGGAAGAAAGAAGCATCAGGTGCTCAATACGGCGATTTCCTATGATGCGGAGCTCTCAAACGGTGAGAGCAGGACTTCGTCCGCAGAAGGCTGGGGACAAGGCGGGAAGAACACCCTCCTGGATCTTCTTGCTTCGGAGGACGCAGATCCGGAGACGTGCTACATCTCCGAGGAGAGCGGGCGACTCCTGAGAGAGAATATTCGGAAAGTGCTGAGCCCTCTGGAGAGGGAGGTGCTGGATTTGTATCTTGCAGATCTGGACTATGTTCAGATTGCCGGGATTCTGGGAAAGGATCCGAAGTCCACGGACAATGCATTGCAGCGCATCAAAGGAAAGGTGCGGAAAATTATAAAATAGCAGATTTCTGATCCTGTGAAATCATAAAAACAATCGGATTTCGCATCTTTTTTCAAATCCGGGAAGAAGTCCCTTTCGAACCGGGAAAAGATATGATATCTTGGCTGTGTATCGAAATCGATTGAGCTTGCAGACGCATGGAAAGCCGGCGCCTGCAGACGGAACGGAAAAGGAGCATCGGAAAGGACCGCTATGACCGCATTGCCATGGAAGGAAGTTCATACTTTTTTCGATTACCTGAATCTTGAGGGAAGCGGATTGGCGGAGGTGTCGGGCAATTGCGGAAAGGCGATCGCGGTTCTTGCGAAATACATTCCGATTGGAAGGGTGGAAGCCTGTGTACAGGCGCCCAGGAACAGGCTGCGGCCGGAAGGAGAGCAGGAAACCATCCTTTTGTATGAAAGTGACCCGGCGGAGAAGCTCGGAGAGCCCTGCTCCCTGACCATTCCGATTGCAGATGGCGGACAGGCGGTTCAGACGGTCCGGCCTCTTGCGGGAATCGAAAAGAGGTTTACCGAGGAGGAACAGGAAACTCTTTTCCTGTTCCTGCGGGAGATTTTTCACCGCTTCAGCCGCATGCAGATGGAGGCACTCCTGCTGCGGGCACTTCAAACCGATATGAGTACGGGTGTCGCTTCCCCGGAAGCATTTCTGGAATACGTGGAGAAAAAGCTGTCGGAGCATGCTCTGAAGAACCGAAGCGTTGTGATGCTCAATATCCACAATTTCAAATATGTAAATAAGCTTCTGTCTTATTCCGAAGGGGACAAGGTCCTCTGGGAGTATGCAAACAAGGTAAAGAGTCTTCTGAATCCGGAGGACTGCATTGCAAGACTGGGCGGAGATAATTTTGTCTTCATAACAGACAGCGCAAGGCTTCGGTTTCTGTTTCAGACACTTGGAGATTTTCATCTCACCTATGTTTTCAGGGGAGAGCAGACGGAGTTTCAGTTCGGAATGACTGCCGGCTATGGCTCCCTGGATGAGATTCAGGAGCCGACGGATGCCCTGGCGATCTGCAGCGTTGCCTATCAGGCAGCAAGGCACAAGGGAGCCGGCTCGGTTGTACGTTTTTCCGAGGAAGTGCAGCAGGAGGTGATGAAACGGCAGAGCATCATTTCCCTGTTCAAGCCCGCGCTTTCGGCGGGAGAATTTGTGGTTTTCTATCAGCCGAAGGTGGCGCTTCGGGATCGTTCCATCTGCGGAGCGGAGGCACTTGTCCGGTGGCTGCATCAGGGGCAGCTGATTTCTCCCGGTGCGTTTGTTCCGATTCTGGAAGAGGAGGGCAGCATCTGCCAGCTTGACTACTATGTGCTGGAGAAAACATGCCAGTTCCTGCGAAGGCGCATCGACAGTGGGAAAGAACCTCTGTGCATCTCCGTGAATTTCTCCCGAAGGCACATGGAGGAGGAAAACCTTGTTCAGAAGATCGTGACGGTGATTGATCGTTACGGGCTGGATCACAGCTATCTGGAGATCGAGCTTACGGAGAGCGAGGACTATCAGGACTATGAGAAGATGATGCAGCTGGTGGAGGGTCTGAAGCAGAACGGAATCGGAACCTCCATGGATGATTTCGGCACCGGCTTTTCCTCTTTGAATCTGATCAAAAAGGTGGACATGAACGTCATCAAAATAGACCGCTCGTTCATTCCGCTGGAGATCGACTATCCGGAGAAGGAGAAGGACATCGTCATGTTCTGCAGCATGGTTCAGATGATGAAGCTCCTGAAGAAAAAGATGGTGGTAGAAGGCGTTGAGACGAAGTCGCAGCTGAAGTACCTGGAGGATGCCGGGTGCGAGGTTGTGCAGGGATATATCTTCGACCGGCCGCTTCCGGAGAACGATTTTGTCCGGAGACTGGAGTGCGGATACGCAGAGGTCGGATGAGAGAACAGGCGCAGCAGCTTTGCCCGGAGCAGAATGACAGAACAGGCGCAGCAGTTTTGCCCAAAGCGGTTTATGAAAGCCGCGGGCAGGGCTGCTGCGTATTTTTTAGTGGCAAAAAGAGCACAGACATGTATAATAAACTCTGTGTATAAAGACTTTGACAGTTAGATCAAGGATAGGAGAACGATATATGATACAGGAAGATCTGGAACGGATCCGGCAGGAGGCATATGAACGTCTGGAGAAGGCGTTTTCTCCGGAAGAAATCAATCAGATCAAGGTTGATTTTCTTGGCAAAAAGGGACAGCTCACCGGTATTCTGAAGGGAATGAAGGATGTTGCGGCACAGGATCGCCCGAAGGTCGGACAGATGGTCAACGAGACCCGCGTCCGCATCGAGGAGGCCATCAGCCAGCATCAGAAGGAAATCGAAGAAAAGCTCCTTGCAGAGCGCCTGAAGGCAGAGAAGATCGATGTGACCCTTCCTGCGAAGAAGGAGACGAGAGGTCATCTTCATCCCAACACCGTAGCGCTTCGTGAGATCGAAGAGGTCTTTATCGGCATGGGTTATGAGGTGGTCGACGGACCGGAAATCGAGAAGGATTATTATAACTTCGAGGCTCTGAACATTCCGGCAGATCATCCTGCAAAGGACGAGCAGGATACCTTTTACATAGGCGGAGAGATGCTTCTTCGCACGCAGACCTCCGGCACGCAGATTCATGAGATGGAGAAGGGACATATCCCGGTTCGCATGATTGCACCCGGACGCGTATACCGTGCAGATGAAGTAGATGCGACGCACAGCCCTGTTTTCCATCAGGTGGAAGGCCTTGTTCTGGACAAGGGAATTACGTTTGCTGACCTGAAGGGGACTCTTGCGGAGTTCGCAAAGGCCATCTTCGGCGAGGACACCAAGGTTCGTTTCCGCCCCCATCACTTCCCGTTCACGGAGCCGTCCGCAGAGATGGACGTTTCCTGCTTCAAGTGCGGCGGCAAGGGCTGCAGCTTCTGCAAGAACGAGGGCTGGATTGAGATTCTCGGCTGCGGCATGGTACATCCGCACGTTCTGGAGATGAGCGGCATTGATCCGGAGGTATATTCCGGCTTCGCGTTCGGTGTAGGCCTTGAGCGTATCGCTCTGCTGAAATATGAAATTGATGACATGCGCCTTCTTTATGAGAATGACAAGCGCTTTATTGATCAGTTCTGAGCAGAGAATGGATTCTGATCGGAAGAAGGAGAGAATGGCTAATGAATACACCGATTTCATGGATTAAGGATTACGTTCCGGAGCTTGACTGCACGGACAAGGAATATTATGACCGGATGACTCTTTCGGGAACGAAGGTAGAGAACTGGAAGAATCTGGATCACAACTGTGAAAAAATTGTTGTCGGCCGCGTGGAGGCCATGGAGAAGCATCCCGATGCGGATCACCTCTGGGTTTGCAGGGTGAACATCGGGGCTGCCTATGCGGAGAACGGCTACAATGAAGAAAATGACGGCCTTCCTGCACACGGAGAAGAGACCGTAAACTGCATTCAGATCGTGACCGGCGCTCAGAACCTGAAGCTCTCGGATCTGGTTCCGACCTGCTTAAACGGCGGAAAGGTTGCCGGCGGTCATGACGGCGGTCCGCTGC
>HF986566.1:18327-33935 GCA_000431495.1 Firmicutes bacterium CAG:791 | reverse complement strand
ATCAAGGCCGGCAAAATGCGCGGACTTCCGAGCGTCGGCATGATGTGCGGAATCGAGGAGCTTGGCGCAACCGGAGACATGTATCCGGAGGCTCCGGAGAATGGCATTTATGTTTTCCCGAAGGAGCAGGAGGCAGAGCTTACTCTCGGCGCAGATGCGATCGAAGCGCTCGGCCTTCATGATACGAATTTCGAATATGAGATTACCTCCAACCGCGTGGACTGCTATTCCATTCTCGGAATTGCAAGAGAAGCGGCGGTAACCTTTGACAAGCCCTTTGTTCCTCCGGTTGTTTCGGTGAAGCATGAGGGAGCAAAGGACACCTCGGATTACGTGGATGTCACGATCGAGGACAAGGACCTCTGCACGCGCTACGTAGCAGCAATCTGCACGAACGTAAAGCTCGGCGAGAGCCCGCGCTGGATGCAGAGAAGACTTGCAAACTTCGGCATCCGCCCCATCAACAACCTGGTGGATATCACCAATTTTGTCATGATGGAATACGGCCAGCCGATGCATGCGTATGATTTCGATACCATCCACGGAGGCAGAATTATTGTCCGCCGTGCGAACGACGGGGACACCTTTGTGACGCTGGACGGACAGGAGAGGAAGCTTGACCGCGATGTCCTGATGATCAATGACGCAGACCGCGCAGTCGGCATCGCCGGCATCATGGGCGGCGAGGATTCCATGATCACGGAGAACGTACATACCGTTCTTTTCGAGGCGGCAACCTTCAACGGAACCAACATCCGCAAGGCCTCCAAGAGAATCGGAATCCGCACTGAGGCATCTGCGATATTTGAAAAGGGACTGGATCCGTACAATGCACTGGAAGCAATGAATCGTGCCTGCCAGCTGATGGAAGAGCTTGGCTGCGGCACGGTGGCAAAGAGCTATGTGGACGTACATGAGGAGCTGCCGGCTCTTCGCAGGATAAAGTTCGAGCCGGAGAAGATCAACGCTTACCTTGGCACCTCCTATACAAAGGAGAGAATGCTGGATATTTTCCGGAAAGAAGAGCTTGTTTATGATGAGCAGGCAGGGGAGCTTGTGATCCCGTCCTTCCGTCAGGATCTTCGTGCAATGTGCGACATCGCAGAGGAAGCGGCACGCTTTGACGGCTATGACAAGGTTCCGTCCACGCTCCCTGCAAGCTCTGCAACCGTAGGCGGCCTTCAGCCGATGATGAAGCTGCAGGATCTTGCCAGAACGGTTGCCATGGATTACGGCTATTCCGAATCGGAGACGTTCTCCTTCGAGAGCCCGAAGGTATTTGATACGCTTCGTCTGGATGCCGATGACGCAGAGCGTCAGGCCATCCGGATTTCGAATCCTCTGGGAGAGGATTTCTCCATCATGCGCACGCAGATGGTGAGCTCGATTCTGACCTCGCTGTCCACGAACTATGCGCGCAGAAACAAGGACGTGAAGCTGTTTGACCTCGGAAAGATCTATCTTGCGAAGGAGCTTCCGCTTGTTGGCTATCCCGATGAGAGACCGCAGCTGACGCTTGGCTTCTACGGAGAAGGAAACTTCTTCACCTTAAAGGGTGTTGTGGAGGATTTCCTGGCCACCGCAGGCGTTTCGGAAAAGGTCCAGTGCGATCCGGATGCCGGGAAGAATTTCCTGCATCCCGGACGGCAGGCCCTGATTGTTCTCTCGAATCCGCACGGCGGCCCGAAGGGAGCACCGGTTCACACCGTGATCGGCTACATGGGAGAGGTTCATCCGACGGTTGCCAGGGCCTACGGCATGAACGACCGCGTATACATCGCGTGCATTGATCTGAAGAGTGTTCTGGAGAAAGCATCCTTTGCGCACCACTACGAGGGCATTGCGAAGTTCCCTGCAATGAGCCGTGACATTTCCATGGTTGTCCCGAAGGAGGTTTCTGCGGGCGAGATCGAGGAGGTCATTGAGCAGCGCGGCGGAAAGCTTCTGGAATCCTATCGTCTGTTCGATCTCTATGAGGGCGCTCAGGTGAAGCCCGGATGCAAGTCCATGGCCTACAGCCTGACCTTCCGCCACAAGGACCGCACGCTGGAGACCGAGGAAGTGGATAAGACCATGAAGAAGATTCTGAATGGTCTGGAAGAGCTGAACATCGAGCTTCGCTCCTGATTGTTAATGTAATACGTCAATGCAATACGGAAGGGCAAGGCCGCACAAAGGCCCTGCCCTTTTTTACAACAATGTGGTCTGGATGGGGATCATGAAGAAAAACAAACCAAACAACTGCATAAAAGCTTCGGGGACGTATCCCGGGATGTCTCCTGCGAAGCGAAAGCGCCTGTCTCCGGAAAAAAGCTGTGACCTTCGACGGCTGTCTTACCTTCTGATTGTGATTTATGCTTTGTCCCTGATTCCGGTTCTTGTTATCGGGAAATACGACTATCCGTCGGCGGATGATTTTTCCATGGGACTTGGAACGCGGCTTGTCTATGAGGCAACCGGCTCCCTCCTTGCTGTGGCCGGCAAAATACTGTCGGAAACCGTGCGCTATTACCGGACATGGATCGGTTATTTTACCTCCTGTCTGTTCACCACCGTATCCCCGGCCACCTTTGGGGAAGCCTGGTATGCGCTGACACCTGCGGTCATTCTTCTGGCCCTTCATGTCGGCGTCACGGTTTTCTTCTATGCGCTGATGGAAAAGGCACTTGGCATGAACCGCTATGCCCGCCGCTGCATGACGGTGCTTGCGCTTTTTCTGATGGTTCAGCGGATGCCGGAGGGCAGCCTTCGTGTGGAGGCCTTCTACTGGTACAGCGGGGCGGGAAACTATACGCTCACCTTTTCGGCGGGCCTTCTGTATCTGGCCTTTTATGTGCTCTCGGTCTGCGGCGTCAGAAGCAAAAACCGGAGCCTGTTCCTGGTCCTTGCCTGCATCATGGGATTTCTGGCAGGGGGAGGAAACTACCTGAGTGCGCTCTCCTTTGCGGTGGTATCTGTGCTTTTTGCCGTTTATCTGGTGAAAATGAAAATCGGACGACTTCTTCCCGCGGCCTTTTATCTCTGCGGATTTGCAGTCAGCTGCCTTTCTCCCGGAAACCGAATCCGGGGAGGAGAGGCGGAAGGGTACGGAGCCCTGAAGTCGATTCTGCTCTCCCTTTATTACACCTTGTCCTATCCTCTGAATCAGTGGATGAACTGGGCGGTTCTTCTGATTCTGGCTCTGGCCGGCGTGATTTTCTGGATAGGCTTTGCAGAGATTGAATTTTCCGGAGCGAACGCAAAAGCGGGCGGTGCTGCGGCTCCGGAGAAGGCAGGCAGCGGCGCACAGGCGGTACAGCTAGGCTTTACGGCTCCCTTCCCTGCTGCGGTTCTTGCCTATGGCATCGTGAGCTGTGTCGTGACGCCGGCCCTCTATGCGCAGGGAAATATGGATGCCGGGAGAATTCAGAGCACCTTCTGGCTGCATGCCGTGCTTGTACTGCTCCTTCTGGAGTGGTATCTTGTCGGTGGACTGTACAGACGGTTTTCGAAGGAGCAGAATGCATCGGCCGTGTCCTGTCCGCAGAATGCATCGGCAGCGTCCTGTCTGCGGAATGGTGCAGGCGGTTTTGTCCGGGCGATTCTTCTGTTTTTCATCGTGTTCTCGCTTCTTGCAGTAAAGGGAAATCCGGATTTCTACACCGGAACCAGCGCGGTATCCGAGCTTTTGGATGGCTCTGCCGCGCAGTACGGAAGAGAGAATGAAGAAAGGCTTCGTATTCTGAAAAATCCCAGGGAGCAGGACGCCGTGCTGCCACGCTATACCGTGCAGCCGAATCTTCTCTATTTTGAGGATGTCAGTGAGGATCCGGACGACTGGATCAATCAGAAAATGAGTGAATATTATGGGAGAAACAGTATCCGCGGGATAAGCGGGTAAAGAAAGGAGCAAAAAAATGGAACGAGTAAATGTGTGGAATACCTATGATCTGGAGAGGCAGAAGAGCTGTTTTACCTTTGCGGAGGATTATCGCAGGTTCATTTCCGAGAACAAGACGGAAAGAGAGTGCGTGGATTCCTTTGTGAATGCGGCGGAGGATGCCGGATACGTAGAGCTCTCCCGTGCCATCGAGGAGGCAGAGAAGAATGGGAAAAAGCTTCAGCCCGGCGACAAGGTATACATGACCTGGATGAATAAGTCGATGGTGCTGTTCCGCCTCGGGACGCGTCCCATGGAGGAGGGCGTCAATATTCTGGGCGCACACATTGACAGCCCCCGCATGGATGTCAAGCAGAACCCTCTGTATGAGAAGGGCGGCTACGGATATCTTGATACCCATTACTACGGCGGCATCAAGAAGTATCAGTTTGTCGCAAGACCTCTTGCCATTCACGGCGTGATCGTAAAAAAGGACGGCGAGACGGTTGTCCTGAATGTCGGTGAGGATGCGGACGATCCGGTATTCTTTATTTCCGATCTTCTGATTCATCTCGCACAGGATCAGATGCAGAAGAAGGCGGCCGAGGTCGTTGAGGGTGAGGCGCTTGACCTGATCATTGGCAATAAGCCGATCATCATTGATGCGAAGACCAAGTCCGGGAAGAAGAAGGAGGAGCTTCCGAAGGAGGCTGTCAAGAATTCTCTTCTCGCCATTCTGGAAGAGATGTACGGCATCAAGGAGGATGATTTTGAGTCCGCAGAGCTGGAAGTCGTTCCCGCAGGTCCTGCAAGAGACGCAGGCTTTGACCGCAGCATGATCCTTGGCTACGGACATGATGACCGGGTTTGCGCATATCCCTCCTTCCGCGCAATCCTGGATGGGGAATTCGACGGGGAGAACGGAGCACCGGAGCGTACCAGTGTCTGCCTTCTGGTAGACAAGGAGGAGATCGGATCGGTCGGCGCAACCGGAATGCAGTCCCATTATTTTGAAAATGCACTGGCTGAGGTCATGAACCTTCGCGGGGAGTACACAGAACTCAAGCTCCGCCGCTGCCTTGCAAACTCCGACATGCTCTCCAGCGATGTATCCTCTGCCTTTGATCCGAACTGGAGCGAGTGCTTTGATGAGAAGAATACGGCCTTCCTTGGACGCGGAATGGTCTTCAACAAGTTTACGGGCTCCCGCGGAAAGAGCGGCTCCAACGATGCCAACGCTGAGTTCATCGCGCATCTTCGTGATATTTTCAGCAAGGAGGGCGTTGTTACCCAGACCGCAGAGCTTGGCAAGGTAGACGTCGGCGGCGGCGGAACCATCGCTTACATCCTTGCACTGTATGGCATGAACGTTATTGACAGCGGCGTTCCGGTACTGTCGATGCATTCCCCGGCGGAGGCAATTTCCAAGGCGGACCTCTACGAGGCATACCGCGGCTACAAGGCGTTCCTTCGCGATGCCAATCTCAGAAACGCGTAAAACAAGATTCCTCAGACACCACTGTGGGTGAGAAGTGCAGGCTGGGGAAGCATCTCTGTTCGATGAAATCCTTGGCTGAGGATGTTTTTGGGTGGCGGAAGCATCTCTATTCGATGAAAAATTCGCTGCGGGATGCTTTTTGAGCGGCGAACACATCCCTATTCGATGAAAAGTCCGCTGAGGGATGCTTTTCGAGCGGCGGAAGCATCTCTATTCGATGAAAAATTCGCTGAGGGATGCTTTTCGAGTGGCGGATACATCCCTATTCGGAAGAATTCGTCGCCAAGGATTATTTTCCCGAGACGGATACATCCCTATTCGGAGGAATTCGTCGCCAGGGATTATTTTCCCGAGACGGATACATCCCTATTCGATGAAAAGTCCGTTGCGGGATGCTTTTCCAAGGGGAAATGCATCCCTCAAGGCCATGAAAGCACTTTAGGGATGCATTGACAGCCTGAAAAGCATCCTCAAATCTCAGCATCAGCAGATAGAGATGCATTGTTCGCAAATCAGGTGGACTATGGCTCAAACACAAAGCTGAGGTTCCAAAGTGAAGCCTCAAACACAAAGCTGAGATCTCAAAAAGCAAAAGTAAGAACAAAGGCAAGAAACAAAGGCAAAAAACAACATGAGTGAAATCAACGAGAACATTGCTCCCGCAAACGAGGCGGGAGCAGGGAGCGGGAGTGTGCCTCTTGGACACAAGACCGCGGATTATTATTTTGACCTGCCAAAGGAATTGATTGCGCAGGATCCCAATGAGCAGAGGGACGGCTGCAGAATGCTCTGCATTGACCGGAATACCGGTGAACTGGAGCATAAAGTTTTCCATGACATTATTGATTACCTGGAGCCGGGAGAGACGCTGGTTCTGAACAACACCAGAGTGATTCCGGCAAGACTCCTTGGAACCAAGGAAGGAACCGGCGCAAATGCGGAAATTCTTCTGTTGAAGCGGCGTGAGAATGATGTCTGGGAGACACTGGTGCGTCCCGGCAAGAAGCTGCGTCGGGGGGCGAAAGTGATCTTTGGCGACGGCGCGTTGACCGCAGAGATCATGGATGTTCTGGACGATGGAAATCGTCTGGTGAAGTTTTATTATGATGGAATTTTTGAGGAGGTGCTGGACCGGCTCGGGGAGATGCCGCTTCCTCCGTACATCACACACAAGCTGGAAGATCCGAACATGTACCAGACGGTGTATGCGAAGTTTGACGGAAGCGCGGCAGCGCCGACGGCAGGGCTTCATTTTACCGAGGAGCTTCTGAAAAAGATTCAGGACAAGGGAGTCAATCTGGCCTATGTCACGCTTCATGTAGGGCTTGGAACTTTCCGCCCGGTCAAGGTGGATGATGTGACGAAGCATCACATGCACACTGAGTGGTACAACGTACCGCCAGCTGCCGCAGATCTCATCAATGAGACCCATGTCAGGGGAAAACGCGTCATCTGTGTCGGAACCACCAGCTGCCGCACCGTAGAGTCTGCAGCAGATGAGAACGGCATTGTGCATGCAGGGGCAGACAACACCTCCATCTTCATTTATCCCGGCTACCGGTTTAAGGTGATGGACGGACTGATCACCAATTTCCATCTGCCGGAGTCCACACTGGTGATGCTGGTCTCAGCCTTTGCAGGAAGAGATCATGTTCTGAACGCATATCGGGAAGCGGTGAAGGAGAAATACCGCTTCTTCAGCTTCGGGGATGCGTGCTACTTCCATTAAACAGGGCGCTTGCCAGGCGGGAATCATCCCTGCCAAGCAATTCTGTCGAACCAGGATGAATTTCTCCGGCGGGAATCATCCCTGCCGAGCAATTCTGTCGAATCAGGATGAATTTCCCTGTTGGGAATCATCCCTGCTGAGCAATTCTGTCGAATCAGGATGCATTTCCCCGACGGAAATCATCCCTCCCGGAAATTTCCAGCAAATCAGGATGAATTTCCCTGTTGGAAATCATCCCTACACAGAAATTTCTTCAAATCAGGATGAATTTCCCCGGTGGAAATCATCCCTGCACAGAAATTTCTTCAAATCAGGATGCAATTCCCCGGCGGGAATCAAGCAGACAAGCTATTCCGTCAGGAAATGGTGCCCGCCTTACCAATGAATGTTGCCAGCTAAATGGTGCCAGCCTTACCAAGAATGTCGTCGGCTTCACCACGACTTCCGGTACTGGCTGGGGGTGATCCCCTCCACCTTTTTGAAAATACGAGAGAAATAATTGGCATCGCGGATGCCGACACGGGCTCCTGCCTCCTCCAGAGAAATATCGGAGAAGCGCAGGAGCTTTTTGGCTGCTCCGATGCGGGCATGGATCAGGTAATTTCCGATGGTTGTGCCGTACTGCTGGCGAAACCGCCGCATGAGGTAATACTTGTTGAAGTGGAACTGCTCCGCAAGAAAATCAAGGGACAGGTCCTCTGCGTAGTGCAGATCCAGGTAATTCCGGACGTCGGCGATGCTGCTTTCGGAAGGCACACTGCCTCCCTCGCGGTCCGAACAAATGGCAGAGGAGAATTTTCCCTGGGGATTCCAGGCCTCCTCCATGGTCCGTGACAGAAGAGAAGAGAGGGCCTCATTGAGCTTCATATCCCTTGTATAGCAGTCGGAGAGGGAGATGTCGTAAATGCTGTCCAGAAGCGTAAGAAACTGTCCGGCCAGAGCTTCGGTGGCAGGATGAAAAACAGGACCGGAATTCCGTTCCAGAAACTTTCGGTAAATGCCGGGCATCTGACTTCCGTTGAAATGCACCCATTTCAGTTCCCAGAGATTCCGGGAGGTCGTATGTGAATAGGAATTCAGACAGTCCAGGAAAACACAATCGCCCTTGCGCAGAACATAGTCATGCCCGGATACGGACAGACTCCCGCTTCCGGAGACAACCAGGAAAAAAAGGTAAGAGGACAGGCCGCTTCTCTTGCTGGTATGGGGCTTTGCGGCCCGAAGAGAACCAGCCTCCTGCAGGTGAAGAAGGCATTCCCTTGCAAAGGAGGATGGTGTGTAAATGTTTCGATGAGAGGTGACAAGATCACCGTGGAATTCTGCTGTCTGAGCCATAGCCTGCCTCTTTCTGAACATTTTTCGAACACTTCCGGCACCTGTTTCCTGAGAGCCCTTCCCTGGATTTTCCGGCACCTGTTTCCTGAGAGCCCCTCCCTGGATTTTCCCGCGCCTGTTTCCGGGGAACACACACCGTGCTTTCCTCACACTGCCGATGATCAACTTTGTGCTACTGCAAATGCAAAACAGGACAGCATCGTGCATGGAAACATTGAAATCATATGCTATGATTAATATGTTGACATGAAATACGAAATGTCAAGATTGTACCAGTAATAATTGGAAAAGTAACCGCTCCGGACCGCTTCGGGCTTCTTTGGCTTTGCGGCAGGAGCAAAACCATGACAGACAAACAGCAAGACAGAGGAGAAAAAATATGGCAAAGACAGCTCTGATCACCGGCGTTACCGGACAGGACGGATCCTACCTTTCGGAGTTCCTTCTGGAAAAGGGATATGAAGTACACGGAATCATTCGTCGTTCCTCCGTGGATTATCGCGAGAGAATCGCACATCTGGAGAACAATCCGCACTTCCATCTCCATTACGGAGATCTCGGCGATTCGATGAGCATGATGCAGGTTATCAGCAAGGTTCGCCCGGATGAAATCTACAACCTCGCTGCACAGTCCCACGTTCAGGTTTCCTTCGATGTTCCGGAGTTCACGGCAGACGTGGATGCCATCGGAGTTCTGCGTGTCCTGGAAGCGGTCCGCCTGTGCGGCCTGAAGGATACCTGCCGCATCTATCAGGCATCCACCTCGGAGCTTTTCGGCAAGGTGGAGGAGGTTCCGCAGCGCGAGACAACTCCGTTCCATCCCTACAGCCCGTATGCCGTCGCGAAGCAGTACGGCTACTGGATTGTCAAGGAATATCGGGAAGCCTACGGCATGTTCGCCTGCTCCGGAATTCTGTTCAATCACGAATCCGAGCGCCGCGGCGAAACCTTTGTTACAAGAAAAATAACCCTTGCAGCAGCCAGAATCGCACAGGGACTGCAGGACAAGCTTTATCTTGGAAATCTGTCCTCTCTCCGCGACTGGGGCTACGCAAAGGACTATGTCGAGTGCATGTGGCTGATTCTGCAGAACAAGGAGCCGGAGGATTTCGTCATCGCAACCGGCGAGCAGCATTCGGTCCGCGAGTTTGCACAGCTTGCCTTCCACGATGCCGGCATTGAGCTCGAGTGGCAGGGCGAGGGCATGAATGAAAAGGGAATCGACAAGGCAACCGGAAAGGTGCTTGTTGAGGTTTCTCCGGACTTCTACCGCCCGACCGATGTCGTAAACCTTTGGGGCGATCCCACCAAGGCGAAGACGCACCTTGGCTGGAATCCGACCAAGACAACCTTCGAGGAGCTTGTCCGCATTATGGTAGAGCACGACATGCAGAAGGTTGCGGTAGAGCACGAGCAGGAAGAAATCAGAAGGAAGCTGGAGAAATAATCTCCGGGCCGGAAAGGAAGTACAGAAGCTATGATGGAAAAAAATGCGAAAATTTACGTGGCAGGCCATCGCGGAATGGTTGGCTCTGCGATTAAGAGAGAGCTGGAGCGCCAGGGATATACGAATATCATCACCCGCACGCACAAGGAGCTGGATCTGACCAGACAGGATGCGGTGGAAGAGTTTTTTGCCGCAGAAAAACCGGATTATGTTTTCCTTGCCGCAGCAAAGGTGGGCGGCATTGTGGCGAATGAGGAAGCTCTGGCCGACTTTATGTATGACAACATGATTCTGGAGATGAACGTTGTGCACAGCGCGTGGAAGAACGGCTGCAGGAAGCTGGAATTCCTCGGAAGCTCCTGCATTTATCCCCGCATGGCACCGCAGCCGATGACAGAAGACTGTCTCCTGTCGGGACCGCTTGAAAAGACCAACGAGGCCTATGCCCTCGCCAAGATTTCCGGCCTGAAGTACTGCGAGTTCTTAAACCGTCAGTACGGAACGGACTACATCTCTGTAATGCCGACAAACCTCTACGGCCCGAATGACAACTATCATCCGACACACAGCCATGTGCTCCCTGCGCTGATCCGCAGATTCCATGAGGCGAAGGAGCAGAACCTTCCCTATGTGACCTGCTGGGGAGATGGCTCGCCGCTTCGCGAGTTCCTCTATGTGGATGATCTTGCAAACCTCTGCGTGTTCCTGATGAACAACTATTCCGGAAACGAAACCGTCAATGCAGGAACAGGAAAGGAGCTGACCATCAAGGAGCTGACAGAGAAGGTGGCAGCCATCATCGGCTACACCGGAGAAATCCGCTGGGATACCTCCAAGCCGAACGGGACCCCCAGAAAGCTCCTGGACGTATCCAAGAGTAAAGAGATGGGCTGGGAAGCAAAGACCTCTCTGGATGAGGGAATCCGCCTGACCTACGAGGACTTCCTGCACAATCCGATGCGGGCAGAGCGCTGACAACAACAGGCAGCACGATTTTCTGCCGCAGCAGGTGCTTCAGGACAGGTCCGGCAGACGCCGCGGTAGGTGCGCCCGGGAGTGTGACGGGCGGCACGAACGAAGGAGAGACCAGCTATGCATATTATTTTATTATCCGGCGGATCGGGAAAGCGCCTCTGGCCCCTTTCCAATGACATCCGCTCCAAGCAGTTTATAAAGATTTTCCCTGCGGAAAACGGGGAATATGAGTCGATGGCACAGAGAATGTACCGTCAGATCCGCAAGGTAGATCCGGACGCAACCGTGACCGTCGCGACGAGCCGCTCACAGGTTTCTCAGCTGAAGAATCAGCTGGGAGACGGAATCGGCGTATCTCTGGAGCCGTGCAGACGGGATACCTTCCCGGCGATCGCACTGGCGACGGCGTACCTGCACGATGTGCAGAAGGTGCCGGAGAACGAGCCGGTGGTGGTCTGCCCGGTAGACCCCTATGTAAACGAGGATTATTTTGAGGCACTTCGGAAGCTCTCCGATCTGGCGGAAAGCGACGCCTGCCATCTGACTGTGATGGGAATTGAGCCGACCTATCCCTCGGAGAAGTACGGCTACGTCATCCCGATCAGCAAGGACAAGGTGAGCCCGGTGAAGACCTTTAAGGAGAAGCCGGACGTGGAGACCGCGAAGCAGTACATCGAAGCAGGCGCGCTGTGGAATGCAGGTGTTTTCGCTTACAAGATCGGTTACGTTCTGGAAAAGGCGCATGAGCTCATGGACTTCACCGACTACGACGACCTGTTTGCAAAATACGACACGGTGAAGAAGATCTCGTTTGATTACGCTGTGGCGGAGCACGAGCCGCTCATTCAGGTCATGCGGTTTTCCGGTGACTGGAAGGACATGGGAACCTGGAATACGCTGACGGAGGCCATGGAAGAGCCGGTCATCGGGCAGGGCACCTTAAACGACACCTGTGAAAATGTCGATGTCGTGAACGAGCTGAACGTGCCGATCCTCGCAATGGGGCTTAAGAACGTTGTCATTGCAGCGTCCCCCGAGGGAATTCTGGTCTCCGACAAGGAGCAGTCCAGCTACATCAAGCCGTATGTGGATGCCATGGATCAGCAGGTGATGTTCGCGGAGAAGTCCTGGGGCTCCTTCCAGGTGCTGGATGTCGAGAAGGAGAGCATGACCATTCTGGTGACCCTCAAGGAGGGACATCAGATGAATTACCATAGCCACAAGCACCGCGACGAGATCTGGAACGTCATCGCGGGCGAAGGCCGTACCATCGTGGATGGCATGGAGCAGAAGGTAAAACAGGGCGATGTGATCACCATGCAGGCGGGCTGCCGCCACACCATCGTCGCCGACACGGAGTTGAAGCTGATTGAGGTTCAGATCGGCAAGGAGATCAGTGTGCATGACAAGCAGAAATTCGAGCTGGAAATCTGATTTCGCTGCAGGAGCATCCGGCCCGGAAACTGAAGAAATCAAACGGACAACTGAATTCGGAAATCGAAGAGGACCGATTCCGCTCCTCCCCGCAGGAAAGGATTACCTGTGGGGAGGAAGACGGCTTCGGGATGATTTTTCCAAGGATATCCCGCTGACGCCCCTTGCGGAAACCTGGGAGTGCTCGACGCACCCGGACGGACTCTCGCTCCTTGCAGAGGATCCGGGCAAAACACTCCATGAGCTGCTGCAGGAGAATCCGTGGATGTTCGGCACGCATCCTGCCAAAAGCATGCCGGAGGCGGTGGAAAAAGGCGAGCTGCCTGTTCTCATCAAGTTCATTGACGCAGCCGCTGATCTCTCGGTGCAGGTGCATCCGGACGACGCATACGCAAGGGAGCATGAAAACGGACAGCTCGGGAAGAGCGAGATGTGGTACGTCGTCGACGCGGCTCCCGGCGCGAAGCTTGTCTACGGCTTCTCTCATGATATGGACCGGGAAAGAGTGCGGGAGGCTGCGCAGAACGGAACTCTCGAGAAGCATCTGCAGCGGGTGCCGATCAGAAAGGACGATGTTTTCTTCATTCCGGCCGGAACCGTTCATGCAATCGGCGGCGGGAGCCTCATCGCGGAGGTGCAGGAGAGCTCGAACCTGACCTACCGGCTGTATGATTATTACCGCATCGGGAAGGACGGAAAAGAACGGCCTCTTCACCTGGAAAAGGCGCTTCAGGTCGCAAGGCTCTCTGCGGCAGAGGAGCCAAGGCAGCCGATGCGCGTTCTGAATTATCGCCCGGGCTTTGCCTCGGAGTTTTTATGCAGGTGCCGTTATTTTGAGGTGCGGCGCCTCCTTCTGAATACACAGAGAATTCGGAAAATGGCATCTTTTCAAACAGATGACACTTCCTTTCACGTTCTGATTTGCACAGATGGGTGCGGCGTGATATCTTGTAATAGATCACGTATGCCCTTTTTCCGCGGGGACACCTTTTTTGTTCCTGCCGGCAGCGATGAAATCCGTATTCACGGAATTGCAACGCTGCTCGATGTGAACTGTTGATATCCGGAAATCCTGGATGGAGAAACGGATGCTGCAGCGGGCGCAGGTCTGCCGCAGACATAATTGTGCAGAGAGGAATATGAAAAAATTAAACGGAACCGTGATCGTCACCTATCGGTGTAATGCCAGGTGTACGATGTGCAACCGATATAAAGCCCCTTCGCTTCCCGAAGAGGAAATCTCACTTGAGACCATCAAAAAGCTCCCGCCGATGTATTTTACGAATATCACCGGTGGGGAGCCTTTTATACGTTCAGATTTGAAGGACATTGTGCGGGAGCTCTCGAAGCTCTCCGACCGGATCGTCATTTCAACGAACGGATTCTTCACAGACCGGATTCTGGATCTGTGCAGGGAATTTCCGAATGTCGGAATCCGCATCTCCATTGAAGGCCTGGAGGATACCAACAATGAAATCCGCGGGCTTCAGAACGGCTACCAGAGAGGCTACCAGACGCTCTGCAGGCTGAAGGAGATGGGCTTAAAGGACGTCGGCTTCGGAATGACGGTGCAGGACCGCAATGCGCCGGATCTTGTTCCGCTGTATGATCTTTCCAATAAGCTCGGCATGGAATTTGCAACGGCAAGCCTCCACAACTCGTTCTACTTTGTGGAAGCGAAGAACATCATTCATGACCGCCCGATGGTTGCGCAGCATTTTGAGGACCTCGTGAACCGGCTGTTGGATTCAAACGAGCCGAAGAAGTGGTTCCGCGCGTATTTTAACCACGGACTGATCAATTACATCTACGGGCAGAAGCGCCTTCTTCCCTGCGATATGTCCTTTGACACCTTCTTTATTGATCCCTATGGGGATGTTATGCCCTGCAACGGGACGAAGGCCAAGGAGGTCATGGGCAATCTGAACACCCAGTCCTGGGAGGAGCTCTGGAATTCGGAGCAGGCGGAGCAGGTCCGTGCCAAGGTCCGCGCCTGCGACCGGCAGTGCTGGATGATCGGCTCGGCATCGCCCGCCATGCACAAATATATCTGGAAGCCGGCTCTCTGGGTGATTCATCACAAGTTCCTGCGCTTCTGGAAAAAGAAGAAGTATTCCATGTATGAAATTCCGGCAGTCCGGGATTTCCGCGACGGTAAGATCACGAAGGAGGAACTGGATGCCTGCTCGACCTGTGACCTTTCCGGTGCCTGCATCAATAACGGTCTCAGCAGCGCCTCCGAGGAGCTTCTGAAGAACAAGGCCGGGGAGGATTTCGTCGCTGAGGACATGCGCAGACAGAATTTATGACGCCAGAACAGAACAGAAAAAAAACGGTGAAAATCATTGTCACCACACATAAAAAATACCGCATGCCGGCAGATCCCATGTATCTTCCGATTCATGTGGGAGCTGCCATCGAGAAGACGGGAGAGGGGCAGGAGCCGGATCTTGGCTATGTGAAGGATAACATCGGCGCCAACATCTCCTCGCGAAACCCTTATTTCTGCGAGCTGACGGGTCTCTACTGGGCGTGGAAGCACCTGCACACCGATTACATCGGACTGGTGCATTACCGGCGGCATTTCCGCGGAAACGGGAAAACGCACCGCTCCGGAATCCGCGGGGATATTTTTGACAAGGTACTTACCTACCGCGAGCTGGAGCCGATGCTCGGGAAGTACAAGGTGTTCGTCCCCGCCAAGCGCTTCTACGTGATTGAGTCCCTGTATTCCCACTATGAGCACTCGCATTACATCGAGCATCTGGATAAGACGAGAGCCATTCTGGAGGCAAAATATCCGGAGTATGTCCCTGCCTTTGACAAGGTTATGGCGGAGCGCTCGGGGCATATGTTCAACATGATGATTATGGAGCGGGAGCTCCTGAATGAATACTGCACGTGGCTCTTTGACATTCTCTTTACGCTGGAAAATCAGGTGGACATCCGGAACTATTCCTATTTCCAGGGACGCTACTGCGGACGGGTCGGCGAGTTGATTCTGAATGTCTGGCTCTGCTATCAGGTGGAGAGCGGACGGCTTCAGAAATCGGACATCAAGGTGCTTCCTTATCTTTATGTCGAGCACGTCAACTGGTGGAAGAAGGGAAAGAAGTTCCTCCGCGCGAAATTTCTTCATGAGAAATATGAGGTTCAGTGATGGGCTTATCGACGGTCGATGCATTTAAACACATCCGTTCGGAGGAAGCGCTGACGCTGACGGATGAGCAGCTCAAAGACCTGCAGAGGACGTTAAACGGCATGCTTTCTGATCTGGACGAGTGCTGCAGACGAAACGGTCTGACCTACGTCCTGGGCGGCGGCTCCTGTC
>HF986566.1:0-18287 GCA_000431495.1 Firmicutes bacterium CAG:791 | reverse complement strand
CCCACGGCTTCATTCCCTGGGATGATGACGTTGATGTCAACATGCCGCGGGCGGATCTGGAGAAGTTTCTTGTCCTCTTTAAAAAGGAATACGGCGACCGGTACTGGGTGCATTCGCCGCAGACGACAAAGGGATACGGACTTACGCTTTCCCGCATCCTTCTGAAGGGAACCTCGGTGCGCACCCGGGAGGATTTTCAGAACGAAGAATGCGGCGCATTTCTGGATATTTTCCCGATCGAGAATACGTATGACAACAAGCTCCTTCGGAGGCTCCACGGCCTGTCCTGCATGGCAGCAGGCTTTGCGCAGTCCTGCTCGAAGTTTAAGAGGGACCGGAAAGAGCTCCTTCGACTTGCCTCTTCCATTGAGGATCCCGGAGAGAGGAAGCATTACCTGAAGATTTTCCGGGTCAAAATCGCACTGGGCTGTCTTTTTTTCTGGCACTCTCCGGACGGCTGGACAAAGCGGTGCGACCGCGTGTACAAACGCTGCACCGATTCGAATTCCGGCTATGTGACGATGCCCTCCGGGCGCGGCCATTTCTTCCGGGAGCTGTATGAGAGGAAGCAGATCCTGCAGGGAGTCCCTATGGCATATGAAGACCGGCGGTATCCGGTGCCTTCGGACTATGATGCCTATCTGACACGGCTCTACGGAAATTACAGGGAGATTCCGCCGGAGAACAAACGGGAGAAGCACATTTTCTTTGCCCCCTTCTGTCTGCAGGATGAGACGAAGTGACGGGAATAAATGGAAAGAGAATAAAGGGTCAAGAGTAAAAAGGGACAAGAGCAAAAAGGGACGAGAGCAGAGAGATGAAAATAAGAGACATGAATGTCGCATTGATTTTTGCCGGCGGAACCGGAAAGCGCATGAACACCAAGGGCGTTCCCAAGCAGTTTCTGGAGCTCTACGGCAAGCCGATCATCATCTACACGATCGAGAAGTTCGAGAACAATGACGAGATCGATGGAATCGTGATCTCGTGCCTGCGGGAGTACATTCCGAAGATGTGGAAGCTGTGCAACAAGTTCCACATCACCAAGGTGCAGGCCATCGTGCCCGGCGGCGAGACCGGACAGGAGTCGATTTATCACGGCCTCTGCAAAATTGATGAGCTGTTCCCCGGAAATTCCGTGGTGCTCGTCCATGACGGCGTGCGCCCGCTGGTGGATTCGGACACCATCACGAATGCAGTCCACTGCGTCCGCGAGCATGGCTCCGCCATCACGGTGACGCCGGCGACGGAGACGATCATCACGGAGTCGAAGAACGGTGAGATCGGCAACATTCTGGACCGCGCAGCCTGTCAGGTCGCGAAGGCACCGCAGTGCTTTTTCATTCAGGACCTTCTGGATGCCCACGAAAAGGCCAGAAAAGAAGGAAGAGAAGACTTTATCGACTCAGCCAGCCTGATGCGTCATTACGGCTACAAGCTGTATGCCGTCGAAGGCAGAACCGAGAACATCAAGATCACGACACCGATCGACTATTACATTTTCAAGGCAATCGTGACGGCAAGAGAAAATTCCAATGCTTTCGGGCTTTGAGACGCTTCGCCCCGTGGCGTCCGGTGTTGGAAGTGAGAGATTTACAGGGAGGATGTTTTATTTTACATGAGTGCAGTAGGACACGTACTTGGCAAGAAATTCAGACGCCTGTTACCCGTGATGGTGGAAGGCAAATTTTTCAAAAGAATCGGCAACTGCTTCAAACAGTTCTTTACATTTCTGGACCGCAAAATCGGCTATGGCTGCCGATGCATTCTGTGGAGACATACGAAGACAAAGGAAAATCAGGTCATGTTCTTCCCGTTCTCCCATTCGGTCGGCTGCAATCTGAAATACATCAGTGATGAGCTGATCCGCAGACAGGCACCCGTGGAGATCTGGTGGAGCGTTACGAATCCCCTGACCGCGCGGATCGATGCAGCGGAAATCGTTTCGAAAAACTACGAGGTCAATGAAAATGTCCTTCGCCTTGCAGGCGGGCACCGGGTCTTCGGGAAGAAGCTGGAGGAGTGGCTTTCGGAAAACGGCGGGAAAGACAGCGCCAAGGCACCTTCCAAGCAGGAGGCTGCTGTCAAGGCTCCTTCAAAGCAGGAGGCTGTTGTCAAGGCTCCTTCGAAGGAAGAGCTGATGGCAGCGCGTGAGATTCGTAAGATCGAAGCCTTCATCGAAGAGCATGTGCATTTCATCAAGACCAACACCTACGAGTACTTCGAGGCGGCAGCGGCATCGAAGGTGCTGTTCACCAATTCGCTCCTCGGTGATAAATTCTACCCATTCCCCGTTCGCAAGGATCAGGTGGTGGTGGAGACCTGGCATGGTTCCCTTGGCATCAAGCGTTTTGATCCTGCCCATTACAACACCAATGTGACATGGCCGATCGCGGCGGCAAGAACGGGAAAGCTCACGACACAGATTATTTCCAACTCCTCCTTCGAGGATGGCGTGTTCCGCGAGACCTTCTGGAAGGAGACGCCGATTCTGAAATATGGACATGCGCGAAACGATATTTTCTTCCCGCAGTCGGAGCAGCTGCGAAGCTATCTGAAGCAGCGCTTCTGCAAGGACAACGGACTTTCGGAGGACACAAAATTCGCGCTCTATGCGCCGACCTTCCGGGACGACCACAATTTTGCCGTGTATGATCTGAACGCAGAGCAGACGCTGAACGCGCTGAAAAAGCGCTTCGGCGGGGAGTGGAAGCTGCTCCTTCGTTATCATGACAACGATAAGGGCGGCGAGGCCAAGAAGAACACGGTGAAGTCCTGCGACGTCATCGATGTCACAAAATATCCCGACATGCAGTCGCTCCTTGCGTTCACGGATGTCGGCATTACGGACTATTCGTCCTGGATTTATGATTACGTGCTGCTCCGCAAGCCCGGCTTCCTTTTTGCCATGGACCGCAGCAAGTATGACAACGAGCGCGGCTTCTACTTCCGTCTGGAGGACACCCCGTTCCCAGTTTCCACGGATTCCGATGAGCTGGAGGAGTCGATCCTTTCCTTTGATGAGGAGCTGTTCCAGAAGCGCGTCACAGAATTCCTTTCTGACAAGGGCTGTATGGATGACGGAGGCGCATCCGTAAGGATTGCGGATCAGGTCATGGAATGGACTGGAAAATCATGAGAAAACAGCACAATGTCACGATTGATTTTCTTCGCTTTCTCTTCTCGGTGATTGTGGTGCTGCATCATTCCCGGTATGTACTTGGAGATGACAACTGCTATTTTCTCGGCGGCTCACTGGCCGTCGAGTTTTTCTTTTTCGTCTCCGGATATCTGCTCCTTGTCGGTGCGGACAAGGCAGGAAGGAAAAACGGTGCCGGATACCTGTTCCCTGGCGATGTGGATATGGCAGGGAGGAAAAACGGTGCCGGATACCTGCTCCCTGGCGGCGCGGATATGGCAGGGAGGAAAAACGGTGCCGGATACCTGCTCCCTGACGGTGTGGATATGGCAGGGAGGGGACGGTGTGGATATGGCAGGGAGGACGGAAGCTGCCGGCTTGGAGACGAAAGGCGTTGGTGCCGGGACGACCGGAATCGGCGGGGAGGCGAACGGAATCGGTGCGGAGACGACCGGAATTGGCGGGGAGGCGAACGGAATCGGCGGGGAGGCGACCGGAATCGGCTCGGAGACGCTTCACTTCATCCTGCATAAAATCAGGAGCTTCCTTCCGGAATTTCTGATTGCCTGGTGGATCGGCTTTGTCCTGATCGGAGTGGTAAGGCAGTACGGCGTACTCGATTACCTGAAGGCCTTCGGAAATGACTTCTGGGAGCTTACGCTGGTGAAAATGAGCGGCCTTTTCACGCACGGAATCGACGGAGCCATGTGGTATCTGTCGGCGATGCTCCTTGGTATGGCGATCCTGTATCCTCTTCTTCGAACGAAGCGGGATCTGATGACACATCTTGTGTGTCCGCTGCTCGCACTGTTCCTCTACGGATACCTGTGCCAGGCAGAAGGGCATCCCAGGGACCCCATTGTCTGGCTGGGGCTTTGCTACAAGGGCCTTGTCCGCGCAGTCGCCGGGCTGTGCACAGGTGTTGTGATCTGTATGGCTGTCCGCCGGTTAAAGCGCTTTTCTCCTTCGGGGCTTACGAAAACGGGCAATGCCCTTGTGATCGGAGTCCAGCTGCTGTGTCTGCTTCTTACGATTCGGTATATGGCGGAGCAGGAGCCTTCGGAGTATGATTACTTCTATATGTTTCTTCTGATGCTCCTGGTGCTGCTTTCCTTCGCAGGTTATGGCCTGGAGTCTGTTCTGGGGAACAGTCAGCGGCTCCATTTGCTCTCTGCCTTCCTCGGAAAATACAGCCTCTCTCTGTACCTGGGGCACCTGTATTTCGCCCAGCACGTGAATGAGCTCTTTCCGGAAGAGTTGTATTCCGGGAAAATCCGGATGACCGTCTATCTCGCGGCCGCCTTTGCAAATGGCCTGCTCGTGATGGGACTGTCCGCGCTCTATCGCAGGTACAGCCGAGGTGGGAAGAGTTCCGGGACGAAGCCTTTCAGGTCGATTTCCGGGACGATTTACCAACTCCTTGTGAAGACAGAGAAGTGATTCTGAGGAAGGAAAACTGTGATTCTGGGGAAGAATCTGTTCTCTGAAGGGATGTTTGTTTTGGAGGACTATTTGCTTCCCAGAGGAATGCATCCTGATTTGAAGAAATACCCGGTCAGGGATGCATTTTCCATGAAACAATAATCCCTGGCAACGAATTTTTCCGAATAGGGATGCATTCGCCTCGGGAAAATAATCCCTGGTGACGAAATTTTCCGAATAAGGATGCATTCGTCTCAGGAAAATAATCCCTGGCAACGAATTTTTTCGAATAGGGATGCATTCGCCTCGGGAAAATGATCCCTGGTGACGAATTCTTCCGAATAGGGATGCATTCGCCTCGGGGAAATAATCCCTGGCAACGAATTTTTCCGAATAGGGATGCATTCGCCTTGGGAAAATAATCTCTGACAACGAATTTTTCCGAATAGGGATGCATTTTGAAGGAGGAATGCATCCTGATTCGAAGAAATTTCTGCGCGGGGATGATTCTCTGCGGTGGAGAGCATCCGCAACTGCCTGGACCGCAGGTTTTCGAAACAGAACACAATACTGCGGCTTTATTTCCGAAACAGAACACAATACCGCAGTTTTATTTCAGAAACAAAACACCATTGCATTCAGGAGCAGGTGTTTTAACCATAATCATAAATAAGGCCTCGAAAAATGCAGAGAGGATGAGAGAATATCAGGGAGGACAGAGAACATGGCGAATAAGGTATTTGATTTCAGCAGCAGTACAGACGACGGGCAGAAGAAAACAACCGCTGTGCAGGAGGAAATTTGCACCTATACAACCTTCCGGCAGGATTCTGAGACCGCAGATGCCGGGCATCCGATCCTTGTTCTGGAAAATGCGGAGGGCAAGCTTCTGCATCATATCAGCGGAAGCTTCGAGCTTCCGGAGAAGCGGACCTCGTTCCATTTTATGGATGCAGGAACGCCTGCAGAGACCGATATCCGTGAAATCGATGAGCGGTTCGAGGATCTTGTCCGTTGGCTGGGAGACAACCGCATCAACGTGCGGCTTTCCGGGCACAATACCGAGCGGGGCTTTTGCGTCTACAAGATTCGTGAGGTGGATTCCGGCGGAGAGACGAAGCTTTCCGCAGAGGACGGGTTCCTTCAGTATGCGATTGCGCGTCTTCTCGCGGCCAAAGCACCTGCGGATGCACCGGACGAGGACGCAGATGACATCGAAGGCGACGAGATGAAGCTGACCAGCCTTCAGAGCATTACCGATTTCCTGAATGTGGCGGGAAGATCGCTCCCTCCGCACATTCTCAAATGGGCGAGAAGAAATCTGGTGGTTGCCCGCTCCACGGAAATCGGACCGGATGAGAGAAGGCATGCACAAAGAGCGCTCTCCATTATGCTGAACATTCAGTGGAAGGATACGACCTTTGGCTCCATTGATCCCGTGGAAGCAAGAAGAATTCTGGATGAAGAGCTCTACGGCATGGAAAAGGTAAAACAGCGAATCATTGAGACCATCATCCAGATCAACCGCACGCATACGCTTCCTGCCTATGGACTTCTTCTTGTCGGCCCCGCTGGCACCGGAAAATCACAGGTTGCCTATGCCGTCGCAAGAATTTTGAAGCTTCCGTGGACCTCGCTGGACATGAGCTCCATTCATGATTCGGACCAGCTGACCGGAACGTCCCGCGTCTATGCGAATGCAAAGCCCGGAAGCATTATGGAATCCTTCTACGTAGCCGGGGAGTCCAACATGGTCTTTATCATCAATGAGCTGGACAAAGCAGATTCCAGAACCTCCGGAGGAAATCCTGCGGATGCGCTGCTGACGCTTCTGGACAATCTTGGATACACGGACAACTACATGGAGTGCACCATTCCGACAGGCGGCGTGTATCCGATTGCGACAGCCAACGATAAGAGCCGGATCAGCGAGCCCCTGATGACCCGTTTTGCCGTGATCGACATTCCGGACTATACAAGAGATGAGAAAAAGACGATCTTCTCAAAGTTCTCGCTCCCGAAGGTATTAAAACGCATGGGAATGCGGCCGGAGGAGTGCGTGGTTACCGAAGAAGGCGCCTATGCCGTTGTGGACCGCTTTGCCTCCATGCCTGGCGTCCGCGATCTCGAACAGGCGGCGGAGCACCTTGCCGCAAATGCCCTGTACCGGATCGAGACACAGGGAATCTCCGGCGCCGTATACGAAAAGGAAGATGTAGAGAAGCTCCTCTGCTCATGATGGGAACGCTTTTGTCGGTGCCGGACAGCATCCCGGTTCGGTAAAAAAGACCAGGAATCAGAGAAAGAAAAACTATGATACAGGATATTGCACCAAAGATCATGCATAACCAGTTCCGGGACTATGGGCCGGAGCAGATGAAGGATGAGGATACTGCCTTTGTCTTTGAGGGAAGAAATGTCGTTTGCCATGTGGACGAGCAGGCAGGAATCTCTTTCCCGAAAGCAGGAGAGCTCCTGGCAGCAGGGGCCTCCAGAGAGCATTTCCGCTATCTTTTTTCCATTGATGATCGGCCGTTCTGGCTGTTTGCCTCTTTTGAAGAGGACGCGGATGCACGAAGCGTGCTTGCAGGACTGAAAGCGAAGTCCTGCAATCCCGGAAAATGCGTATCAGACGAGGCGAGGGTCGGCAGCGATCCCGGAAAATGCGTATCAGACGAGGCAAGGACCGACAGCGATCCCGGCAGCTGTGCATTAGGACACGCAGAGGATGTCGAATATACCGTGGAAACGCTTCGTGTTTTGCGGCGGACAAAGCCAAAGGAAGAGTGTTATGCGGGAGAGACGGCTTATCATCTGTACGTCTGGTACCGTGACAACAGCTTCTGCGGACGCTGCGGCGAGCACCTTGAATATTCGCACAAGGAGCGCGCGATGATCTGCCCGTCCTGCGGAAACGTGGTTTATCCGAAGATCGCACCGGCGGTGATTGTCGGCATTTTGAATTCCTCCGGGGATAAAATTGTCATGACGCGCTATGCAGGACGTGAATACAAAGGGCACGCCTTGGTTGCGGGGTTTTGCGAGATCGGAGAGACGGCGGAGGATACCGTGCGCAGGGAGGTCCTGGAGGAGGTTGGACTTCATGTCCGCAACATCCGTTATTACAAGAGTCAGCCCTGGGGCTTTGATTCCAACCTGCTCTTTGGCTACTACTGCACCGCGGATGAAGACGAACCCATTCATATGGATGATGGGGAGCTTGCAAAGGCAGTGTGGATCTCACGGAATGAGATCGGTGAGGAGGAGCGGAATCTGAGCCTGACCGCCGAGATGATCATGCATTTCAAGGAGGAAGGAGACAAGATATGCAGTTCTACATGCCGGTAAAGGTTTATGAAGAGGAAGAGTGCGTAAAATGTCACACTGAGGTGTTTACGGCAGCAGGAAGCAAGGCACTCCTTGTCACGGGACGGCACTCTGCGAGGGAAAACGGAGTTCTTTCCGATGTCCTTGAGGTGTTGGAAGAAGCCGGGATATCATATGCTCTTTTTGATGCCGTGGAAGAGAATCCGTCCATAGAGACCGTCATGAAGGCCAGGGCATTCGGCTTGAAGGAAAAGGTCGATTTTGTTATCGGAATTGGCGGCGGCTCCCCGATGGATGCAGCCAAGGCCATTGCGATGATGATGTATTACAAGGAAGAGGATGCGGATTATCTGTATGAGGGGGAGGAGACCGGCCGCCTTCCGCTGATCCTTATTCCGACGACCTGCGGGACCGGTTCAGAGGTAACGGGTGCCAGTGTGCTCACAATTCACGCAAAGAAGACGAAAAGCTCCCTTCCTCACAAAATCTTCGCAGATGCCGCTCTGATCGATGGAAAATATCTTGCTTCCGCTCCGATTTCGGTGATTCGAAACACCGCTGTGGATGCGCTCGGGCACCTCATGGAGAGCTGGTTTAATTCGGCGGCAACAAAATACAGCAGGATGTGTGCAGAAGCAGGACTTACTACCTGGGCCCTCGCGCGCCGGGATCTCCTGGAACTGGAACAAAAACCTCTCTCCCCGGAGAGCAGAGAGAACCTCATGCGGGCCTCTGCCTTTGCCGGCATGGCCATTGCTCAGACAGGAACCTCCCTTCCGCATGCACTGTCCTATCCGCTTACATACGATCTTCATCTGCCGCATGGAGTAGCCGTCGGATATTTTGAGTCCGGGTACCTTGCCCGGATCCCGGAAAACGAACGGAATGAAATGCTGTCGCTTGCCGGCTTCCGCAATCTTTCCGACTTTCAGGACTTCTTCGAAACCGTGTGCGGGAAGATCCTGATCCCGGAAGACGAGCTGCAGCATGCACTCGATGCAGTCGCATCCAATCCCTCCAAATTATCAAAAGCCCCCTTTGCCTGCGGTAAAGAAGAGCTTGCGAAGGTCGTTTTCCATCAATAAAATACGAAAATATTACGTGACAGCAGGTTCAGGAATTTGCGGGCCTGCTGTCACCCTTTGATAAGGAGGCGACAAGCTCATTAAGACGCGCAATCTCCTTGTCCTTTTCAGTGATGGCTTTGTTTTTCTCGGAGATAATCTTGCTATTTTCGGAGATGGTCCTGTTCTTCTCGGAGATAATCTTGCTATTCTCGAAGAGAGCTCTGTCTTTCTCGGAATTCGAAGCCTGCAGCTGCACAACCTTTGTCTGCATTTCTTCAGTAATTTCATCAATATAGCGCTCTAATTCTTCACACATTTCTGCAGCTCCTTTCTCGGTATTCTTGTATTGATGTACTCTTTCGGAAAGCCTGGGAAACCTCGGATCATTTACCGTTTTCTGCAAAAAACATCGCATCAAATCGGAGATGGCACTTCCATCATTTATCGCAGTGTTTACATATATCACAGAACTGCCGTCATCAATGAGCGAGCCATTTTCACGAAGGATCTTGTCCACATGATAAACGGTACGACCACCGTGCAGAAAATCATGTTCGGTAATGTACACCACGCAGACATCGGGAAGATCCTTGAATCGGGTCCCTTTTTCCGCTTCCTTCCAGGTCATTCCGGCAGCGTTATAGCGACACCTTCGAATATGATCATCGTCATCCGCCTTCTGGACTTCGACGTTGATCCGATGCCCGTCACCTGTCTCACAGAAGGAATCCAGTCGGACTCCCCTTCCGGGAAGGTTGGGAAGCGTGTACTCAGCAATGACCTTTTCTACCGTGAGGGTGTTATCATTAAGAATGACACGCAGAATTTCTTCCATTACTCCCGGATCCTGTCCGAGAACGGGGAAAAAGGCGTTGTCTATCGGACGAAGCTTCTGTACAAACTCCATTGTCCGGCTGTGAGATGAATGTTTCACCATGCTTCTCCTGTTCCTATCATACCACACCTGTCATGCAGAGACAGAGCGGCAGATAATCATCAATTGATATCAAATCTAATCTGAGAATTTCAAGAAAGTCCGTAACAGAAACGAGCTTGCGAAGCCCGAAGATAAGAAAGCCTGCGGAAGATATGATTGTTGCCACTGAATACAGAATAAAGAACGCTGAATGGAAAACATAGAAATGGCTGATTTGAAAAGCGAACGCGAACAGCAATGAGAGTAGAAAAAAGGTACGGTACGGAACCGTACCCTGCTCTGTCAAACGAGAAAGACCTTGTCGGTCAGTGATTGTATTCTACAAAACCAGACTCCCAAAAGTCCAGTGGGATACTGTACAAACCGATTCGGATAAATATGTATAAATTGATCAGAAACGAATAGGGCCTGCAGAAGCATCTCTGCGAAGAGAAAAGTTCATCCAGGGATTACTTTGCGGCGGCAGAAGCATCTCTGCAAGGAGAAAAGCTCTTCCGGGGATTATTCTGCGGCGGCAGAAGCATCTCTGCGAAGAGAAACGCTCATCCAGGGATTATTCTGCGGAGGCAGAAGCATCTCTGCAAGGAGAAAAGCTCATCCGGGGATTACTTTGCGGAGGCAGAAGCATCTCTGCAAAGAGAAAAGTTCATCCAGGGATGCTTTGACATTAAAAAAAGCATCCTCCATAGCCCCAAAATCATTTTAGAGATGAAATGGAAGCCAGAGGATGCCAAAACTTCAATATGAAAAGCTTCAAAAAGCTTCAATATAAAACTTGAATATAAAAACTTCAATCACAAATCTCGATCACAGATGCCGGAAGCCTCACCAATCATAGCAACAGATCAGAGATATTTCTCACTGTCGGACTCTTCGTACTTCTCATCGCAGTACTTGCAGCGATACGTCGCCGTCTTCTCATCTGCGAGATAGAAGATATGCGGAAGTCCGCGCTCTATAGAAGAGATGCAACGAGGATTGGAGCAGTGAATGACATCCCGGATTTCCTTCGGGAGCTTCAGGCTCCGCTTTTCAATAATCTGACCGTCCTTGATGACATTGACGGTAATGTTACGGTCGATGAAGGCCAGGACGTCCAGATCCAGCGAGTTGATGTCGCACTCCACCTTCAGGATGTCCTTCTTGCCCATCTCGCCGCTCCGGGCGTTCTTGATGATCGCAACCGGGCAGTCCAGCTTGTCCAGCCCAAGATAATGATAAATTTTCATGGCTCTGCCGGCACGAATGTGATCCAGCACGAAGCCCTCTTCAATCTTACCAACGCTAAGTACATGTGCTACGTTTGCCATAATATCCTTTCCCGCGCCCGAACCGGCGCTCTGTCAAAACCTTTCCCGCGCCCCAACCGGCGCTCCGTCAAAACTTTTCCCGCGCCCGAACCGGCACGCATCAAAACCGAATCCGCAGGCGCTCCAGTCCCAACCGAATCCGCAGGCGCTCATCTGAATCTTTCTCACACGCCAGTAGAAAATCAACAGGCGCCTTTCAAATCAAACCACGCCGTGTTTCCTTACACCTCAATGTTCAGCAGATTCAGAATCGCCGCCATGCGGACATAGACGCCGAACTGTACCTGCTTGAAATAAGCCGCGCGCGGATCGTCATCCACGTCGGGCGCGATCTCGCCGACTCTCGGAAGCGGATGCAGAACGTAGCAGGTGGGCTTTGCAAGAGAAAGCTTCTCGCGATCCAGCACATAGAAATTCTTCAGACGAACGTAATCCTCCTCGTTGAAGAAACGCTCCTTCTGGATTCTGGTCATATACAGAATGTCAAGGCGATCGATGGCATCCTCAATTTTGATGCACTCCTCATAGGAAATTCCCCTGGCATCGAGCATTTCGGTGATGTAATCCGGGACGCGCAGCTCCTTCGGAGAGATAAAAATAAAATGCACGTTCGGGTAGCGCACGAGCGCATTGATCAAGGAGTGAACCGTGCGTCCGAATTTCAGGTCCCCGCAAAGACCGATGGTAAAATTGTCCAGACGCCCCTGCAGGTTCCGGATGGTCAGAAGATCCGCCAGAGTCTGCGTGGGATGCTGATGACCGCCGTCGCCGGCGTTGATGACCGGAATGGAAGCGTAGTGAGCGGCAACCGCGGCAGCGCCCTCCTTCGGATGACGGATGACCATGATATCGGCAAAACAGGAGATGACGCGCGCCGTATCGGCCACGGTTTCGCCCTTCGATGCAGAAGAGGACTCGGCGCCCGCAAAGCCCATCGTGCGTCCCCCGAGATTCAGCATGGCAGTCTCATGGGAAAGCCGGGTTCTCGTCGACGGCTCGTAGAAGCAGGTCGCCATTTTTTTGCCCTCGCAGGCATGTGCGTATTTTTCCGGGTGCAGACGAATGTCGTCAGCACGGTCGAAGAGCTGCTCGAGCTCCTCCACGGAAAAGTCAAGCGGTGTCAGCAAATCTCGTTTCATAATTCTTACCTCCTGAATATATTCAAATCTTACGATGTAACCATCCCTGCCTCCGGCGTTCCGGGAATGCGCCCGCAGCCTGCCGGCCTCTGGCGTTCCGGGAATGCGCCCGCAGCCGGCCGGAACCGCCCTAATCCTTCACAAAGTCGATTCCCTTTGCGGCAAGAAAGCGCTCTACCGTGTGGTCCCAGATCCGGTCCGGGCTCTTGTCCGGCGTGAACGAGCTCATGGAGACCCCGGTCACAAGGTGCAGACCATGGGAATCCAAGCGAATGCACAGAGCCAGTGCAGAGACAACGTCCAGCGTGCCGGGCAGAAGCTCCGGCGCATCCTTCAGCGTTTCGGCCACGAACGCAGGCTTTAAGCACAGTGTGAAGCGAAACGAGGAAGGAGCCTTCTTCCCCTTGATGATTTCCCGGCAGATGCCCCGGGCGCTGCTCCACGGCTGCATAATAAAAGGGCGCTGCACGGGATCCACGGGATCCGCATCTGCATCGCTCTCCAAAAAGTCCTTATTCAAATGGCCATCGATGGTATAGGTGACTGCCATGCGAATTACAGCTTCCTCAAGCAGGAAAGAATCGAAGCAATCCGAAGAGAGAAGCTTCGACATGAAAGGTCCTACATTGTGAATGGTAAATGAGACCATACCGGTTCCTTTCGTTGGAATTCGACTGACAACCGCCCGTGATCTCTCACAAGGCCGTATGCCAGTTTATCACAAAAAACAAGATGTGCAAGCACGATTTTCGCTGCAGCAGCCAAACTCCTGACCGAACAGAAAACGAACTCATCCCCTGCAGCAGTCAAACTCCTGACCGAACAGAAAACCGAACCCCATCCCCCTACAAAAATATAATTTCCGAGGAAAAGAGGACCAGCATCAGAATCAGCAGGAGCTGAACCAGGAGAATCACCGGCATTCCGATGCGGAAGGCCGTCTTTCTTGTCTTGTGGTGGAAGAGATTCATGGCGAGAATGCTCCCGATGCTGCCGCCGATGATGGCCTGCAGGAACAGGACCGACTCGGGCGTCCGCCATTCGCCGCGGCGTGCCTTTTTCTTATCCAGCCGCATCGTCTGGAAGGAAATCAGGTTGATTGCAAGAAAATAGATCAGCAGCAGAATTCCGGCATTGATATGAAAAGCAGAAAGCTTTTGCAGAAGGTGATTGAGCGTCGACATGAAGGACAGGGCCCCTTTCGAAAAAAATACGGTATAATACATGCATTACCTGCAGCAAGGAGAAAGCACAAATGATTTACACAGTAACCTTCAATCCTTCTCTGGATTATATCGTATCGGTACCGGAATTCAAACCCGGAAGGACAAATCGCACACAGGAGGAAATCCTCACCGCGGGCGGAAAGGGCATCAACGTTTCCCTCGTCCTGACGGCGCTCGACATTCCGAACACGGCGCTTGGCTTCACCGCAGGCTTCGTCGGAGAGGAGATCCGAAGACAGCTGCAGGAGAGGGAGATCTGTTGTGATTTCCTCACGCTTCCGGAAGGGTGCTCCCGCATCAATGTGAAGCTGAAGAACCTGGAAGGAACGGAAATCAATGGGAGAGGACCTACCATTGACGAAGCCTCTCTTTCCATATTAAAGGGTAAAATAGCACACCTGTCAGACCATGACATTCTTGTTCTCTCCGGAAGCATCCCCTCCGGAATGAGCAAAACGTTATACGCGGAGTTGATGCAGCTCCTTCCGGAACAGGTAAAGGTCGTGGTGGATGCAGCGGGGGAGACGCTCCTTCATACCCTGCCCCTGCACCCTTTCCTGATCAAGCCAAACCGGGACGAACTCGAAGAGCTCCTGACCGGGAAGCACCGGGAAGCAGGCGACGACTCAGATGCCTTGAGGTGCATGGCCCGGAGACTGCAGAAGCTGGGTGCCCGAAACGTCCTGATCTCCATGGCCGGGGACGGGGCAGCTCTTCTGGATGAGAACGGTGAGTGGTACCAGCACCCGGCGCCGGAAGGAACGCTCGTCAACGGCGTCGGTGCGGGAGATTCCATGGTGGCAGGCTTCCTTGCGGGTTATCAGCAGGCCAGCAGTAGCGAAGAAGCCTTTCAGAAGGCCTTTCTCATGGGCCTTGCAGCCGGAAGCGCCAGCGCCTATCAGGAAGGACTTGCGGGGCAGCAGGAGATCCGTGAGCTGTATGATCAGCTGGCGACCAGATGATTCGCTGACAAAGGGTAGAACCAATCGACGAACGACAGGATCAGCTGATGAAAAACCGCAACATATAACTTGAGCACAGCACAACCTTAAAATAAGATTAAGTGGCACGGAAGAATCACTCTCTGCCACTTTACGAGAGCTTGTTTTCCATCTATTCTATAGGATATTTGTGGGAAAAAGAGTACAATGATTCATCAAAGGGCCGGATATTCTTACAGAAAACATCTCCGGCATGATGAAAGGACGACCTATCTATGATTCAGCAGACACAGGCAGATCGAAGCAGTGATTTCCGAAATGCACAGAGTGGCGCAGGCAATGCAGCCGCATCAAACTATTATTCGCCGCAGAGCGGCATGGGGAGCTCTTCCGACGATGAAATAACCATTGATCTCGCCGAGCTCTTTGGCGTTCTCTGGCACTGGATCTGGCTGATTCTTCTTGTGGCACTCCTTTTGGGCAGTGCAGCATACGCATTCAGTAAATTCGTCATTCCGGAGGAGTTTCAGTCCACCACGAAGATCTATGTGCTGGACAAGGAGAGCGGCTCCGGCGGGCAGTCCACCTATACCGATCTTCAGGTGGGCTCCCAGCTCACGAAGGACTACGCAGAGCTGATCACCTCCCGGACGGTCATCGAGAAGGTTATTGCAGACAACCATCTGGAGTCTGTCTATGACTATAAAGCGTTCCTGAAGAAGGTCGAGGTGAATACACCGACCGATACCCGAATCGTATCCATCACAGTGACGGATACGAATCCGGCTCTTGCACAGGCGCTTGCCGACGATATCCGAGTGGAGGCATCGGACCTCATCATCGACACGATGCAGATCAATGCGGTGAACACCTATGAGGAGGCCAATCTCCCGACAGAGAAATCCGCACCCAGCTGCAGCAAGTGGGCGCTGATCGGAGCACTTCTCGGAGCCCTTCTGGTCGGAGGAATCGTGACGCTCCAGTATATTCTGGATGATACCATCAAGACCAGCGAAGACATAGAGCAGTACCTTGGCCTTTCCACCTTGGCACTGATTCCTCTGGATGAGAACATCGGAGGAGCAGAAAAGGGAAAGAAAAAGAAGAATAAGAACAACGGTAAGAGAGCAGCCATGCAGCAGTCTGCCCCTCTGGTGGAACGCCCAAATCGGTCCCGGACCATGAATCCGGCGGAGCGTCAGAATCAGGCCCCGGCCATGGATCCCACAGAGGAGGAGCGCAGAGCTCCCGCAGAGAAAAAGCCGAGAAAACCCTCGAAACGTGAGATGAAGCGAGAAATGAGCCGCCCGAATCCGGATTTCGACGAGGAGGCGGACTTCGGCACGGAGGAGTTCCTCGGAGAAGACAAGCTTCACGACGAAGAGGATTACGATTACGACTTCCATGAAGAAGTAAGTGCAGACGAGAATCATGAATCGGATGACAGGATTCAGAAAGGAGGGAACTGATCATGCAACAGCTGTGTTTGTACAACGAAGATCTGTCCTTCCGGACCTTGGAGGCCTATAAAACGCTTCGCTCCAACATTGAGTTCAGCGGCAAGAACATTCGCACCATCACCGTGACGAGCTGTACGCCGAACGAAGGGAAGTCCGAGGTCTCCTTTGGGCTTTCCAGGTCCTTTGCACAGAACAATAACCGCGTCCTGATGATCGATGCGGACCTTCGCAAATCGGTTATGAGAGAGCACATTCGCGCGGGAAAGGTGCGTTACGGGCTGGCCAACTATCTGGTTGGGCAGTGCAGCATGGAGGATGCCATCTGTACCACGGATGAGAATGGCTTCGATATCATCCTCGCAGGACCGACAACGCCGACGCCCAGCGAGCTCCTGAACAGCGATGCCTTTACGCAGCTTCTCGAAAAGGCGAGAGAGCAATATGACTACGTAATTGTTGATTCCCCGCCACTTGGAAGCGTCATTGATTCTGCTATCATTGGTAAAAAATGTGATGGAACCATTCTGGTGCTCTCCGTAGGCACCATCAGCTACCGGTTTGCACAGACGGTCCAGAATCAGCTGATCAAGGCCGGCTGCCGGATCCTTGGATGTGTGCTCAATAAGGTTGATATGGATGGCAAGAAGGGCTACTACGGCCGCTACTACGGGAAGTATTACGGCAAGTATTATGGCAAATACGGAGAGTCATAATTTCAGTATCAATGTCCGCAGGGACTTTTGATATACCACATGGATGATGAGGAAAGGAGTAAGCACTATGAATAGAAAGTTTACCGCAGTTCTCACTGCAGTTCTGACTGCCACAATGGTATTCGGAACCACAGTTATGGCTGCACCCAGCCCGTCTGTAAAAACGACGGAAGTAACCGCTTCGGAGAATGCAGCACCGGCAGCAGAAGCCAATGCATACATTCCGAGAGGAGGAAGCTATCAGGAAGTTGCAGGAGTCAGATTCTCTTCGGATTACTCTGAGACGACCGATAACAAGGCGATTGCAACCAGCTACAAGGCATCGGAGAAGGACGCTGCAACCAAGGCCCTGACCGACTATGTTGCTGCTGCATCCACCAGCACCGGAAAGACCTTCGGCCCTTACAAGCTTCGCATGTATAAGGCTGGAAAGTCAATCTGGGACGGCTTTGGCACCTTCAAGTACACCGTAGGTGTCGGCAATAAGTATGACGGACAGACCGCTACCGTTTATCAGATCCATAAGGACGGCTCTGTCACAGCTACACAGGTTGTTGTATCTCACGGCAAGGTAACCATTGCCGTTCAGGATATGGGAACCTTTATGATCAAGTTCTGAGTTTCTTCTCATAACATGTGGGCGGCCTCATCGCCTGAATAAGACGATGAGGCTATTTAATTTATGTTCCGTAATCTCATGATTCAGAGGCTGGAACATATATATTTTTCATTCGCGCAATCACAATATAAACGATTGCAATGAAGAATGAATGCAACAATGATTGTTAGACGGTACAGAAGGCGGGGGGGCTTGATGCATGCCAGCAATGAAGAATATAAGTGAAGAGGGAAAGGGGCATGCTTGGGAAAATGGGAAAAGGCATGTCCCTTTTGCTGTCAATGGATGGAGCAGACGATCAGAGGATGGAAAAGGTGTGCGCAATCATGCTTGAAATGGAGAAGCCGGAAATGAACAAGCCGGTGGAGATTAATCGAAAAGAAAATTTGCGTGACCACCATTTCTATTGGATTGGTCGCCGGACGCAGGATATTGTCCTGTCCTCACTTGCGCTGGTGATCTTGTCACCGGTGATGCTGATCACAGCCATCGCAATCGTCGTGGATGACCCGTCTGCCGGTCCGATCTTCTCCCAGGTGCGAGTTGGACGAAATGGCAAATTGTTCCGGCTTTATAAGTTCCGCTCTATGTGTCCCAATGCAGAAGCACAGCTGGATGATCTGCTGGAGCAAAATGAGATGGACGGCCCTGTGTTCAAGATTAAGAATGATCCGCGCATTACCCGCGTAGGAAAGTTCATTCGCAGAACCAGTATCGACGAACTTCCACAGCTGTGGAATATCCTCAAGGGCGATATGAGCATTGTGGGACCGCGTCCGCCGCTTCCCCGCGAGGTGGAACAGTACGGTGAATACGAAAGGCAGCGGTTGTATGTGACACCAGGTCTTAGCTGCTACTGGCAGATTGCTCCACATCGCAATGAACTGACGTTTGAGGAGTGGATGGACCTGGATGTGAAATATGTGAAGGAACGGAGCTTTCTGGTGGATTGGAAGATTATTTTACTGTAAAATCCCGACCGGGTGG
>HF986565.1:5152-28026 GCA_000431495.1 Firmicutes bacterium CAG:791 | reverse complement strand
TTCTTCAACAACTATCGTCCTCAGTTCTATTTCAGAACAACTGACGTTACCGGCGTTATCGCTCTTCCGGAAGGAACCGAGATGTGCATGCCTGGCGATCACGTTGAGATGACCATCGAGCTGATTCACCCGGTAGCAATGGAAGAGGGACTTACCTTCGCTATTCGTGAGGGTGGCCGTACCGTTGGATCTGGCCGTGTTGTTTCTATCGTTGAGTAATAGACACACAACCCAATAAGTAGTAATATGAGTGGCACTTCGGAATTTTCCGAAGTGCCGCTTTTGCGTATGCAGATCTTCCTGTTTCAAAGAAGCTGCAGATGCGGAACGGAAAGCCAAGACAAGTGTTGGAGAAAAAGAAAACGATGAAACAGAAACGCCTCAACGGGATCGATGCGGCAAAAGGCCTTGCCATTATGATGGTTGTTCTCGGACACTGCGCAGATAAGAACGGACCGGATCGTGTGCTGCTGCACTTTTCGATGTTTACCGGAGTTGGTGTGTTCTTCCTTCTTTCCGGTGCAACCTTCTGCTGGAGGGATGGAGCGTTTCCATGGTTTGATCAAAGGCCCTTTCGTTCTCTCGCAAAGAGCCTGTGGCGGTCACTGATTCTTCCATATTTCATCTGGGGGAGCATCAGTGTTGCGATTTACGGCCTTTTGGGGAAATATGCCGCGGCGGAACTGTCCTCCGACCGGCATCATTTTGACATCGGGCCGAATCTTCTGGGAATGCTGTATGGCAATTCCGGAAGCGGATTCATGGAATGGAACCGGCCGCTGTGGTTTCTGGTGTGTCTTGTGTGGGTGGAGCTGATCTGGTATTTTCTGTTGAGGAGCTCACGGGTGAAATGGCTGTACCTATGCGCGATGACTCTTCCTTTTGTCTGGCTGTCTGTTCAGAATCGGACGGACATTCATCTGTGCCTTCCCTGGGAGCTGGAAACAGCGATCTGTGTTCTGCCTTATTTCGGAGCGGGGAGACTCCTGAGAGGCTGCGCCGTCAGGCGGGAAGGGCATTGGAACGGTGAGAAGACTCGAGACGGAGGAAAAACGATTTCGGTTCTGCTTGCTCTTGCGGGAGCGGCGGCACTTGCGCTGCTCTGGATGTCGCTGAAGGGTGTGCAGGATGCGGACTTTCGAGCGGACCGGTTTACGGATCTGAGCTGCTTTTTCCCGGATATGCTGCTGGGAGCCTTTGGAATTCTTGCTGTGTCACAGCTTTTTTCCGGTATGGACCAGATTGGGAAATGGATTCGGTATCTGGGACAGAGGACACTGGCAGTCCTTGTGATGCATAAGTTTCCGGTGATGGCGATGAAGCTTCTCCTTCGAAATCGAAGGGAGAGTATTCTGACTGATGCAGGGATGATGCTTGTGTCCGTTTTCCTTTGCCTGCTTGCGGAGAGAATTCTGAGCCGGATTTGTCCTGCGGTATTCGGAAAGCGGAAAGGATCCTGCGGGCGGGAGTGAAATGCAGAGATACAGGAAGGCAACAAACGTAACGACAGAGATGAAATGGGAGATGGAAGAAATGCAGAAGACGGCCTGTGCGGTTATTTTTGACATGGATGGAACACTGTTTGACACGGAGGTGATCTATGGTCGTGCGTGGATCAAGGCGGGGCTTACGAAGGAGCAGTATTATCAGCTGATCGGACGAAGCCGCGTGAACATCGATAAGATACTCACAGACTGGGGCTACGATCTGGAGAAGGTTCGTGCCGTGCGAAGCAGCGCTGTGGAGAAGGAGCTGGAGGAACATGGCGTTCCGTTAAAGCCCGGCGCCAGAGAGTGTCTTGTGTGGCTGAAGGAGAAAGGAATTCCTGCAGCCATTGCCACTTCCAGTGCGAAGGAGGTGGCAGAACGGTATCTTGATATGACCGGCTTGAATTCGTACTTTGCAGAAGTCATCAGCGGGAATACCATGGAACGCGGGAAGCCGTATCCGGATATTTTTCTGGAAGCGGCGAAGCTGCTTCGAAGGGATCCGTCGCATTGTGTTGTGGTCGAGGACAGCTTTAATGGTGTTCGCGCAGGCCGCAACGCACAGATGATCACCGTGATGGTTCCGGACCTGATTGAGCCGGATGGGGAAATTTCCGGACTTGCGGACAAGGTGCTGGAAAGCCTGAAGGAGCTTCCCGGATATCTTCAGCATATTATCACCAGTGGCAAACTGTGATATAGTTAAATAAATCTGGTTACACTTATATTGCATGATGAATTAGGAATTGGTGGATATGACAGAACAGAATCAGACATTAACAGTCCGGATGCTGGGCGGCTTTTCTTTGTCCTATCAGGGAGAGGAAATTGTTCTTGGACGGAATACAACGGCGAAATTTGTACAGCTTCTTCAGCTGCTGTGGCTGCGCGGAGACAAAGGGATTTCCAAGCAGCAGATTGTTCGGTGTCTGTACGAAGATGATGAGCTGTCCAACCCCAATAACAGCTTCAACAATCTGATTTTTCAGATGCGCAAACAGATGGTGGCTGCGGGGCTTCCGAGGAAAAACTACATCACCAAGGTGGGGAAAACGTATATTCCGGACCCGACGATTCTGATCAAGGTCGATGTACAGGAGGTTCACGATTCTGTTCAGAGAGCAAGAGAGAGCTCGGACAAGGAGGAAAAGACAGCGGCCTACCTTGCGGCCTTTGAGTGTTACCGCGGTATTTTGCTGCCGGAATCCGAGAATAAAGCCTGGGTGGTGACGGAGTCGGTGCGGCTTCGCGATGAGTTCGCTGAGGCGGTGCGCTATCTTGGAAACCGCGCCAAAGAGCAGAACGATTTTGATGAAATGTACCGCATCTTCGAAAAGGCGGCACGAATCTATCCGGACAATGACTGGCAGGCAGATCAGATTGAAGCTCTGATTTGTAAGGAAGATTATAAAGAGGCCTTTCGTCTTTATGACAGGACCGTGCAGCACTATTCGGATGAAATGGGTCTTCCGCCATCTGAGAAGATGCTGGAGAATTACCGGAAGATGTCTCAGAAAATCACATCGCCGATGGGACAGATTCAGGAGATTCAGTCTTCCTTACAGGAGGATCCACTCACCGGAGCATATTACTGCAGCTATCCGAGCTTCATTGACATGTATCATGTGCTGGAGCGCAACATGGAGAGAACCGGCTATTCTGTTTTTCTGCTTCTGTGCACACTGGTGGATTATGCCGGAAAGCCGATTGCAAACCGCGAGAAGCTGGATCTTCGCTCGGAAACGCTGAAGGGGTGCATCGGAAGCAGCCTTCGCAGAGGAGACATCTATACCAGATACAGCGCGTCTCAGTACCTGGTGCTGCTGGTTGGAAGCAGCCGGGAAGGATGCGATGTCGTTTCACACAGGATCAGCGCCCATCTGAAGGAGAGAGAGGGAACAAAGGCCGATGTCCGTTACAGCAATGTTTCGCTGGCGGATCTGTCCCGGATGATTCCTTCCAATGAAACAGACGGAGAAGGAGACCATGGCTAATTATACATATTGTGTCTATGCGCCGAACCTGATCTCCATTTGTATCGATCGGAAAAACGGCACGGATTACGAGGGAAGAATCTGGAATGAATATGATCCGGAGCCCAGACGGTTTTCGGGCATGCTGCAGGCCATTGAACAGATTGAGGAATTTCTGGATGATCTGAACTTCCCGCAGAAATCAACAATTCCACGTACCTTTGGGAAAACATCAGCGCAGGGGATGGCACAGGCTTTTTACAGAAAAAGAGATAAGATTATGGGAAATCTGGAAGATAAAAACGGAGCAGAGGGAACCTTCATTGTTCAGATCAAGTACCGCCAGAATTCCACCTGGCAGGGGCAGGTGGTTTGGGCAGAAGAGAATAAGAAGGTATATTTTCGAAGCGCTCTTGAGCTGCTGCGCCTGATTGACGGTGCAATCAGTGAGGGTGCAGGCGGCTTTGTGAACGATGAGAATGCTGCGGCAGGCATCGCGAATGAGAATGAGATCCGGGAAGCGGATACTGCGGGAGATGCGGAATGAGAAGATGGGTTCTTGCCTCCGCATCGCCGAGAAGAAAAGAACTTCTTCATCAGATGGGACTGGAATTTGATATCATTCCGGCAACAGAAGAGGAGAAGAGCAGGGAGACCATCCCGGAACGCTATGTGACGGAGCTTGCGCGTCATAAGGCGCAGGAGGTTTTTCGAAGAGTCCTTGCAGAACAGAAGGAAAGGGAATCGGCTGGAACACCGATTGCCGTGATCGGCTCAGATACCATTGTGGTTCTTGGTGACAGGATCCTTGGAAAGCCGCATGACAGAGGAGAAGCCTTTGAAATGATCGAAGCTCTCCAGGGAAGAGAGCATCAGGTGATGACGGCCATTGCTCTTTTCTGGACGGATGATGCCGGAAAGGAAAGACAGGATTCGTTCTGCAGCATCACAGATGTTTCCGTCAATGCAATGGAGGAAGAAGAGATTCGCAGGTATCTTGCAACCGGGGAAGCGGATGACAAGGCGGGAGCCTACGGAATTCAAGGAGCCTTCGGCATGTTTGTATCGGAGATACACGGGAGCTATCACAGCGTGGTCGGACTTCCGATTGCAGAGCTTTATCAGAAAATCAAACAGGATGGACTTCTGGATTAAAATCCGAAGTTCATCCTGTTTCTTTTTCAGTGCTTCTGCCAGCGTCCTGCAGCTCCGCAGGGGAGCACAAGACCGGTTCCTGTGACGGGGAGTCCGACTTCATCGGCGTCGACGTGTCCGCCGAATTTCGAAACGAAGACCGTGCTTAGCATGTAGGAAAGGACCGCGGGCTGAAGTCCGGTGGTGTAGGAATTCAGAAGAACAAACAGCGGATCCTCCGACAAAAGCTCGGAGCACAGCTGGAGGAAGCCATAGATATTCTCCTCCATCTTCCAGATCTCACCCTTCGGACCGCGTCCGTAAGAGGGCGGATCCATGATAATGGCATCATAGTGGTTGCCGCGGCGAATTTCACGTTCTGCGAATTTGACGCAGTCATCCACGAGCCACCGGATCGGAGCTTCCTCGAGACCGGAGATGGCTGCATTTTCTCTGGCCCAGGTGACCATTCCCTTGGAAGCATCCACATGTGTGACGCTTGCTCCCGCAGATGCTGCAGCTGCGGTGGCTCCTCCGGTGTAGGCAAACAGGTTCAGAACCTTGGGGGTTCGTCCTTCTGTGCAGGCCTTCTGCAGGATCGGCGTAAACCAGTCCCAGTTGACCGCCTGCTCCGGGAAAAGTCCGGTGTGCTTGAAGCTGAACGGCTTCAGCATGAAATGACGTTCCTTACCGTTTCCGGTGTAGGAGATCATCCATTCTTCGGGAAGGGAGAAGAATTCCCAGTTTCCGCCACCGCTTTTGCTGCGGTGATAATGAGCGTTTGGACGATCCCAGTCATGCCCCTTCCGGGTAGACCAGATTACCTGCGGGTCGGGACGGATCAGACGATATTCGCCCCAGCGCTCCAGCTTCTCGCCACAGGAGGTGTCCAGTACTTCATAATCTTTCCATTGATCGGCAAGCCACATAATGCACTCTCTTTTCTCTGTATATTTACAATCAGAATCCTGTTCGTAACTCTCAGTGTAACATATTTTCGCCCGGTTTCGCAGATAAGGTTTCTATGAGAAATCGATATTCCACAGGCACTTCATTACTCTGCCATATTGACGTGCCGAGGCAAAGCGGATACAATGAAGAACATGTATTCTTGTATACAAAAAACAAAATGAGAGGGAGAACACAATGACAGGAGCACAGATCACAATGCTGGCAGCAATGGCAGCCTACCTGTTTCTTATGGTAGGAATCGGAATCAAGCTGTCCGAGAAGAATGAAACGATGGGAGATTTTTATCTGGGAGGGAGACAGCTCGGACCGCTGGTTACGGCGATGAGCGCAGAGGCCTCGGATATGTCGAGCTATCTTCTGATGGGACTTCCGGGACTTGCCTATCTTTCCGGAACGGCGGATGTCGGCTGGACGGTAATCGGCCTTGCTGCCGGAACGTACCTGAACTGGCTTATTGTTGCGAAAAGGCTTCGCAGGTATACGGAGCGGACGGGTTCGATTACGCTTCCGGAATTCTTCTCCAACCGCTGGGGAGATCAGAGAAACGTCCTGACGCTGATTGCAGCGATCTGGATCATTATCTTTTTCGTTCCCTATACGGCTTCCGGCTTTGCTGCCTGCGGCAAGCTGTTCCGTTCTCTGTTCGGAATGGATTACCACGCTGCGATGATCATCAGTGCCATCGTTATTATTTTCTACACGGCAATGGGAGGGTTCCTCGCGGCATCCACAACGGATTTTATTCAGAGCATTGTTATGACGCTGGCTCTTGCAGCGATTCTGGTTTTCGGATTCACACAGGCGGGAGGTGTTGCTGCGGTTCTGGACAATGCAAGATCTTTTCCGGGATATCTGTCCCTGAGACAGACGTATGACCCGGTAACTGGACAGGCACTTCCGTACACGCTTCTGACCATCTGCTCCACACTTGCCTGGGGACTTGGGTATTTCGGCATGCCACACATTCTGCTGCGCTTTATGGCAATTGAAGATGACAGCAAGCTGAAGCTCTCCCGGAGAGTTGCATCCGTGTGGGTGGTGATCTCCATGGCAGTTGCAGTTCTGATCGGTATGGTGGGACTTGCCATGTCCAGGGGAGGACTCATTCCGGTACTGGAGGGATCGGCTTCAGAGACCGTTATTGTACAGATCTCGAATCTTCTTTCCTCGCATGGGATCGCCGCAGCGCTGCTTGCGGGAGTCGTGCTTTCCGGAATCCTTGCAAGTACCATGTCCACCGCAGATTCGCAGCTCCTTGCAGCGTCGTCCTCTGTCAGCAATGACATTCTGGTGAAGTTCTTCCACATTAAAATAGAGAAGAGCAAGGCGCTTCTGCTCTCAAGACTGAGCCTTATTGCCATCGCCGTTATCGGGATTGTTCTGGCCTGGGATCCGGACAGCTCGGTATTCGGAATTGTCAGCTTTGCCTGGGCGGGGTTCGGCGCGTCCTTTGGCCCTGTGGTTCTTCTGGCTCTGTTCTGGAAGCGCTCGAACAAATACGGAGCGGTTGCGGGAATGCTGACCGGCGGAATCATGGTATTTGTCTGGAAGTTTGCGATCCGGCCGCAGGGCGGAATCTGCGGCATCTATGAACTGCTTCCGGCTTTTGCGGCCGCAATTCTGGTAAATATCGCAGTTTCTCTTCTGACCCCGGCTCCGGAGACCTCGATTACTGACTGCTACGATGAGGTATCCTCCATGTAAGAAAAATATCTGTCCTGCATTCCCGGATGGAGTCTCCTTCCGGGATGTGGGATTGGTATGGAAAGGATGCACGAAAAGCAGATAAAAAGTTTGTGAAATAAGCAGAAAATAATACTTGCAATACAAAAAACCTTCGTGTACAATAAAACACGCTGTGACATGATAGCGATGAAGCGAGAGATTGCCGGAACAGGCAATAGCATGTTTCGGGTTACTCCGTGGAGCGAATGTCTGGGGCGCCTGCAGGACCTGGTGGGCACGCCCAACAATCTGACGACAAGTCACTGTACCGAAGAACAGTCTGCCCAGTGCAGAAACGACGTGATAAGCGTCCTGTCAACGGTTTCCGTTGACCTTTCTTTTGAGAAAGACAGGACACGCACGGGAGTGTGTACAGTCACCGCTTGTCGTACTTCATTAAAAAGTGCGAATAAGGAGGCGACTTTTTTTATGGCAAATCAGGTAATGAGAATCACATTGAAGGCGTATGATCACGAACTTATCGATGCATCTGCACGTAAGATCATTGAGACCGTGAAGAAGAGCGGCTCTCAGGTAAGCGGCCCGGTTCCGCTTCCGACGAAGAAGGAGGTTGTTACCATCCTTCGTGCTGTTCATAAGTATAAGGACAGCCGTGAGCAGTTCGAGCAGAGAACTCACAAGAGACTGATCGACGTCATCACCCCTACGCAGAAGACAGTAGATGCTCTTCAGCGTCTGGAAATGCCTGCCGGTGTTTACATCAACGTTAAGATGGTGACCAAGTAATTTCGGATACCGGACAGGTGAGACAGCCGGAAAGACGGCAGAAGCGAAAGCTTCTATTACAATGCAAGTCCCGTCCCATGATAAAAGGAGACCGGAAATCGAAGATCCGGAATCCGGGACGTGACCATAACCTCTACTTAGTATGACATCCCCTGACACACGGACACCTGTGAGTCGGTGCCGGGGAGCACAGAGGGCGCAAAGGGCAGCGGTTCAGGTTCACCGCAGGTCAGACAGCAGACCCACAGCTCTTTGCAGCAGAAGTCACACCTTCCGCCTGATGCGATGTCCGCTGTAGGGATTAACACCGATTATGGTGTTACAACGCCGGAGATACCGGCAGAAAGAGGTAAAGAGATATGAAAAAAGCAATACTTGCAACGAAGGTCGGAATGACTCAGATCTTCGCAGAAGACGGCACTCTGATTCCTGTAACGGTCCTGGAGGCAGGCCCGAACGTAGTGACTCAGATCAAGACCGCAGACAACGACGGCTATGAAGCAGTTCAGGTCGGCTATGTGGATGCGGTAGATCGTGCCAAGAATGTTGACAAGAGCGGAAAGGTAGAAGTTGCTCATCGCCACGGCACAGGCAAGGCTCTCAAGGGACACTTTGAGAAGGCTGGCGTTTCCAGCAAGAAGTTTGTCCGTGAGTTCCGTTTTGAGAACGCAGCTGAGTATCAGCTTGGCGCTGAGATCAAGGCAGACATCTTTGCAGAAGGCGATCACATTGACGTGACTGCTACCAGCAAGGGTAAGGGCTTCCGTTCTGCGATCCAGAAGGGTCAGCACAGAGGACCCATGGGACACGGCTCCAAGTTCCATCGTCATCAGGGTTCCAACGGTACTTCTTCTACACCCAGCCGTGTATTCCCCGGCAAGGTAATGCCTGGCCATGTGGGAAACGTTCAGGTGACTGTAAGAAACCTCGAGATTGTCAAGATTGATCCTGAGAAGAACATCATCCTTGTCAAGGGTGCGGTTCCCGGACCCAAGAAGGGCCTCGTCACGATCAAAGAGACAACCAAGGCGGATGTTTAAGCAGCTGCCCGAATGAAAGGAGGACCATTCAGAAATGGCTAACGTATCTGTTTTCAATATGGAAGGAAAAGAAGTCGGAAAGATCGACCTCTCCGACAAGGTCTTTGGCGTAGAGCCCAACGAGAACCTGCTGCATCTCGCAGTGGTTCAGCAGCTGGCTAACAACCGCCAGGGAACACAGAAGGCTAAGACCCGTTCCGAGGTTTCCGGCAGCACTGCTAAGCCCTGGAGACAGAAGGGAACCGGACATGCAAGACAGGGATCCACCCGCTCTCCTCAGTGGAGACACGGCGGCGTTGTTTTCGCTCCGGTACCGCGCGACTATTCCTTCAAGCTCAATAAGAAGGAGAAGAGAGCAGCTCTGCTGTCTGCTCTGTCCGATCGCCTTGCCGGCGGCAAGATCATTGTTGTAGATCAGATCACCTTTGAGGAGCCCAAGACGAAGAACTTCGTCAAGGTTCTTGAGAACCTCAAGGCAGCTGAGAAGGCTCTGGTTGTTCTCGGAGCAGACGATGCAAGCGTTGTACGCGCTTCCGGAAACGTTCCGAGCGTAAAGACATCTACAGCAAACACGATCAACGTTTACGATCTGATGAACGCACAGACAGTCATCCTGACAAAGGACGCTGTTGCGAAGATTGAGGAGGTGTACGCATAATGGCAGCACTTGGATATTATGATGTCATCTTAAAGCCTGTTCTTACCGAGAAGAGTATGAACATCACTGCTGAGAAGAAGTACACATTCTATGTACATCCGGAAGCAAACAAGATCCAGATCAAAGAAGCTGTTGAGAAGCTCTTTGAGGGAACCAAGGTAAAGAAGGTCAATACCATTACCTGCAGAGCAAAGACCAAGAGAAGAGGAATGACTGTCGGAAAGACCGCTAAGGGCAAGAAGGCAGTGGTTACCCTTGCTGAAGACAGCAAGGACATCGAGTTCTTCACAGGACTCTGATCCGGATGATAAAAGTCCTGAAGCAGACAGGCCATCCCAGGCGCACATTGCTTCGGGCGCGGTGCGATTAACTAGAAAGAAGGAGTTATAAAATGGGAATTAAAAAGTATACCGCTTATACCCCGTCCAGACGTAACATGTCCGGCTCCGACTTCGCTGAAGTGACCAAGACAACACCTGAAAAGAGTCTGATCGTTTCCAAGCGCAAGAATGCCGGAAGAAACAACCAGGGTAAGATCACGGTTCGTCACAGAGGCGGCGGAAACAGAAATAAATACAGAAATGTAGACTTCAGAAGACTGAAGGATGATGTACCGGCAACTGTTGTCGGAATCGAGTACGATCCGAACAGAACCGCTAACATCGCCCTGATCGTATATGCAGATGGTGAGAAGAGCTACATCCTTGCTCCTCAGGGTCTGACAGACGGCATGAAGGTCATGAACGGACCGAAGGCCGAGATCCGCGTAGGCAACTGCCTGCCCCTCTCTGAGATCCCTGTTGGTACGATGGTTCACAACGTTGAGCTTTACATCGGAAAGGGCGGACAGCTGGCAAGAACTGCCGGTGCTTCTGCTCAGCTGATGGCAAAGGAGAACGGCTATGCAACACTTCGTCTTCCTTCCGGAGAGATGAGAATGGTTCCGCTGGCTTGCCGCGCAACCATTGGTATTGTAGGCAACGGAGACCACAGCCTGATTCACTATGGTAAGGCTGGCCGTATCCGCCACATGGGCATTCGTCCTCATGTCCGCGGTTCTGTCATGAACCCGAACGATCACCCTCATGGTGGTGGTGAAGGTAAGGCACCTGTCGGACGTCCCGGCCCTGTAACCCCTTGGGGCAAGCCTGCTCTTGGTTACAAGACTCGTAAGAGAAAATCTTCTGACAAGCTCATCGTAAGAAGAAGAAACGGAAAGGGACTTAAATAAGGAGGTACGAAATGGCAAGATCACTGAAAAAAGGACCTTTCGCTGACGAAAGCCTTTTGAAGAAGGTAGATGCAATGAACGCTGCCGGCGACAAGCAGGTTATCAAGACCTGGTCCCGCCGTTCCACGATTTTCCCGTCCTTTGTTGGACATACCATTGCGGTTCATGACGGCAGAAAGCATGTTCCGGTATACATTACGGAAGACATGGTCGGACACAAGCTCGGTGAGTTCGTACAGACCAGAACATTCCGCGGTCATAACGGAAATAACAAAGAATCCAGCACGGGTAGGTAATTACTCAGTGCCTGTTACATCGAAAGGAGTTCAGATCTATGGCTAACGGACATAGAACACAAGTAAAGAGAGCCAGAAATGCGGTCAAGGATACAAGACCTCACGCAAAGCTCACCAATGCAAGAATTCCGGTTCAGAAGGCCTGCTTCGTAATGGATGCCATCAGAGGTAAGGATGTTACGACAGCAATTGGAATTCTTGAGTACAGTCCGAGATATGCTTCGGGCGTGATCCTGAAATTATTAAAGTCTGCAGCAGCAAACGCAGAGAACAATCTCGGCATGAATGTCGCAGATCTCTATATTGCAGAATGCCATGCTTCCAACGGCCCGATCATGAAGAGAATTCAGCCTCGTGCACAGGGCAGAGCTTATCGCATCTTCAAGAGAATGAGCAATCTGTACATTACTCTTGATGAGAAGAAGGCACAGAGCGAAGAAAAGCCTGCTGAAGCTGCAGCAGAGACCAAGTAATTCAGGTGATGGAAAGGAGCCTATATGGGACAGAAAGTTAATCCTCATGGCATGAGAGTCGGCATCATCAAGGATTGGGATTCCAGATGGTATGCTGATGATAAGCACTTCTCTGACATGCTGGTAGAAGATCACAAGATCAGAGAGTTCCTCAAGAAGAAACTCGAGCAGGCAGGCATCTCCAAGATTGAAATCGAGAGAGCTTCCGGCAGAGTAAAGGTTACGGTTTATTCCGCAAAGCCCGGTGTTGTAATCGGAAAGGGCGGCGCTGAAATCGAGAACACCAAGAAGCAGCTTCAGAAGCTGACTGCTGACAAGGTTGTTCTTGAGATCAAGGAAATCAAGAGACCTGACAAGGATGCACAGCTGGTTGCAGAGAACATCGCTCAGCAGCTTGAGAACCGTGTTTCCTTCCGCAGAGCAATGAAGTCCGCTATGAACCGTACCATGAAGACCGGAGCACTTGGTGTGAAGGCTTCCTGCGCAGGACGTCTTGGCGGTGCAGATATCGCTCGTACCGAGACCTATTCTGACGGAACCATTCCGCTTCAGACCCTGCGTGCAGACATCGACTACGGCTTTGCAGAAGCAGACACCACCTACGGCAAGGTAGGCGTTAAGGTCTGGATCTACAAGGGCGAGATTCTTCCCAAGAAGAAGAACGAGCAGGCAGTCGCTGCCTCTGATGAATCCAAGGGAGGTGACAACTAATGTTAATGCCGAAGAGAGTTAAATATCGTGCTGTTTTCCGCGGAGATCGCCGCGGAAAGGCATCGCGCGGCAACAAGATTACCTACGGTGAGTACGGTCTTGTTGCAACCGAAGCAAAGTGGGTTCGCTCCAATCAGATTGAGGCAGCCCGTGTCGCACTGACACGTTACATCAAGCGTGGCGGTCAGGTTTGGATCAAGGTTTTCCCTGACAAGCCTGTAACCGGCAAGCCCCTGGGAGTTCGAATGGGATCCGGAAAGGGCTCCGTTGAATACTGGGTAGCAGTTGTGAAACCCGGCAGAGTTATGTTTGAAATCTCCGGAGTACCTGAAGAAGTGGCAAGAGAAGCTCTTCGTCTTGCCGGAACCAAGCTTCCGATCAAAACGAAGATTGTTGCCAAGGCAGATCTGGAAGGCGGTGCAGAATGAAGTCTACTGAATACATGAAGGAACTGCAGGCGAAGAACATCGACGAGCTCAGAGAGGATCTTGAGTCCGCTAAGAGAGAGCTCTTCAACCTCAGATTCCAGAACGCAACCAATCAGCTGCAGAACACTGCAAGAATCACTGAGGTTCGCAAGAACATTGCCAGAATCCAGACCGTGATTACTGCAAAGGCTGCGAATTAATCTGTTACCGGAAAGGAGTAAATACCGTGGAAAGAAATCTTAGAAAAGTCCGTATCGGTAAGGTTGTCAGCGACAAGATGGACAAGACCGTCACTGTTGCAATCGAGAACCACGTGAAGCATCCGGTAATCGGAAAGATCGTAAAGAAGACCTACACACTGAAGGCACACGATGAGAACAACGAGTGCGGCATCGGCGATACCGTAAAGGTTATGGAGACCAGACCGCTGTCCAAGACCAAGAGATGGAGAGTCATCTCCATCGTTGAGAAGGCAAGATAATCTGCCTTCCCGGGGACCGTTGTTTGTGAATCAGAAAGGACTAGAACATGATTCAGCAGGAAACAAGACTGAAGGTCGCTGATAACACCGGTGCCAGAGAGCTTCTCTGCATTCGTGTTTGCGGTGGATCTACCAGAAGATATGCCAGAATTGGCGATACAATTGTCGCATCTGTAAAGGATGCAGCTCCCGGCGGTATGGTAAAGAAGGGTGACGTCGTTAAGGCTGTTGTCGTTCGTACTGTTCGTGAGACACGCAGAAAAGATGGTTCTTACATCCGTTTCGATGAGAACGCAGCTGTTATCATCAAGGATGATCTGACACCTACAGGAACTCGTATTTTCGGACCCGTAGCAAGAGAGCTTCGTGATAAGCAGTTCATGAAGATTCTGTCCCTTGCTCCGGAAGTACTGTAAGGAGGAATGAAATGGCAGCAAGCAAGATCAAAGTTGGCGATACCGTAAAGGTAATTGCCGGTAAGGACCTCGGTAAAGAGGGAAAGGTTACTGCTGTTGACCGCGAGAACCACAAGGTGGTTGTTGAGGGCATCAACAAGGTGACCAAGCACAACAAGCCTTCCGCACAGAATCAGGAAGGCGGAATCGCAGAGAAGGAAGCTGCTCTCGACATCTCCAACGTAATGCTGGTTGTTGACGGACAGACCACCAGAGTCGGATTCAAGGTAGAAGACGGAAAGAAGATCCGTATTGCCAAGAAGACCGGCAAGGAAATCAAATAAGGCAGAAAGGAGGAGAAACGATGAGCAGCAGACTTAAAGATCAGTACAATACCGAGATTCGCGAGGCTATGGTCAAGAAGTTCGGATACACCAATCCGATGCAGATCCCGAAGCTTGACAAGATTGTTGTCAACATGGCAGTCGGCGAAGCAAAAGAGAACGAGAAGCTCCTTGAGACCGCAGCAAAGGATCTCGAGACCATTACCGGCCAGCATCCGGTTTACACAAAAGCAAAGAAGTCCATTGCAAACTTCAAGATTCGTGAAGGCATGCCGATCGGCTGCAAGGTAACTCTTCGCGGTGACCGTATGTACGAGTTCCTTGACAGACTCGTGAACCTGGCTCTGCCCCGCGTACGTGACTTCAGAGGCGTCAATCCCAACTCCTTCGACGGAAGAGGAAACTATGCTCTTGGTATCAAGGAGCAGCTGATCTTCCCTGAAATCGAGTATGACAAGATTGACAAGGTAAGAGGAATGGACATCATCTTTACAACCACCGCAAATACCGATGAGGAAGCGCGCGAGCTGTTGAGACTGTTCAACATGCCTTTTGCAAAGTAATAAAAGGAGATTGACATGGCAAAGACTTCTATGAAGATCAAGCAGCAGATGAAGCCCAAGTTTTCTACGCGTGCTTACACGCGCTGCAAGATTTGCGGCCGTCCGCATTCCGTACTGAAGAAGTATGGCATCTGCAGAATCTGCTTCCGTGAGCTCGCATACAAGGGCGAGATCCCGGGTGTTAAGAAAGCATCCTGGTAATACGTATCACAACAATTCATTAGGATATCGCACAGAAAAGGAGAGATTTACATTATGTCTATGAGTGATCCGATCGCTGATATGCTTACAAGAATCCGTAACGCAAATACAGCAAAGCATGATACAGTTGATGTTCCGAACTCCAAGATCAAGATGGCAATTGCCAACATTCTTCTGGACGAGGGATATATTTCAAAAATCGATCTGGTTGATAACGGAAGCTTCAAGGATATCCGCATCACCCTGAAGTACGGTGCAGACCGCAACGACCGCATCCTGACCGGACTGCAGAGAATTTCCAAGCCCGGCATGCGCGTATACGCAAGCAAGGACAATGTACCGAAGGTTCTGGATGGACTGGGAACTGCAATCCTTTCCACCAACCAGGGCGTTATTACCGACAAGAAGGCAAGAGAGCTGCAGGTTGGCGGCGAGGTTCTTGCATTCATCTGGTAATTTCCATATTTTTTAAAAACTGTATCAGGAAGTCCCACGGGATGGGTGGGACGTTCCTGATTACTGTTGAAAATCTGAAACAAAGCAATACATGTACAGAATCATGAATATGAATTAGGAGGAACGGGCATGTCACGTATCGGTTTAATGCCAATCGCTATACCGGCAGGCGTTACTGTTGATGTAGCAGAAAATAACACAGTGACGGTTAAGGGGCCTAAGGGAACACTTACCAGAACTCTTCCCGCAGAGATGAAGTTCGAGCAGGAGAACGGTGAGCTTCGCGTTGTAAGACCCAACGATCAGAAGAAAGAAAAGGCACTTCACGGCCTGACCAGAGCACTGGTTCACAATATGGTTGTCGGTGTTACCGACGGCTACACCAAGACACTGGAGATCAATGGTGTCGGCTACAGAGCTCAGAAGAAGGGCAAGGTCCTGGAGCTGCATTTAGGATATTCCCACAACGTTGAGATGGAAGATCCGGAAGGAATCGAGACGGTTGTAGAAGGCAACAAGATTCTTGTCAAGGGTATTGACAAGGAGCTCGTTGGACAGTGGGCAGCTGATATCAGAGATAAGAGAAAGCCGGAGCCGTATAAGGGCAAGGGTATCAAGTACGATTACGAGACGATCCGCCGCAAGGTTGGTAAGACTGGTTCTAAGAAGTAATCGGATAAGGAGCGTGTACAATGGTTAAGAAGGAAAATAGAAAGTTAATCCGCGAAAAGAAACATCTGAAGGTTCGCAACCGTTTCAGCGGAACCGCTGAGAGACCGCGCCTTTCCGTATACAGAAGCAACAGCCACATTTATGCGCAGGTCATCGATGACGAGGCCGGCAGAACCATCGCGGCTGCCGGTACGGTTGAGAAGGATGTCAAGGCTGCTCTGGAGCACACTGACGACATCGCTGCTGCAGAATACATCGGCGATCTTGTTGCAAAGAGAGCAATGGAAAAAGGCGTATCTAAAGTCGTATTCGACAGAGGCGGCTTTATTTATCAGGGCAAGGTAGCAGCACTTGCAGATGCGGCACGTAAGGCCGGCCTGGAATTCTAAGGGAGGAGAGACTAGATGAAGCGTTCTAATATTGATGCAAGTCAGATGGAACTCACCGAGAAGGTCGTTACGATCAAGCGTGTCACAAAGGTTGTAAAGGGCGGCCGTACGATGAGATTCTCCGCACTTGTTGTAGTAGGTGACAACAACGGCCACGTAGGTGTCGGCCTTGGAAAGTCCACTGAAATTCCGGAAGCAATCCGCAAAGGCAAAGAGGATGCTGCAAAGCATCTTGTAACCGTAGCTCTGGATGAGGTTGGCTCCATTTCTCACGACTATATCGGCAAGTACGGCTCTGCAGAGGTTCTTCTGAAGAAGAGCCCCGATGGTACCGGTATCATCGCCGGCGGTCCTGCTCGTACTGTCTGCGAGCTCGCAGGAATCAAGAACATCCGTACCAAGTCTCTTGGTTCTAACAACAAGCAGAATGTCGTTCTGGCAACTCTGTCCGGCCTGTCCAGCCTGAAGGCTCCGGAAGAGGTTGCTGCAAGACGCGGCAAGTCTGTTGAGGACCTGAAGGGCTGATGCCCTCCGGTCTTCGGTAGAACGAAAGGAGTTTAAAATGGCGGATACAAAAAAGCTTAAAATTACACTTGTAAAGTCTACGATTGCTGCAGTTCCGAAGAACAAGGCGATCATCAAGTCCATGGGATTCCACAAACTGAACAGCAGCGTTATCCTTCCGGATAATGATGCGACTAGAGGACAGATCAGACTGATCGCTCCTTATGTCAAGGTTGAGGACGCAGAATAAGGAGGGACTGACAGATGGAATTATCTAATTTAAGACCTGCTGCAGGTTCTACAAAGAATAACTTCAGAAGAGGCCGCGGCCACGCTTCCGGAAACGGAAAGACCGCAGGCTTTGGTCACAAGGGACAGAAGGCTCGTTCCGGAAGACCGAGAGCAGGCTTCGAAGGTGGTCAGATGCCTCTGTATCGTCGCCTTCCCAAGCGCGGTTTCAAGAACTATAACCACAAGGATATCGTTGCAGTAAGCCTTGCCAAGATTGCGGATATCTTTGAGGATGGCGCAGTCATCGATGTTCAGGCACTTCTGGACAAGAAGGTCATCAAGAACGTTGGAGACGGTGTGAAGGTTCTTTCCGGCGACAAGGGCGATGCAAAGTTCGAGCTGACGAAGAAGTTTACCATTAAGGCAAACGGATTCAGCGCAGCTGCCAAGGAAAAGATTGAGAACGCAGGCGGAACCGCTGAGCTTCTTGAGAAGTAATTGGTACCTGAACCTGACTCGAAAGGCATGGTAAAAGGTTATGTTTGAATCCGTGAAAAACGCATTCAAGGTAAAGGAGATCCGTAACCGGATCTTCTTTACGCTTGTAATGCTGGTGATCATCCGTTTCGGATCTCAGCTGCCGGTTCCTGGTGTTAACAGAGAATATTTCGCCAATTGGTTTGCGCAGCATACCGGAGATGCATTTTCTCTGGTCGATGCGTTCACCGGCGGATCCTTCCTGAACATGTCGGTGCTGGCACTGAATATCACGCCCTACATTACCTCCTCCATTATCATTCAGCTTCTTACAATCGCAATTCCGAAGCTGGAAGAGATGCAGAAGGAAGGGGAAGAGGGCCGCAAGATGCTGGCTTCGATCACCCGTTATCTTACAGTTGGACTTGCACTGTTTGAAGGCGGCGCTATGGCGATCGGCTTTGGCAGACAGGGACTTCTGCAGGAATATAACGCGATCAACGTTATCATGGTGATTGCGACACTGACTGCAGGTTCTGCATTCCTGATGTGGATCGGTGAGCAGATTACAGACAAGGGAATCGGAAACGGCATTTCCATTGTCCTGACGATCAACATCGTTTCCAGAATGCCTCAGGATATGGTCGGACTGTTTGATCAGTTCGTAAAGGGCAAGACAGTTGCCAAGGCAATTGTTGCGGCAGTGATCATTGTGGCAGTGATCATCGCCATGGTGATTCTGGTTATTCTGCTGAACGATGCAGTGAGAAGAATTCCGGTACAGTATGCGAGAACGCTTCGCGGAAGAAGCCAGTATGGCACCTCGACCTCGAGCATTCCCCTGAAGGTGAATACGGCAGGCGTTATGCCGATCATCTTTGCATCTTCCCTGATGGAGTTTCCGGTCATCATTTCTTCTCTGGCGGGATACAACGGGACAGGCGTCTGGTCGGAGGTTTTAAGATATCTCAGTTCCTCCTTCTGGTGCAATCCCGCTGCGCCGAAGTACTCTCTGGGTCTTGTTGTTTACGTAGCGATGCTGATCTTCTTTGCTTACTTCTATACCTCCATTACCTTCAATCCGATTGAGGTGGCGGACAATCTGAAGAAGGGAAGCGGCTTCATTCCGGGAATTCGTCCCGGCAAGCCTACCAGTGAGTATCTGAACAGGCTGCTCAACTACATCATTTTCGTTGGTGCGGTCGGCCTGACGATTGTAGGTATTCTGCCGTTCTTCTTCCGCGGCGTGTTCAACGCGAACGTGGATTTCGGCGGAACCAGTCTGATCATTGTTGTCAGCGTAATTCTTGAGACGATTAAGCAGGTGGAATCTCTGATGGTACAGAGAAACTACACTACTTTCTTATCAGATTGATGCGGCACGCAGACGGATCGGTAGCCGGATTCCGGAAACGGGACCCTGCCCGGTCCGTTTGCTGTGTTTATGAGAGATTTTCATCGGGTCCGCAGACAGACTGCGGCTGGAAAGGTCAGTAAAATGAAAATTGTTATGCTTGGAGCACCGGGTGCCGGAAAAGGCACGCAGGCGGTAATGATCTGCGAGAAATATGGCATTCCGCACATCTCCACCGGAGATATTTTCCGTTCGAACATCAAGAATGGCACAGAGCTCGGAAAGAAAGCCAAGGAGTATATGGACCAGGGCAAGCTCGTTCCGGATGAACTTACGATTCAGCTTCTTCTGGACCGTGTGGCACAGGACGACTGCGAAAACGGTTATGTTCTGGATGGCTTCCCGAGAACCATTCCTCAGGCTGAGGTTCTGACGAAGGCTCTGGCGGAGACCGGCAGCAAGGTAGATTATGCGATCAACGTAGATGTTCCGGATGAGAACATCATTCACCGTATGAGCGGCCGCAGAAGCTGCCCGAAGTGCGGAGCTTCCTATCACATTGAGTACATCCCGCCGAAACAGGAAGGCATCTGCGATGCATGCGGAGCGGAGCTGATTCAGCGCGAGGATGACAAGCCGGAGACCGTGAAGAATCGCCTGGCAGTTTATCACGAGCAGACACAGCCGCTGATTGAGTATTACGAAAAGGCAGATGCTCTCCGGACGGTTGACGGAACGAAAGACAAGGATGAAGTCTTTGGCGATATCGTCGCCATCCTGGGCTGATTCCTTCTGAGAAATAAGAGAGGTAATTATGTCCAAAGCAGATGTCATCGAACTGGAGGGAGTTGTTGTGGAGAAGCTCCCCAACACCATGTTCCGCGTAAAGCTTGAGAACGGTGCCATTATCCTGGCACACATCAGCGGGAAGCTTCGTCAGAACTTCATCCGCATTCTTCCCGGAGACAAGGTCACACTGGAGATGTCCACCTATGACCTGACCAAGGGCAGAATCATCTGGAGAGATAAGTAAGACAGAAGGCTTATTTTTCTGAAATAAAATTATAAAAACAGCTTGCTCATTGAAAATGTGAGTGCTATACTGTAACGGCGTCTGAAAAGAACACATAGGATAACTATGCGCTCTTGATGACGCCGTAACTATTTTAATGACAGCAGAAAGGAGCGTACATCGTGAAGGTTAGAGCATCGGTTAAGCCCATGTGCGAGAAGTGCAAGGTTGTAAAGCGCAAAGGGGTTATCCGGGTTATCTGCGAGAATCCGAAGCACAAACAGAGACAGGGTTGATCAGAGCCATTATGCTTTGATACCGCTGGTCGGTCCGGCAGGACAGGGAATGTCATGCCGAACGAAGTGGAAAGGCCGGAATCCTTTATTTTATCCGGCTGGGCGTGGAATGACAGTGCAGATTGCCGATCTGTCGATCCGGCGAATGCAGAAGCATATCGGAAGCTGCAGGACTGTCGTGACCTGTATCGCAGAATGATACTCACCATTTTGCATATATTTTTATGCAGGAGAGTACATAAGCAGGTTCGCCTCAATCAAAACAAAAGCTTCTCACAGGAAGAAGCAATCACTTTTATTTTTAAGGAGATCATAAAAATGGCTCGTATTGCAGGTGTTGATTTACCCAGAGACAAGCGCGTTGAGATCGGTCTTACTTCCATTTACGGAATCGGCCGTACCTCCGCAGACAAGATTCTTAAGGCTACAGGCGTGGATCCTGATACCCGCTGCAGAGATCTGACAGATGATGATGTCAAGAAGCTCGCAGAAGAGATCGCTGAGAACTACATGGTAGAAGGTGACCTTCGCCGTGATATCGCGATGAATATCAAGATGCTCACCGAGATTGGTTCCTACAGAGGAGTTCGTCACAGAAGAGGACTTCCGGTTCGTGGCCAGCACACCAAGAACAACGCTCGTACCCGCAAGGGACCTCGTAAGACCATCGCTAATAAGAAACAGTAATTTTGTCGCACCGGGAATAAGGTGCTTACCGCGGCAGATCTGCTTTGCGGTATGTAGATGAAAGGATAATGATTATGGCAGTAAGTAAGAAAGCAGCAGCTTCCAAGAAGCGCGTTAAGAAGAACGTTGAGCGCGGCCAGGCACACATCCAGGCTTCCTTCAACAACACCATCGTTACTCTGACGGATACTCAGGGCAATGCCCTTTCCTGGGCTTCCGCAGGCGGACTTGGCTTCAAGGGCTCCAGAAAGTCCACTCCCTATGCAGCACAGCTTGCAGCTGAGACTGCAACCAAGGCTGCTCTGATCCATGGCCTGAAGGCAGTTGATGTCTTCGTAAAGGGACCCGGATCAGGAAGAGAGGCTGCAATCCGTGCGCTGAACGCAAACGGACTTCAGGTTCTGTCCATCACGGACGTGACTCCGGTTCCTCACAACGGATGCCGCCCGCCCAAGCGCAGAAGAGTATAGTAATGTCATTCAGCTTCCGGCTGAATGAGTATGTAGAGCAGTTTTGGATGAAGGCACCGCTTTGCGGTGTTGTAAACAACAATCAGAAGCCGCAGAAGCGTCTTCTGACAGAATGAAAGGAGCCGATTATGGCAGTAGATAAGACACCCGTCCTGAAGAGATGCAGATCTCTGGACCTTGATCCCACCTTCCTTGGATATGACAAGAAGTCCAAGAGAACCCTCACCAGAAGAAGCAGAAAGATGTCCGAGTACGGCATGCAGCTTCGTGAGAAGCAGAAGGCTAAGTTCATCTATGGCGTACTGGAGAAGCCTTTCCGCAACTACTACGAGAAGGCTGACCGTATGAAGGGCATGACCGGTGAGAACCTGATGGTTATGCTGGAGTCCCGTCTGGACAACGTTGTTTTCCGTATGGGCTTTGCACGCACCAGAAGAGAGGCTCGTCAGGTCGTTGACCACAAGCACATTCTTGTAAATGGCAAGTGCATCAACATTCCTTCTTATCAGATTAAGGCCGGCGATGTGATCGAGGTGAAGGAAGCAAACCGCACCATGCAGAGATTCAAGGACATCGCTGAAGTTACCGCAGGCAGACTCACACCGGAGTGGGTTGATGTGGACAAAGAGAATTTCAAAGGAACCGTAAGCACACTTCCGAAGAGAGATCAGATCGACGTTCCCGTTGATGAGATGCAGATCGTCGAGTTGTATTCCAAGTAATTCGTGTAACGCGGAGTCCTACACCGGCAGTATGATGCGGGCACTCCGCTACTGCATTGAAAATCATAAGGAGGTATATGCGTGTTTGATTTTGAAAGACCCAGCATTGAAACGACTGAAATGTCCGATGACAGTAAATTCGGCAGATTCGTTGTAGAACCCCTCGAAAGAGGGTATGGTCTTACTCTCGGAAATTCCCTGAGAAGAATCATGCTTTCTTCACTTCCGGGCGCGGCAGTCAGCCAGATCAAAATCGATGGTGTTCAGCATGAGTTCAGCACGATTCCGGGTGTAAAAGAAGATGTTACGGATATCATCATGAACATCAAGAGCCTGGCGATCAAGAACTCCAGTGAGACCGACGAGCCCAAGACCGCATACATCGAGTATGAGGGAGAAGGCATTGTACACGCCAGCGATATCCAGGCAGATCAGGATATTCACATCATGAATCCAGATCTGGTTATCGCCACTCTCTCCGGCAAGAAGACGAAGCTGTTCATTGAGCTTACGATCACCAAGGGAAGAGGATATGTCAGCGCTGACAAGAACAAGAACGAGGATACCAAGATCGGAATCATCCCGATTGACTCGATTTACACTCCGGTACAGAGAGTCAATGTGACGGTTGAGAACACTCGTGTCGGTCAGCAGACAGACTTCGACAAGCTGACGCTGGATGTCACAACCAACGGCACTCTGGCACCCGACGAGGCGGGGAGCCGCGCCGCGCGGGGGCCGCTCC
>HF986565.1:0-5123 GCA_000431495.1 Firmicutes bacterium CAG:791 | reverse complement strand
TGAGCATCTTTCCGTATTTATCGATCTGAGCGACAACGCAAAGACCACGGAAATCATGGCAGAGCCCATTGATGACAACAAGACCAAGGCTCTTGAGATGAGCATTGACGAGCTCGAGCTTTCTGTCCGTTCTTACAACTGCCTCAAGAGGGCAGGAATCAATACGGTTCAGGAGCTTTGCAGCAAGACTCCCGATGAGATGATGAAGGTCAGAAACCTCGGCAGAAAGTCTCTGGATGAAGTTCTGGAGAAGCTGAAGGAACTGGGCCTGAAACTGAACATGGGAACCGATATCGAGATCTGAGAGAATCAGATGGTTGAATTCGGATCTTCACGGCACGATGTGACGGGGAGAGAAGAGCACAGATAATAGTATGAACTTCCTGCGGCGGTAAAATCCCATGAGGTACGCTGCGGGTCGGCATCAGCAGGCCTTCTGCGGGTAATTCCACAGGTTCCGCAGGGGCTGCCAAAAGAACAGGAGAAAAACAATGGCTGAGTACAGAAAGTTAGGAAAGAAGACCAAGCTGAGAAAGGCACTGCTTCGTTCTCAGGTAACCGCACTGCTTTACAATGGAAAGATCATCACCACAGAGGCACGTGCAAAGGAAATCCAGAAGCTGGTTGAGCCCATGATCACTCTTGCAGCGAAGGAGAAGGATAACTTCGAAGAGGTTACCGTTATGGCCAAGGTTGCCCGCAAGGACAAGGATGGCAAGCGCGTCAAGGAAGTAAAGGACGGCAAAAAGGTTACCGTTTATGATGAAGTCGAGAAGAAGGTCACCAAGGACGCTCCTTCCCGCCTGCATGCAAGACGTCAGCTCATGAAGTTCCTGTATCCTGTAACCGAGGTTCCGGCTGCAGGCGCAGGCCGCAAGAAGAACACCAAAGAGGTTGATCTTGTGGAGAAGCTCTTCAACGAGTATGGCAAGAAGTATGCATCCCGCAACGGTGGTTACACCAGAATCGTAAAGATCGGCCAGAGAAAGGGCGATGCAGCTCTTATGGTTGTTCTTGAGTTCGTATAAGTCGTTTTCTGAACAGGGAAGCATGAAAATCCCCCGGACCTGATGGTTCGGGGGATTTTTGAATATTGCGGGTTTCAAATGCTGCGATTTTGGAATCCGGCGGGTTTCGAGGAAGAGGGACAACATCGCCTTCACATTTTCGGGAAAGTCTGCTATTCTGCATAAGGTCGAAAAAGAAGGCCATGAAGGCCGGGCGGATTAAGGCAGAAGGCCATGAAGACCGATGGTACAGAAACGGACAGGAGTTTGGAGAGAAAATATGTCATCCAAGGCTATGATACAGATCAAAAAGCTGATTCATGATTATGTCACACGAGATGACGAGGGCAACATCAACGGAAAGGTGAGGGCTCTCGACAACGTATCTCTGGATGTGAAGCCGGGTGAATTCATTGCGGTTCTGGGACATAACGGCTCCGGCAAATCAACGCTTGCGAAGCATCTGAATGCACTGCTGTTCCCTTCGGAGGGAGAGGTCTGGGTGGACGGAATGGAAACCTCCGATGAGAATCAGCTCTGGAACATTCGGCAGGAGGCCGGCATGATTTTCCAGAATCCGGACAATCAGATCATCGGACAGATTGTGGAGGAGGACGTCGGATTCGGCCCGGAGAACCTGGGGGTTCCCACCAGGGAAATCTGGGAGCGTGTGGATGAAGCGCTGACAACGGTCGGAATGCAGGAATTCCGCAGGAAATCACCGAATCGTCTTTCCGGCGGACAGAAGCAGCGCGTTTCCATTGCCGGCGTCATTGCGATGCACCCCAAATGCATCATTATGGATGAGCCGACTGCGATGCTGGATCCCTCCGGAAGAAGGGAAGTGATCCGGGCCGCACGAGCACTGAACGATGTAGAAAACATTACCATCATTCTCATTACGCATTATATGGAGGAAGCCATTTATGCGGACCGTGTTTTTGTGATGGATCAGGGAAAAGTGGCGTTGCAGGGAACTCCGCACGAGGTGTTCTCCAATGTGGATAAAATGAAGGAGCTTCATCTGGATGTTCCGGAGGTGACGCTTCTTGCGGATGAGCTGAGAAAGGCCGGCATGGATCTTCCCGCCGGGATTCTGACCAGGGAAGAGCTGGCGCAGGCACTCGGGCTGAAGAAGGACGGCCGGAAAGCAGAGTAATATGTCACTGAAAATAGATGATATTTCATATGTGTATGATCAGGGGACCGCAATGTCGGTCAGTGCGCTGAATCACATTTCCGTGGAGATTCCGGATGGTCAGTTCATCGGACTGGTCGGGCATACGGGCTCCGGAAAATCAACCTTTGTGCAGATGCTGAATGGTCTTCTGCTGCCGAGCTCCGGTCATATCTACTGGGACGGGCAGGACATTCAGGCAAACGGCTTTGACCGGAAGACGCTTCGTGCCAGTGTGGGCCTCGTGTTCCAGTATCCGGAGCACCAGCTGTTTGAATCAGATGTGATCACGGATGTCATGTTCGGACCCAAGAATCTGGAGCTTTCGCCGGAGGAGTGCAGAAAGCGGGCAGAGGCTGCGCTCACCCAGGTGCAGCTGGGAAAAGAATTCTGGCAGATGTCTCCGTTTGATCTTTCCGGCGGACAGAAGAGAAGAGCTGCCATTGCGGGCGTGCTTGCCATGCACCCGAGAATCCTGATTCTGGATGAGCCTACGGCAGGACTGGATCCCCGGGGCAGAGATGAAATTCTGGACATGGTGCGGAAAATGAAGGAAAACCTGCACATGACCATTGTTCTGGTATCGCACAGTATGGACGATGTTGCAGAGTACGCAGACCGGATTCTGGTTATGAACGACGGAACGCTTATGATGGACGGAACGCCGCAGGAGGTGTTTGCACGATATCAGGAGCTGGAGCCCATCGGTCTTGCTGCGCCGCAGATGGTTTACATCATGCAGTATCTGAAGGAACTGGGGCTTCCGGTGAATACGAATGCACTGACGGTGCAGGCTGGAACGGAAGAGATCCTTTCCCACCTTGCACAGCTGAATGCCATGACCGGGAAGAATTTCCGGGCCGTGTACCCCGGTGCTTCGCGGAAAAAGAAGGGGGTGACTGCCCATGTTTAAGGAAATCACCATTGGACAGTATTATCAGACCGAATCCCCGATTCATCGCCTGGATCCACGGGTGAAGCTGATTGCGACCTTTGCATACATCATTTCACTTTTTGTCGTGCATTCCTGGACGGGGTATCTCATAGCAGCCGTGGCCGTGGCAATCGTGATTGCAGCATCGCATGTGCCCTTCGGTTATATCATGCGCGGCATGAAGGCAGTCATGATGATTCTGATGATTACAGTCATCTTCAATCTGTTTCTTACGGAAGGAAGGCCGCTGATTCATTTCTGGAAGCTGACCATCACCTACGAGGGTGTGGATTTTGCCTCCAAAATGGCGGTGAGACTGATTTTCCTTATCATCGGATCCTCCCTGATGACCTTGACAACAACGCCGAACCAGCTGACGGATGCGCTGGAGGATGTGCTGGGACCGCTTAAGAAAATTCATGTTCCGGTTCACGAAATCTCGATGATGATGTCCATTGCGCTTCGCTTTATCCCGATCCTGATGGAGGAGACGGATAAGATCATGAAGGCACAGATGGCGCGGGGGGCAGATTTTGAATCGAAGAATCTGATGAAGAAGATTCAGAGCCTGGTTCCGCTCCTGGTGCCGCTGTTCATTTCTGCTTTCCGCAGGGCCAATGACCTGGCAATGGCCATGGAAGCAAGGTGCTACCGCGGAGGAGACGGGCGGACGAAGATGAAGCCGCTTGTTTATTGCAGAAGAGATTATGCAGCCTACGCACTTCTTGCGGCTTATTTTGCCGTCTGTGTGGTGCTGTGCATTGTAAAAATATGACTGCAAAACATGACTGCAGAATAAAAATATGACTGCAAAACGAATGATGATCGTCGTGGCCTATGACGGAACCGGATATTCCGGCTTCGCGAGCCAGAAGGATCCGAAGATCCGGACGATTGAAGGAGAATTGAACAGGGCGCTTTCCGAGCTTACGGGGGAGCAGATCGAGGTCTGCGGCGCCAGCAGAACCGACGCAGGGGTTCATGCGCTCTGCAATTATGCTGTTTTTGATACGCGCTCACCGATTCCTGCGGAAAAGTTTGCCATGGCAGTGAATACGCATCTTCCTTCCGACATCCGCGTGCGGAAATCCATGGAGGTTCCGGAGAGCTTTCATCCACGGACATTGCGAACAGAGAAAACCTACGAGTACCGGATTTACTGCGCCGGGGTGCCGGATCCGCTGCGGGAGAGGTATTTTGCATGGACCTATTTCCCGCTTGATGTCCGTAAGATGCAGAGAGCGGCGAAGGATCTTGCAGGAGAACATGATTTTGCGAGCTTCTGCAACCCGGCAGGGACCACGCTGACAACCGTGCGGACCATCACGGACATTCAGGTGGAGGAGCGGCTCTGTTCTGTGCCGGACCTGATGCGAACCGGAATTCCGGAAAATGACCTGCGCGACGAGGCCAGGGAAATCATCCTCCGTGTGAGCGGAACCGGATTTCTCTACAACATGGTCCGGATCATTGCAGGGACCCTGATCCGGGTTGGGCGCGGACAGACGGCTCCGGATGCCATACCGGACATCCTGGAAAAGAAGGATCGCCGGGCGGCGGGAGACACCGCACCTGCCTGCGGGCTGTGCCTTGTGAATTACCGTATCCTCGGAGAGAAAAACGGAGAGAAAAATTCGGCTCTTTCGGGAAATCGGTGAAGCTTTTGGGGGAGATGAATTCGGAGAAAAAATGGGTCAATCCTAAAGATTGTGGGATCTAAAATCTCACCCGAGGGCACTTCCGAGAATGCGGGACCTCGGCGATGCTAAATTCATCCCTGCGGATAAAAATTCTCTCTCAGGGATGATTCTTCCCAGCTAAATTCATCCCTGCAGATAAAAATTCTCTCTCAGGGATGATTCTTCCTAGCTAAATTCATCCCTGCGGATAAAAATTTTCTCTCAGAGATGATTCTTCCTTGCTAATTTCATCCCTGCGGATAAAAATTCTCTCTCGGGGATGATTCTTTCCTGCTAAATTGAAGTGGTAAGCTTATTTTGGACAC
>HF986564.1:26568-29497 GCA_000431495.1 Firmicutes bacterium CAG:791 | reverse complement strand
TTGTGACTGCAAGGCCGTGTGGGTTCAAGTCCCATCTCCCGCATCCGAAAAAGAGAAGCGGATTTCATTGAAATCCGCTTCTCTTTTTTTGCCGGGACATCCGGCAGTGTCAGAAATTTACCACAATCACATCATCCACAATCCGGATGGAACCGGAAAGAGGGTATCTTGGGACCTCCTCCTGCTCCAGATATGCATCGTACTGCCCGTTATCCCCGATCACCGAAGGAGCATAGCCGCAGTGGATCCGGAGAAAGTCAACATAAGAGTAATCGTTGATAATTTCGCTGCCGCCATATGGGGTGAGCGTGACCTTTTCCAACTCAGGATCGGAAGCCAGGAAGGAGGTGTCCTTCTCCAGACCGTGAACGAAGCAGACCGGCAGGGAAGGATCATATCCGTCGATGCTCTGAATCCGCGTGATCAGGGCGGTATCATAGGAAATGGCTTCCTCCTGCATTCTCCCTGCCTTGTAGTAGCAGAGATTGTCGTAGCGAATGTAGAAGACGACGGAATAAAGCAGAACGACGCAGACAACGGTTCGCAAACCGGTCCGGAAAGGGGCCGGGAACTCTGCATGCTCTGCCAGCAGGATTCCGAGAGCGAAAATCATCACCTCTCCGTAGAGCATCAGAGAATATACATCGAAATCGGTCATGACGAAGATGAAGTTGGCACAAAGCGGAAACAAGAGCAGTAAAAAGGCAAAACGAAGTCTGGACGCACCGGCGAGCTTCGGAAAAGCAGCTGCGGCCATCAGAAGAATCAGAAGAATCAGCGCGCGGTAGACGAAAGCCATGGACCACATGAACAGAAGATAATCATCGCTTCCCCGGTAGGGAAGAAAGCTCTCCGGAGCAAAGAACATCCGGTATGCCATGAAAATTCGCTGCAGATAGGAAAAATGTCCTCGTCCCATAGAGTCAAGACCGCGATAGGCATAGAGCTCCTTGCCGGTGAGAAGAAGTGACGCCTTCATAAGAACCAGATAGGCCGCAAAACCAAGGACTGTTCCGGCGAGACAGTGAGTCCAGAAGCGGAACGGATTTTCCTTCTTCTGAAATTCATGAACAAGGAGAATCAAAACCTCCAGAGAAAGCATAACCGGCAGGTAAGCCTGATAGATTCCGATCATCAGAGCGCACAGGAAAAGACCTGCAAGCAGAGAGCGAATGGAAGTGTGGTCTGCCAGAAGGCATGCGGAAAGACATGCGAGGAAAAATGCCAGCATGTAATACGGGGCCGTGAAGCCGTAGGCAAAGGTTGCTGTCAGAACCGGGAAAACAGCAAGGCTGGCGCACAGAAGAAACCGGAGCAGACGAGAGGTGATGTTCAGAGTGCGAATCATCAGATACGAGGAGAGCGCAAGGAACAGAAGTGACACAAATCCTCCGAACCAGGGCAGACTGTAGTTGCTTCCTCCAAACGGAAGACGCGTCAGCTTTCCGAGAAGACCCAGAGTGAATCTTCCGAAAATATGCGTCGCTCCCACATCATAAGTGCAGACCACGTCATCGTGAAAGGAAAGATTTCCGAAAAAATATGCGGCATGTGCGGCAAGACCGGCAGCGAATGTATCAATCAGGCAGGCAATAAGAGTGTCTGAAGGCCGTTTGATTTTCATAAATACCTCCATGAAGGTGAAAATACCAGAACTTTCTGCCATTGTATCGCAGGCGAACGGAAAATGAAAAGGAAGCAGCAAAATTTGACGAATTCTTGAGACAATGATAAAGTATACTTCGTATGGTCATTGATTCCGGGAGGAAGAGAACATTGAAGAACAGAATCGGAAATGGAATAAAAGTGATTTTGCTGACGGTAGCAGCGGCATTTCTTTTTATGCTTACGCCGGTCAATAAGACAGAGGCGGAGGCAGCGGCAGTCAGCGGCATTGACGTAAGCGCTTATCAGGGAGTGATTAACTGGAATGCGGTTGCGGCAAGCGGCGTCAAGTTTGCCATGGTACGGGTCGGCAATACCAAGTACGGCCTTGACAAGTATTTTGTTCAGAATGTCGTAGGAGCCAATGCAGCGGGAATCCGTGTGGGTGCCTATGTATATTCCTATGCCATGAATCCGGCGGAGGCAGCGGCGGACGCACAGCTTGCGGTTTCTGCAATGGGGAATCTTCCGATTTCCTTCCCGGTCGCGATTGATATTGAGGATCCGTCTCAGGTGAATCTTTCGCAGGCAGAGCAGCTGGCAATTGTGAACACGTTCTGCTCGGTGATATATGCGGCAGGGTATCAGCCGATGGTATACAGCTATAAGAACTGGCTTGCGACCAAGCTTGGTGTGACTGCCTGGGATCATTGGGTAGCCAATTACAGCAGCGCCATGGGATTTCCGGGCACGATGTGGCAGTATTCTTCCTCCGGAGCCGTTCCCGGAATTGCCGGCAACTGCGATGTGAACTATGTGATGAAGGATTATTTCACGACCATTCCGGCGACGGGGCTGTCCACACAGAACGGAGCGACGTACTATTTTGTCAATTACCGCAAGCAGTTCGGCATGCAGACCATCGGAGGACTCCAGTATTTCTTTGACGGAACCGGTGCGATGGTGAAGAATCAGACGACAGTTGACGGACAGAATAACATCATCCGTATGTGCAAGGACGGACATGTGGTTGTGATTACGGCGGCGGCACAGGCGCAGGCGGCGCAGCTGAAGGCTGTTTCGGATCAGCAGTCGGCTCTTCTGGTGCAGTGCAAGGCAGCTCTTGCAAAGGCACAGCAGGATGCAGCGGCAGGTGCAGCGCAGTACCGGACACTGCAGGCAGCGGCCGATCAGGCGGCACTTACATCGCAGCAGGCAGCGGCTCAGGCTGCGGCTCTTCCGACGCAGGAGAATCTGAATATCCAGGCTGTCGCAGCTGTACAGGCTCAGCAGGCGGCGGACGCAGCAAGGACTGCACAGGCAG
>HF986564.1:4665-26462 GCA_000431495.1 Firmicutes bacterium CAG:791 | reverse complement strand
GGACAGCAATACCGCACAGCTTGCCATTGCCATTCCGCAGTAATTCAGAATGCACAGGTCAGATATTTTCTGATATAATGAAGCACGACAGCATTTGCTGTCGTGCTTTTTTACATATCTGTTTTCCGTGAACCGGATATCACATCTGCAGCGGCGTGCTCTTTCTTATGCCGCGGATGAATCCAGTAAGAACAATAAAGAGATGAATGATGAGATCACACATATGTGGGGATGTCGTTTCTTTTGATATCCCGGGAAGGATTTTTTATGTTCAGTTCGGTTGTTTCGGGAGCAGTATATGGAGTTCACAGTTATCTGATGCACATTGAGACCGATATTTCAGACGGTCTTCCGATGTTTACCATGGTCGGATTTGTTTCCGCACAGGTGCGCGAGGCCGGGGAGCGTGTGCGGGTTGCCATGCGCAATACAGGAATTCATCTGCCTCCGAAACGGATTACGGTTAATTTGACACCTGCAGAAATTCCGAAGAGAGATGTGATTGCCGATCTTCCGGTCGCAATTGGAATTCTGATTGCAATGGGACTTCTGGATCAGCGGGCAGTGAAGGATGTTTTTATTGCGGGAGGTCTTTCGCTGGACGGCGTGGTGACGCCTGTGCGAGGCGTTCTGCCCATGGTGCTGGAGGCAAAGGAAAGGGGAATGAAGGTTTTCCTGCTTCCGCGTGAGAATGTGAAGGAGGGAGCTGCCGTACACGGAATTCATGCAGTCGGTGTGACGACGCTGGAGGAAGCCTTCCATTATCTTCGCCTTCCGAAAGAAGAGAGAGATTCATTTCTTCCTCCGGAGCCGGAGAAAATGCTCTCTCATGAAACCGAAGAGAAGCAGGAACGAATGAATCTGTCTGATGTCTGCGGACAGGACGGAGTGAAGCGTGCACTGGAGATTGCAGCAGCGGGGTTTCATAATGTTCTGATGATCGGACCGCCGGGCTCCGGCAAATCGATGATGGCAAGATGCCTTCCCGGAATTCTGCCGGAGCTGACATACGAAGAAAGTCTGGAAATATCCTCCGTTTACAGCATTGCGGGAGAGCTTCCGGAAGGTGCTTCGCTCATCAGAGAGAGGCCCTTTGTGGCACCCCATCACTCCATTACGCAGCAGGCACTGGTCGGAGGAGGAAATTTTCCAAGACCCGGAGCCATATCGCTTGCCCACAGGGGAGTATTGTTTCTGGATGAGCTCCCGGAATTCGGAAGGGAGAGCCTGAACCTTCTTCGCCAGCCGCTGGAGGACCAGAGAATTGTCATTGCAAGAAACAGCGGAACGTATGAATTTCCGGCGAAGTTTATGCTGGTCTGTGCAGCGAATCCGTGTCCCTGCGGTTTCTATCCGGAGGATAGATGTCATTGCACACAGGCGCAGATTCAGAATTATCAGAACCGGATTCCGGGACCGATTCTGGATCGAATTGATCTGTGTACGGATGCGCCCAGAGTTCCGGTGGGAGAGCTGCTCAGCAGAAAAACGCAGGAGAAGAGTGAGGATGTCCGCAGGCGTGTCATTGCGGCGCAGGAACGTCAGGCGTATCGGTTTCGTGAAGAGGCGATTCTTTTTAACGGTGAGATGAATGCGGCCCAGACGGAAAAGTACTGCACACTGGGACGAAGTGAGAAGAAGTTTGTGAAGGAGGTTTTCCGGCGGATGGATCTGTCTGCGAGAGCCTTTCACAGGATTCTGCGTGTCTCGCGCACCATTGCGGATCTGGAGGGAGAAGAGAGGATTCTGGAGGACCATCTGGCAGAAGCAGTGGGGTATCGGAGTGCAGATCGAAGAGCGCCGGAATGAGAGAGCAGAGATCATGAATCAGGAAATAAGAGATGCTTATACGCTGTGGCTCTGCAGTCTGAAGGGGCTTGGAAGTGCGTCCTTGTATCGGCTGTGGAAAGAATCCGGAGAGGATCCTGATTTTGCAGGGGTATGGTACCGGATGGCGGGAGAAGGCGGGGGCGCGGGGATGACAAATCGTCTGCGGGAAATTCTCAGGCGCGGCAGGAAAGAAAGCTCCCCGCAGCAGCTGATGGAACAGCTTCTGAATCAGAACATACATTTCGTCTGGCCGGGAAATCCCTGCTATCCGGTGCGCCTTAAGAACATCCCGGATCCTCCGTTTGCCCTGTATTTCCGGGGGCGGCTGCCGGAGGAGAAGCAGCCAAGCATCGGGATTGTCGGCACAAGAATGGCATCCCCCTACGGACGGGAACAGGCAAGACGCTTTGCATCCGAACTTTCGGCGGGCGGTATGCAGATTATTTCCGGAATGGCAAAGGGAATTGACGGAATTGCCGGCCGGGGAGCGTTGGATGAATCGGATGCCTCTTTTGCAGTTCTTGGCAGCGGGGTCGATATTTGCTATCCGAAGGAGAATCAGGATCTGTACGAGGCCTTGTGCGAACGCGGCGGTGTCATTTCAGAATATCGTCCGGGGACAGAGCCGGAGGCGAGGCTCTTTCCCCCGAGAAACCGGATTATCAGTGCACTTTCGGATGCGCTTCTTGTCATCGAAGCCAGAGAACGGTCCGGAACTCTGATTACGGTAGACTGCGCGCTGGAACAGGGAAAAGATGTCTGGGCGGTGCCGGGACGGGTCTGCGATGCCAAGAGCGCCGGATGCAATGAGCTGCTTCGTCAGGGGGCCGGGGTTGCGGTTTCCCCGGAGGCTATGCTGGAAGAAATGGGGTATCGGACTGCGCGAACCGGAAAACTGTCACAGAGTGTGAGAAAAACGAAGTCCCCGGTGGACCGGAAGGCGCAAAAAGGAACGGTATCTTATACGGAGCTGGAGAAGTGCATTCTGTGTGCACTGGATTCTTCGACTGCGCAGAGTGTGGACGAAATCACGGATGAGGTAAGCAGGAAAATGCATCGAAGCTGTTCGTTTCCGGAGCTTCTTCGCGCGATGATGAAGCTGGCAGCGGTGGGAGCTGTGAAGGAAATACGGGTAGGGAAGTATATTTCCTGCTGATGCATTATAATATAATGATGAAACATGCAGCCAGCATTCGTGCAGAAGGGAGAACGTAAATTGTTTCAATCGAAAAAGGCAATGATTCAGGTGATTTTGCTTGCGGTGGGAGCGGCAATGCTTTGCTATGGTGCATGGCGCGGTGAGGTGCAGGTCGTGCTGAGCAAGGCGGTCAGATTGTGTCTGGAGTGTGTGGGAATTGGATAAGAAGAATATGGGAGCATCGCGTTTCATGGCCCGCTTTCGCGGGTGGATTCAGGCAGGAGCGGTGCTCTTTACCAACCTTCATCTGCCGAATTTTATAAAGGGCGGCATTTATCAGGGAAAGGGGAAAAACGTCTGCGTGCCGGGTCTTAACTGTTATTCCTGTCCGGCAGCCTCCGGCGCCTGTCCGATCGGGGCGTTTCAGGCAGTGGCGGGATCTTCGAAGTTCCGGTTTTCCTACTATATTTCCGGGTTCCTGATTCTTCTGGGGGTACTGCTGGGACGATTGATCTGCGGCTTTCTCTGTCCCTTTGGCTGGTTTCAGGAGCTGCTGCACAGGATCCCGACGAGAAAGTTTTCTACGAAGAAGCTGCGACCTTTGACTTATCTGAAATATGTGATTCTGCTGGTGATGGTTGTTTTGCTGCCTGCCTTTGCGGTGAACGATGTTGGAATGGGAGATCCCTTCTTTTGCAAATATCTCTGCCCGCAGGGGGTTCTGGAGGGGGCGATTCCGCTTGCACTGGTGAATTCCGGCATTCGTGCCGCACTGGGAAAGCTTTTTACCTGGAAGCTTTGCATTCTGCTCGCAGTGACGGCGCTGAGTATTCTGTTCTACCGGCCGTTCTGCAAATGGCTCTGCCCGCTGGGGGCGTTCTATGCGCTGTTCAATAAGGTGTCGCTTCTACAGATGAAGGTGGATGCCAATGCGTGTATTTCCTGCGGGAAATGCGCCAGGGCCTGCGGCATGGACGTGGACGTGACGAAAACCCCGGATCATGCGGAGTGTATCCGCTGCGGGAAATGTGTTCTGGCCTGTCCGACCGGTGCGGTACACTTCCGCTACGGCTTTGGAGACGGACCGGAAACAAAAGGAACAATAACTGCAGAAACAAACATGGAGGAATCAAATTGAAGAGGAAGAAACTTACAGCATCTGTTCTGATTGCACTGATGGTATTGGCACTGGCAGCCTGCGGCACGAAAGAAGAAAGCTCTGCTGCGGATACGGGACAGGGCGGCATCGAGGAGGCTGTCACGGAGTACAAGGAGCTGATGGACCAGGAGAATGAGATCCTGTCGGAGAATACAGGGCTTTGGGACAAGGTATTTCTTGCCATGGACAAGGATATGGCCGTGCAGGAGGAAAGTAATAATTACGGAGAGCTGCTGCTGAAAACCATAGAAGCTGCCGGGGATTCATTTACGGAGGATGAGCTGACTTTGCTTCAGAAGGAGGCGGGAAAAATCCGCGACCTTGAGAATCAGATGGCTGCTCTTGAGAAAGAATACCCTGAGGTTGCAGAAAAATCCATGGAAGGCAGTACAAGCGCAGCTGCGGATGAGGCGATGAGCACGGCTTCCGGGGATGAAAGCACGCAGAAGTTTCCTTCTTTTGAGGGAAAGGATCTGGATGGAAATGAAGTAAAGAGCGATGATTTGTTTTCCGGCAACGCAGTCACGGTGGTGAATTTCTGGTTCACGACCTGCGGACCCTGTGTGGGCGAGCTCTCTGAGCTGGATGCCCTGAACAGGGAGCTTGCAGGAAAAGGCGGTGCGCTCATCGGAATCAATGCCTTTACGCTCGATGGCGACGAGACTGCCATTTCGGATGCGAAGGATGTGCTGGAGAAAAAGAATGCAGACTATCAGAACATCTATTTTGCGTCTGACAGCGAGGCGGGAACGTTTACCATGGGAATCTATGCATTTCCCACAACTTATGTGGTCGACCGCAGAGGCAATATCGTCGGGGATCCCATTGTGGGAGCCGTTACGGAGAAAAGTCAGGCGGAAACGCTGGACAAGCTGATTGAACAGGCGCTTGCGGCAGATAAGAACTGACAATTTTGTCTTCGGCAGGTAACCCCGTGAGGGGTTTACATGCCGAGGCTTCTGTGCTACAGTAACTGTACCATCATAACTAATACAGTGGATACGGAAGGAGAGGATGATGGACTTGATCGATTATCGGGATTCGAGACTGATTTATGAGCAGATCTCGGAACGGTATAAAACGTTGATCCTGAAGGGCGTTCTGGAGCCCGGAGAACAGATGCCGTCGGTTCGTCAGCTGGCTATGGAGCTGTCCACCAATCCGAATACGGTGCAGAAGGCCTATGCGGAGCTGAAGAGGCAGGGATTTCTGTACACCGTGAAGGGGAAGGGCAACTACGTCAGCGGCGGAGAGGAGCTGATGGAGAACAAGAAGAAGGAGCTCGCCGGGCGAATGGCGGAACTTCTGAAGGAAGCGGATGAGCTCGGACTGGATCGGGAGACGTTAATCAGGAAAGCGGGTGAAATGACGATATGATCGAAACGATGAATCTTACAAAATCGTTTGACGACTGCATGGCTGTGAACCATGTATCCATTACGATGAACGACAAAGAGGTTTTCGGACTTCTTGGAACGAACGGCGCCGGAAAGAGCACACTTCTTCGCATGCTGGCAGGCGTGATGCAGCAGGATGAAGGAACCATCTGCATAGACCGGAAGCCGGTTTATGACAATGCGGAAATCAAACGGAACATCTTTTTTATTCCGAACGATTTCTATTTCTTTCCGAATGCAACCGGTCGGGAAATGAGTAAATATTTTGCGGAGATGTATCCGGATTATTCGGAGTACCGCTTCGGCAAAATGATGAAGGACTTCGGACTGGATCCGGAAAGACGAATTTCTGCATTTTCCAAAGGAATGAAGAAGCAGCTCTCCCTTATTCTGGGACTTTGCTCGGGAACGAAGTACATGCTCTGCGACGAGACCTTTGACGGACTGGATCCGGTGATGCGGCAGGCGGTCAAGAGCCTTATTGCCAAGGACATGGAAGATCGCGGACTGACACCTGTGATTTCCTCGCATAACCTTCGTGAGATCGAGGATATCTGCGATCATATCGGCCTTCTGCATAAGGGCGGGGTACTGCTTTCCGAGAATATGGAAGAAATGAAGACCTCCATTCAGAAGGTACAGTGCGTGTTCACCTCCGATGAGGATAAGGAGATGGCGCTGGGCGGACTGGAAATCTTAAGCAGCGAGACCAGAGGAAGACTCTGCACACTGACCATCCGCGCGAGCAGGGAAGAGATTGAGCAGCATTTCCGCTGTGTATCAATGGTATTTTTCGAGATTCTTCCTCTGACGCTGGAGGAAATCTTTATCAGCGAGACAGAAGTCGTAGGATATGACATTCGCAAATTTATAATGGACTAGGTGATCAAAGATGAGTGATACGAAGAATAAACAGGGAAACCGTTTTTTCATTCTGCAGAGGCAGCTGTGCCGGAGAAGACTGTGGCTGATTGCGGCTGTTGTTCTGTATATGGTGATGTATTATCCGGTGGCAGTGGTGATGCTGATTGCCAGAAGCAATGAGGTGGCGAAGCTGCAGAATATGAGTCCGGAGCTGACATTAAGTCAGAGACTTGTTGAGGTTGGGACCTGGATCGGAATGCGTCAGGGCTTTCTGTGGGTGATCGTGCTTATGGCGGTTATCCTGGCCATACATGGCTTTTCCTATCTGTTCAGCATGGAGAAGCAGGACTTTTATGAGAGCCAGCCGATTTCCAGAATGGAGCGCTTCTGGAGCATCTATGCGAATGGATTTCTGATTTTTGAAATTCCGCTTGTTATCGGTATGTTTCTTTCCATTGTTCTTGCGATGGTGATGAACGGCATGAGCATGGTGACGTTTGTGGATGCGATGCTTGAGCTGGTGAGGCTGACGATTATTTTCTTTTCCTCCTACAGCCTGGGAATCCTTGCCGTCATGCTCACGGGCAATCTGGTTGTTTCCGGAATTATGGCCGTGCTTCTGATGTTTGCAGATCAGGCCTGTGTGGCGCTGGTGCAGAGCTTCGAGAACATGTTCTACAAGACGTATTGCTTCTATGGACAGAGGAACAGTACATTTCTGCTTTCCCCGTTTTACAATGCCATGGCGCCATCCAGATGGATAAACAGCAATTATCATTTCCGGTACGCACGGATGAACCTGATACAGCTGAAGGACCTTCTTTCCTATTGCTGGAAAGCGGATCTTGTGAGCATTCTGGTCGGAGCGACTTTCCTTGCCATCAGTATCGCATTGTATCGGAAGCGGAAGGCGGAATATGCAGGCATGACGATTCTTTACCGGCCGGTCCGCACCGTGATCCGGATTGCTGTCAGTGTGGCGGCGGGCCTTTTTGCCGGACAGGTGATCATCAACCTGTTCAATTCGCCGACATCCCGAACGGGAACGGTCTTTATGATGGTCGGAATTGTTTTTGTAACGGTTCTTTGCTCCGGCGTTGTTGAGATGGTATATGAGCTTGATATCTGGAAATTCTTTGTGAAATTCTGGGAGATCGCAGCGGCGGCGATTCTTGCAGCCGGAATTTTTGTGATGTTCCGTTATGATCTTCTTGGATATGACCGCTATGTTCCAAAGGAATCGGAAGTGGAAAGTGCGGCTTTATACGTTTACAATGACAACAGCTTCTATTATCCGATGGAACAGAATGCGGAAGAATCGACAGGGGATGAGACACATGTGCTGGAGGATATGAAGCTGACAGATATCTCGTCTGTTCTTGCGGTTACCGGGCCGGGAATGGAGCTGCAGCGGGAGGAATCGGACGATTCGAACGCGGTGAAGGGCTGGGGGGCCGAGGTATGCTACCGCATGAAGGACGGCCGGAAGGTATACCGCAGCATCACCATTCCGTATTCCCTCGATGCCGATGTGCTGGATGCGATAACCGGAAGCATCGAATACAAGGAAGGATTGATGCCGGTTTACAGTGACCGCGCTGTTTCGGAAACGGCCGAGAAGAACGGTACCCTGACCTTCTGCAACGGATTCCGAAGTCTTTCCGGAAACGGTGCACTGTATCGTGAATTTGCCAAGGCCTACCGGAAGGATCTGGAGCATTATTCCTTCCGCCAGATGAACGAAGAAAACAGCATCGGACGGGTATCCTTCGAGGCATACCGGCCGTGCTACATGTCGATGGATTTTGATGTCTATCCCTCTTATGAGAATACGATCGCGTTTCTTCAGAGCAACGGACTTTATCCGGAGGAAACAAAGGCCGAGGACATAGAGGGCATGACAGTGACCGAATATACGGACAACAGCAGCTCATCGGCAGAGTTCACGGAAACAGAGGAAATTCAGGATATTCTGAAGCATTCCATGATGCTTGTATCCTCCAACTGGAAGGATTCCACAGGAGTGGATTATCAGTATGGAATTTCCATTGCCCTGAAGCGGGGAGAGGCCAGTTATTTCAGTCTGAATTTCTGGGAAGGAGAGATTCCTGCCTTTGTACTGAAGGGGCTGGAGGAAAACCGTGTGCAGAACGATGACGGGGAAATGGATGACGGCTTCCTGCAATAGAATACTGGTTTGTCTGACGGTCTGATCGTTTGAGAGAGCAGCCGGAGATGCCTGATGAGGCAGATCCGGCTGCTTTTACATTACGCAGAGAATTCAAGACTTGTTTTATTCACAATTTGGCATACTATATATTGTGGTGAGAAATTCTGTCATATCTTTATCTATTTTGATTCAAAATCAGCAGAATAACAGGAGGGGATGTTGTGCGGATTATTGAGTTTCTGATCTTTTTCCCGTTTGCGGTTGCACTGGTGCTTTTTGCCATGGGCAACAGCGAGATGGTGTACGAGGCGCGCAAGAATCTGGTGAAGGGCGCCGGACTTGCGATCATGGCAGCGGTCATCTATCTGGCTGTACGTGTTCTCGGAGGGAAGGAAGATTATTCATTTCTGACGAAGGCAGAGACGGCGAACATGCTGATCATGGCCGGCGAGCTTGTTCTGATGGGAGTGGTTATTTTCTATTCCATCCGTTATAAGAAGATCTATGCAATGCTTCTGTCCATTGCAGGTACGCTTCCGATTGTCTGGCTGGATCTGTCCGGAAGAATGCCGGAGGGAGAGGCGCATTTTCATATTGATAATCTGACTGTGATTATGTGCCTTGTGGTCGGCATCGTCGGCAGTCTGATCTGTATTTATGCCGTTGGCTACATCAAGGATTATCATCAGCATCATCGTGACTACCCGGAGCGCTCCAACTGGTTCCTTGCGATGCTCTTTGTATTCCTCGGTGCGATGTTCGGACTGCTTTTCTGCGACAATATGGGCTGGATGTATTTCTTCTGGGAGATTACCTCTGTGTGCTCCTTCCTTCTGATCGGGTACAACAAGCAGCCGGAGTCCATTCAGAATTCGTTCAAGGCACTCTGGATGAACCTTCTCGGCGGCTGCGGCTTTGCAGTAGCAATTCTCTATTCCGCCCTGCAGCTTCATGTCACGAATCTGTCTCAGCTTCTGACCATCGATGAGGCTGCGGTTCCCGGGGTCATGATTGTTCTTGTGATGCTTGCCTTTGCGGCAATGACCAAGAGCGCTCAGTTTCCGTTCTGCGGCTGGCTTCTCGGTGCGATGGTAGCTCCTACACCGACCTCGGCGCTTCTTCATTCGGCTACGATGGTAAAGGCGGGCGTATATCTTCTGATCCGTATTTCTCCGATGATGAAGGGAACGCTGACCGGAGTTCTTGTGACCCTGATCGGCGGCTTTACCTTCTTTGCAGCGTCTCTTATGGCGATTGCCACCTCAGACGGCAAGAGGCTTCTTGCTCATTCCACGGTTTCCAACCTTGGCCTGATTGTTGCCTGCGCCGGTGTCGGTCTTCCGGAATCTGTCTGGGCAGGTGTGATGCTGATTGTTTTCCATGCAGTGTCGAAGTCATTGATGTTCCTTTGTGTCGGAGCGGTGGAGAACGTGACCGGCTCCCGAAACATCGAGGACATGCATGGCCTGATCATCAAGCTTCCGAAGCTTGCTATTGTGATGATCATCGGTATCTGCGGCATGTATCTGGCACCGTTTGGCATGCTGATTGCAAAATGGGCTGCACTGAAGTCCTTCATCGACTCCAACAGCGTCTGGCTGGTGCTGTTCCTTTTGTTCGGTACGGCGAGCACTTCTTTTTACTGGGGAAAATGGCTTGGAAAGCTCTTTGCGGTAATTCATAAGTCGCAGGCTCTGAAGGATACCACGCATCGCAGTGAGTGGCAGTCGATCATTCCGCTTGCTTCTCTTGTGGTGGCCATGTGCTTCCTGTTCCCGTCGATTTCAAAGTATCTGATCCAGCCGGTTCTGAGTCAGATGTTCCGCAAGGAGGTTCCTCCTGTCATCGGTGGCTCAGACATCATTGTCATGCTGTTCATGTTCGCACTTGTCGTTGCGCTTCCGATCGCCGGCGTCTTTATTTCCAGGCAGCACGGTGGAATTACAGAGCACAATACAAGATCGTACATGTCCGGTGTCAATGCCGCGGATGACCGTCATTTCCTGAATTCATTCGGAGATGTGCAGAGTGTGTACATGTCAAACTGGTACATGATTGATTTCATCGGTGAGCTGAAGATCATGAAGCCGTGTCTGTTTCTGTCCACGGCAATTCTGATTACGTTTCTGATGATTATTGTAGGGAGGGCGTTGTGATGGCATCCATTGTTCTCAAGCTTGCGATGGCGGTGATTTCCATCCTTTTACTCGGTCCTCTTGTGGGGGGACTTCTTTCCGGAACGGACCGGTTCCTCTCTGCCAGAATGCAGAGACGTCAGGGCCCTCCGGTTCTGCAGCCGTTTTATGACATCAGCAAGTTTTTCCAGAAAAAAGCTTATATTGTAAACGGCCTGCAGCACTTTCTGGTGGTTGGACATTTGCTGTTTCTGATGCTGTCCATCGGAATTATCTATGCGGGGCAGGATATTTTGCTGTCTGTTTTCTCTCTGACGCTGGCAGAAATGATGCTGTGTCTTGCTGCTTTTTCCGCCAGTGCACCTTATTCGAATATGAGTGCGCAGCGTGAGATGCTGCAGATGGCCTGTGCTGAGCCGATTCTGCTTCTTCTGTGCATTGGCCTGTATCTGTCGTCCGGAAGCTTTCTGGTCAAGGACATCATTCGCTGCGATCTGCCGGCAATCGTAAAGACGCCCGGCATCTTCTTCGCGTTTCTGATTGTGCTTCCGATTGAGCTTCGGAAATCTCCGTTTGATGTCAGCACGTCACACCATGCGCATCAGGAGATGGTTAAGGGCGTGACAACGGATATTTCGGGCAGTGTTCTTGGAATTGTGGAGCTTTCGGAGTGGTATGAGCTGTTTCTGATGGTAACGCTGACGGGGCTTTTCTTCATTTGTTCCAATCCCGTCTCTCTGGTGTATGCGATCCTTGCGGCGCTGATTGTACTGTTCGGCCTTACTCTCTGCGACAACGTGTTTCCGCGTGTTCGCTGGGAGAGGATGCTCGCCTTCACCTGGGGAACCACCCTGGTAGCAGGAGGCGGCAACATGCTGATTCTGATGCTGCTGGATAAGTAAGAACGGAGCGTATCTTAAGAAAGAAGGTTGAAAGGACTATGAAAATTTCAAAATCTCCCTGGGTTCTTCATTATGACGGATCCAGCTGCAATGGATGCGATATTGAAGTTCTTGCATCGACAACGCCCCGTTATGATCTGGAGCGCTTTGGAATCATCAATACGGGAGACCCCAAACATGCGGATGTTTTCCTGATCACCGGAGGCGTCAACTTCCAGAACCGGATGGTTGTGCAGCAGCTGTATTCACAGATGCCGGACCCGAAGGTTGTGGTGGCTGTCGGCATCTGTGCCTGCGACGGAGGCGTGTTTAAGGAGTGCTACAACATTATGGGCGGTGTGGACAAGGTCATCCCTGTGGATGTTTATGTCCCCGGGTGCGCTGCACGCCCGGAATCCATCATCGACGGAGTGGTCAAGGCCCTTGCCATTCTGGATCATAAAAGAGACCGGATGAAGCAGGGACTTCCTCCGGAGGAAAAGGAGTGGTCGCCGAAGAACGGGGAGGGCGCAGAGGCCATGCAGCAGCAGGAAGAGCGCATTCAGGCACAGATTCAGGCTTCCGATGCAGCAAGAGCGGCAATGAGGAAGGAACAGGAGGAAGAGCTTCATGGCGGACATGAATGAGAAGCTGGCTGCGGCCGGCAAAACCTTTGCCGATGTGGCATCAACGAAGAAGCCGGCACCCGCGGTTCAGGAAGGAACGCTGGTGCGGGAAACCGGTACGCCGGACATGCCGGTGGAAGAGATCGAGACCAGAGAGCTTCTGGATGCGGTGACCAGAATCCGGCATGAGGAGTGGCGCCTGATTCAGATCTGCGCCTCGAAGGTGGCAGAGGATTCCTATGAGATCCTGTATACCTTCGGCCGTGCGTATGACATTCGCAACATTCGGCTGTGCGTGCATGGAAATGACCGTATTTCCAGTATTACCAGCATTTACGAAGTGGCGTACCTGTATGAAAATGAGATTCATGACCTGTACGGAATTGAAATCGATATGATGAATTATGATTTCAACGGCAAGCTGTTCCGTACCGTCATTCCGACACCGTTCCGGTGATGAGAGGACCGTTATGGCAGATAATTCGATAAAAAAAATCAGTATTGTTCCGTTTGGCCCGCAGCACCCGGTTCTGCCGGAGCCGATTCACCTGGATCTGGTGCTGCAGGATGAGAAGGTCATCGATGCGATGCCGTCCATCGGATTTATTCACCGGGGACTGGAGAAGCTTGTAGATAAGAGAGATTTTAAGGAATTTGTTCTGATTGCGGAGCGCACCTGCGGCATCTGTTCGTTCGGACACAGCCTTGGCTATGTCGAGGCGGTTGAGAAGATCATGGACCTGGAGACAACGCCAAGGACGAAATACTTAAGGACAATGTGGGCCGAGCTTTCCAGACTTCACAACCATTTGATGTGGCTCGGACTTCTGGCGGATGCGTTTGGCTTTGAGAGTTTATTTATGGATTGCTGGCGTCTTCGCGAGAAGGTTCTGGATATGCTGGAGCTGACGACGGGAGGCCGTGTTATTTTCTCTGTCAATAAGGTGGGCGGCCTGAAAAAGGATGTGACACCCGAGATGCTGGAGAGCATCCTGAAGACGGTGGATGAGCTGGAAAAGGAGTGCCGCATTGTGACGGATACCTTCCTTGGAAACGGGGATGTTCTTTCCCGTATGGTCGGTGTCGGAAAGCTTTCCCCTGAGAGAGCAGAGGAGCTTGGCTGCTGCGGACCGTTCCTTCGTGCCTCCGGTGTAAGACGGGACCTTCGCCTGCAGGGCTACGAAGCTTATGGCGAACTGAACTTTGAGCCGGTGATTGCCCTGGAGGGGGACTGCTATGCGCGCTGCAAGGTGCGAATCGGAGAACTGTATCAGTCGATGGATCTGATTCGTCAGGCCATTGCAAAAATGCCGGATGGACCGATTGAGGTTCCGGTCAAGGGAAATCCGGACGGAGAATATATGGCCCGGATTGAGCAGCCAAGAGGCGAAGCCATTTACTATGTAAAGGCAAACGGCAGCAAGTTCCTGACAAGATACCGGAACCGCACGCCTACGTTTGCGAATATTCCGGGACTGATTGAGACCATCCGCGGCGCGGAGCTTGCCGATGTTGCCATGATGATTCTTACCATTGATCCCTGCATTTCCTGTACTGAGAGGTAACGGCTATGATAGAGTTTATTGCCTATGTCGGGCATGAATTGAAGAATATGCTGAAAAAGCCTGCAACGGCGGAGTATCCGGGAAAGGAACGGGTCTATCCGGAGCGGTATCGCGGGCATGTGGAGAACGACATTTCCCGGTGCATCCTCTGCGGCATGTGCATGCGCGGCTGTCCTTCCGGTGCAATATCGGTTTCGAGACCGGATTATACCTGGCAGATTCATCCGTTCTCCTGCGTGCAGTGCAACAACTGCGTGGAGGTCTGTCCGGTGAAGTGTCTTTCGATGAAGCCGGGATATACAGAGCCCGGAACAGAGAAGGCGTCCATTGTTCACCGGTACTCGGAGGAGCAGATCGCGAAGGAAATCGCGAAGCAGAAGGCACTTGCGGAAAAGGCAGCGGCTGCGAAAGCAGAGGCGGAAAAGGCGGCAGCTTCAGAGAGCGGATCGGGCGAGGCCGGCTGAGATGGCGGAGCACAGAATTCATGTAAGAATTACAGTGACGGGGGGGGTACAGGGAATCGGGTACCGCCCTTTTGCTGCAGGATGGGCTGCAGAACTGGGGCTTTCCGGAACCGTGCGAAACTGCGGGGGAATTGTGATTCTGGAGGTGTTTGGAACCAGAAGCAGAATTCTGCAGCTGGAGGATATCCTGCAGAGGAAGGTGCCATCCGGCGGATATGTCGTTTCCATAAAAGAGGGAATGCTGGAAGACCGGGCAGAGGAAGGCACAGAGGATGCCGGGGAGAGAGCAGAAGGAGAGTTCCGGATTATTGACAGCAGAACGGAGCAGCTTTCGGAGCTTCCGGCATTTCCGCCGGACCTTGGAATCTGTCCGGATTGTGAAAGAGAAATGAAGGATCCGGAGGATCGTCGCTTTCACTACGGGCTCATCAGCTGCACGCTCTGCGGTCCGAGGTGGAGCATCCTCGATCGTTTTCCGTATGACAGAGAGAATACGGCAATGCGTCCGTATTCCCTGTGTCCTTCCTGCGAGGAAGAATACAGGAAGGGAAGAAGGCGCCATGCGCAGACGATTTCCTGCCACGACTGCGGACCGCAGATGTATTTCATAAAGAGTCGCGGCTTGCTGCGGCGGAATCCTTCTTCGGAAGCTGCAGAGAATAGGCGGAAGGATCAAACGGAGGAAGGTGCTGCTTACGGTAAAGAAGGCTTTGACGAAGCGGTGCAGGTCCTGAAAAACGGGGGGATTCTTGCCCTGAAGGGTGTGGGAGGTTATCAGCTTCTCTGCCGTGCGGATTCTGAAGAAAGTGTTCAGAGACTTCGCAGGATGAAGGGACGGGAGCAGAAGCCCTTTGCCGTGATGTTCTCTTCGGTGGAAGAGATGAAACGGTATGCCTGGATTTCCGGGAAGGAGCGGGAGCTTCTGGAAAGCTCTGCGCGGCCGATTGTGCTTCTTTGCAGGAGGGAGGAAGAAACGGATCAGAACTCTTTTCCTTTGTCGGCACCCGGCGTCTGCGGAGGGAGCAGGTATCTTGGAGCATTCCTTCCGTCCTTTGGCGTACAGAAGCTTCTTACAGAGGAAGCAGGTCCGCTTGTTGTTACCAGTGCGAACACAAGCTCGGAGCCGATTCCGTTCCGGGAGGAGGATTTTGCCCGGATGAGATTCGCGGACGGACTGGATGCGGATGGTATTTACCTGCATGATCGGTGTATCCGAAGACCGCTGGACGATTCGGTTGCTGCCGTCCCGGATGGACGGATCCAGCTGATCCGGAGAAGCCGCGGCTATGTTCCGATGCCGGTTTTTCTTCCGGAGGATGAACGTGAGAGCACGGAATCTTCGAAAGATACCAAAGATCAGCCTGTCATTCTTGCGGCAGGGGGTGACCTCAAGGCTGCTTTTGCGATTGCCAAGGGCAGGCGCGTGATTTTGTCGCAGTACTTCGGAGATCTGGGAGATTACGCGGTAAACAGCAATTATCTGGAGCAGGAAGCGCAGATGGAGCGAATCTTCGAGGCGAAGCCTTCCTGTGTTGTCTGTGATCTGCATCCGGCCTATTATTCCGCAAGGCTTGCCTCTGAATACGCGATGGCCAGGCAGCTTCCTTTGATTCAGGTGCAGCATCATCAGGCCCATGCGGCCTCTGTCATGGCGGAATGGGGACTTCGAAGCTGCATCGGGATTGTTTTTGACGGAACGGGCTGCGGCACAGACGGACAGCTTTGGGGCGGTGAATTCCTGTATCTTTGTGAAGGGGATTTCCGAAGACTGGGAAGTCTTTCCGACTGCAGAATGCTTGGGGGAGATTCGCTGAGTGTACGCGCGGATCTTGCGGCGGACTGCTGCCGGCAGCTTGTCGGGGAGAAGACGGAGAACCCGCTTGTCGGAGCGATCCTCTCGGAGGAAAACGTCCGTGTTTCGCAGACAACCGTCAGCACGAGCATGGGAAGGCTGTTTGATGCTGCCGCTTCGATTCTTGGTTTCGGGCAGGAAAATCATTACGAGGGAGAGTGTGCGGTTTTACTGGAAAATGCGGCCTGGCGCGCTCTTTGGAAGCGGATGCCTTCGGAAGCTGCAGCTTCCGAAGAGAAAACAAAGTGCCGGATCGATGCTTCCGGTCCGGTGTTCCGAAGGCTCTTTGCGGAATGTCTTCTCTATTTCCGCAGTTTGACACGGCCCTCTGCGGATGGGAGAATTCTTCTCAGCACGGAGGCTCTGATTTCCGGTCTTCTGGAGATGCAGAAAAAGAACAAGACAGCACAGGAGGCGGCCCTGTTTTTCCATCTGGCGATTGCATATGGAGCGGCGCAGATAACAGAACGGCTTGCGGAACGGACGGGGGAAAAAAAGATCTGCCTCTCCGGCGGCTGCTTTGCCAACAGGCTTCTTCTGACGGTTCTGGAGCAGCTTCTGACAAAAAAGAGACTCATAGTGTATCGAAACGAACAGGTCCCCGGAAATGACGGCGGCCTGGCGCTGGGACAGGCATATCTGGCAGGATGGCGGTATTCGGCAGAGAAAGGAAAGAACAATGTGTGTGGCATATCCCGGAACGGTGATTGAGCTGAGAGAAAACGGAAAAAAGGCAATGGTGGATTTTTCGGGAACAAGAACTCTGGTGCAGACCGGTTTTATTCCCGTTCAGGAAAATGACCGTGTTCTGGTTCATGCAGGCTGTGTCCTTCAGGTTCTGAAGAAGGAGGATGCGGATGCGATGGATGAGATTTTTGCGGAGATTGCGAAGATGGAAAATGATTCCGGTCATTCTACGGGAGGAAATCGATGAACCGGGAGCAGCTCCTTGAATTTCTGAAGGAATATGACGGACCGGAGTGTACGCTGATGGAAGTCTGCGGAACACACACGGCATCCATTGTGAACAATGGAATTCCCTCCCTTTTATCGGAACGGATTCATCTGATTTCCGGCCCCGGGTGCCCTGTCTGTGTGACGGTAACTTCGTATATTGACCGTCTGGTGGAGCTGTCGCTTGAGAAAGATACGACGGTCTTTGCATTCGGGGATCTTCTGCGGGTTTGCGGCTCGGACGTAAGCCTTGCAGGCGCCAAGGCGACAGGCGGAAGTGTCCGGATGGTATATTCGCCAATGGAAATTCTGGATATCGCCGAACAAAATCCGGGTACCAGATGCGTGTTTGCGGCGGTCGGCTTTGAAACGACAACACCGGTGTATGTCCTTCTTATCAAGGAGGCGCTTCGAAGAGGCCTGACAAATGTTCAGCTTCTGACATCTCTGAAGACGATGCCGGAGGTCATCCGGTGGCTGTGCAGAAAGAGTAAAGGAAAGCGCATTACCGGATTTCTTGCGCCGGGACATGTGTGTGCCGTGACAGGACTTTCCGAATACCGGGAGCTGGCAGAAGAGTTTCAGCTTCCTTTTGTGGTATCCGGATTTGAGGGGGAAGAGCTGCTTGCCTCGATCTACGGACTCGTTTGTGAGCAGGGGCACGGAATCGCGAGAAATTTCTATCCGGAGGTTGTCCGGGAGGATGGAAATCCCAAAGCCAGGGAAGCGATCGATGAGATCTTCTGCACAGCGGATGCTGCCTGGCGCGGCATGGGCGTGATTCCAGGATCCGGGAAGCTTCTGAGACCGGAGTACAGAAGGTTTGATGCGGGATCAGCGGGTCTTACGGAGGATCATGTCACAAACGGCTGCTGCTGTCCGCAGATTCTGACAGGGGATCTTACCCCCTGTGACTGTCCGCTGTTCGGAAAGGTATGTACGCCGTCTTCACCGCATGGCTCCTGCATGGTTTCGCAGGAAGGAAGCTGCTACAACTATTATGTCGGCGGAATGAGAAAATGACGGAGAGGAATATGAATACATCAGAATGCGTTACGATGGCCCATGGGAGCGGCGGAGAGTCCACCGAAAGGCTGATTGAAGAGATTTTTGCAAAGGAATTTCAGAATCCGTATCTGTCACAGATGGAGGATTCCACACTGGTTCCCGTGGATGGAGACGGCGAGCTTGCCATGACGACAGACTCCTTTGTTGTCACTCCGCTGGAATACCCGGGAGGAGACATCGGAAGACTGTGTGTGTGCGGTACGGTGAACGATCTTTTGATGAGCGGGGCAAAGCCGCGCTATCTGACCTGCGGATTTATTCTGGAAGAGGGACTGTCTCTTTCCCGCCTGCGCCGCATCGTGCATTCGATGGCAGAGACTGCAAAAGAGGCGGGGGTCATTATCGTTGCCGGTGACACGAAGGTGGTGGAAAATCATTCCGGACCGGAGGGGGGACTGATCATCAACACAGCAGGGGTCGGTTTTCTTGCCAGAGGGGAACGGCGGATGTCGCCTTCTTCCATTGAGAACGGCGATGCAGTCATTGTGTCGGGGACGCTTGGAGATCATCATGCAGCCATTTTGGGCAGACGTCTGAATCTGGAAAACCGCATTCAGAGTGACAATGCGCCGCTTGGAGAAATGGTGACAAGGCTCCTTCAGGAGGGGATCCGTGTTCATGAGATGCGCGACGTGACAAGAGGAGGCCTTGCGACCGTATTAAACGAGTTTGCGGTAAGCTCCGGGAAAATGATCACGCTCGAGGAAGCGGCGCTTCCGGTAAGTCCCGATGTCCGTGCCTTCTGCGGAATTCTTGGTCTCGATCCGCTTTATATGGGAAATGAAGGGAAGATTGTGTGCCTCGTGGACGGACGGGATGCGGAAAAGGCAGTTTCGCTGATCCGGGACAGCCGATATGGTGAGGGAGCTTTGGCAATTGGAACGGTATCCGAACCGGACACCGCTCATCATGAAACCCCTGCGCTTCTGATCCGGACCAGAATCGGCGGCAGGAGAATTGCAGGACCTCTTTACGGAGAAGGTCTTCCGAGAATTTGCTGAAGACACGAGGATTTGCCGGAGCACAGGTATTTGCCGGAACGAGGATCCTCTGTGTCACGGACCTGTGTCCCGCCGTTGAAACCGCGGAAAAATCAGTGTATGATCTATCTGTTCAGCACGCATGCATGCTGATGCAATCGAATCAATCATCTACAGAGGACGGATATTATGGCATTGACGAAGAAACCTGTTACCGGAATGAAGGATGTGATGCCCGCGGAGATGGAAATCCGCGACTATTGCATTTCCGTGATTAAGAAGACGTATGCGGAGTTTGGCTTTCAGGGCATCGAGACTCCCTGCGTGGAGAACATCGAGAACCTGACGTCCAAGTCCGGCGGCGACAATGAGAAACTGATTTTCAAGATTTTAAAGCGAGGAGAGAAGCTTCGCCTGGAGAATGCAGGGAGCGAGGCGGATCTTGTGGACGGAGGCCTCCGCTATGACCTGACCGTTCCGCTTGTACGATATTTCTCCAACCATGAGAATGAACTGCCGATGCCGTTCAAGGCGCTGCAGATGGGAAATGTCTGGAGAGCAGACCGGCCGCAGAAGGGACGCTATCGCCAGTTCATGCAGTGTGACATTGACATCATCGGCGAGCCGACGAATCTCGCGGAAATTGAGCTGATTCTGGCGACCACAACAACGCTTGGACGGCTTGGCTTCCGAAACTTCCAGATCCGAATCAACGAGCGCCGTATCCTGAAGGCAATGGCGAAGCACTGCGGCTTCCCGGAGGAGCGCTTTGATGAGGTCTTCATCACGCTGGATAAGATGGACAAGATCGGACTTGACGGTGTTCAGAGGGAGCTGATTGAGCTCGGCTTCGGTGAAGAGTCAGCAGCGAAGTATACCGCTTTGTTCGAGGGACTGAATGCTTCCGAAGACCCGCTCGGGTTCCTGGAAAAGGAGCTCTCCGGCGTCATCGAAGAGGATGTCATTCCGAATCTTCGCGAGACCATTCAGACCGTAGAAGCGACGAAGCAGGCGGACTTCAGAATGGTTTTTGATCCCACCATTGTCCGTGGAATGAGCTATTACACGGGGACGATCTTTGAGATTGCCATGCCGGAGCTTGGCATCAGCGCAGGAGGCGGCGGACGATATGACGGAATGGTCGGAAAGTTCACCGGAAAGGATGTTCCTGCCTGCGGATTTTCCATTGGCTTTGAGCGAATCATTCTGATTCTTCTGGAGCAGGGCTTTGAGGTCCCCGGAAAGGGAGAAAAGGTTGCTTTCCTTCTGGAGAAGAATCTTCCTGCGGATCGTCTGAAGGAAGCCATTGAACAGGCACAGAGTGAGCGTGCCTGCGGAAAGTCGGTTCTGGTTGTCCGCATGAACAAGAACAAGAAATTCCAGAAGCAGCAGCTGGAAGCACAGGGATATACGGCTTTTGAAGAGTTTTATGCAAACCCGATCCGGTAACATTGCGGTCGGGATAAGATATCAGCTAAGAAGGAGAAAAACATGCAGTCACGTACTCATACCTGCGGAGAGCTCCGCATCGGTGACACCGGCAAACAGGTTCAGCTGTCCGGCTGGCTGGAAAATCTTCGCGTGGTTTCCGCCAATCTCGGATTTGCCGTTCTTCGTGATTTCTACGGCACGACACAGATCGTGGTCGAGAACGAAGACATGATGAATCAGTTTAAGACGATCACCAAGGAATCTACCATTACCGTAAAGGGCATTGTCCGGGAGAGAAGCTCCAAGAATCCGAAGCAGCCGACCGGTGAGATCGAAGTGGTGCCGGACAGCGTAACGGTTCTCGGACGCTGCCGTTATACGAACCTTCCGTTCGAAATCAATCACAGCCGTGAGGCAGATGAACAGGCCCGTCTGAAATATCGTTATCTGGACCTTCGCAATCCGGAAGTGAAGAAGAATATCATTCTCCGCTGTCAGGTGGTTGCAGCACTTCGTCAGTCGATGACGGAGCACGGCTTTATGGAGATCACGACACCGATTCTGACGGCATCCTCTCCGGAGGGAGCAAGAGACTATCTTGTACCCGCAAGAAAGCATCCGGGCGAGTTTTATGCACTTCCGCAGGCACCGCAGCAGTTCAAGCAGCTGCTGATGACAGCCGGCTTTGACCGTTATTTCCAGATTGCTCCGTGCTTCCGCGATGAGGATGCAAGAGGAGACCGTTCTCCGGGAGAGTTCTACCAGCTCGACATGGAAATGGCCTTTGCAACACAGGAGGATGTCTTTGAGGTTCTGGAGGATGTTCTGCCCCCGATTTTTGCAAAATACGGCACCTACAATCGTGCGAGCAGTGCTCCGTTTATGCGCATTCCGTATCTGGAGGCAATGGAGAAGTATGGCTCAGACAAGCCGGATCTTCGTATTGATCTGACGGTTCAGGATGTTACGGCGGTTCTTACGGACTGCGGCTTCGGACCGTTTGCTTCGACCATCGAGAAGAAGGATGAGAACGGAGAAGTAATCGGCACGGAGGAATCCAAGGTGGTTATCAAGGCCGTTGTGGTTTCCGGCTTTGAGGGAACCCGTAAGTTCATTGATAAGACGCTTGCGGATGTAGAGGTCCAGGCGGGGAGCAAGCCGTACTGGTTCCGTATGGATGAGAACGGTGAGCTTGTCGGCGGCATTTCCAAGTTTGCAGCACCTCTGAAGGACAAGCTGGTGGAGACGCTTGGCCTGAAGCCCGGTGATTTTGTCGGGGGTGC
>HF986564.1:0-4653 GCA_000431495.1 Firmicutes bacterium CAG:791 | reverse complement strand
TTTTGTCGGTGTTGCTGCCGGTAAGAAGACCGCTGCCCAGAAGACGGCAGGTGTTCTCGTCAAGACACTTGGAGCAGCAGTTCCCGGTCACATGGACAAGGAGCAGTATGCCTTCTGCTGGATCGTGGACTTCCCGATGTATGAAATCGGCGAGGAGAGCGGCGAGCTTGAGTTCTGTCACAATCCTTTCTCCATGCCCTCCGGCGGTCTGGACACACTTCTTGCGGCAGAGCGCGGAGAGATAGATCCTCTTTCCATTACAGCGGATCAGTACGATCTTGTCTGCAACGGTGTGGAACTGTCTTCCGGAGCCGTCCGGAACCATGACCCGGAAATCATGGTTAAGGCATTTGAGATGGTTCGCCTCGGAGAAGAGGATGTGAAGAAGAAATTCCCGGCGATGTACAATGCCTTCTGCTACGGCGCACCGCCGCATGCAGGAATTGCTCCCGGGGTGGATCGTATGGTGATGCTGCTTGCCGGTGAAGACTCCATTCGTGAGATCATTGCGTTCCCGATGAACAAGAATGCGCAGGATGTCATGATGGGAGCTCCTTCTGAGGTGACCGCACATCAGCTTGAGGAGCTTCACATTCAGGTAACCGGTGTGGAAGAGGAAAAGAGCGAGTAAGCATTTTCTTGACAGAAACTTTGCAGAGAATTGTTTCCTGTGCGGTTGACGAACAGCACCCGGAAACGATAGGATAAGCATCGTAAAAGGGAGTAGCTGACTGCGCGGACTTTATGTCCGGCAGGATGCGATATCGTCAGTACGGCCTTGGCCCGGTATCGCAGGTCGAAGTTTTTTCAGACAGCAAGACTTTTATTGCAGTCGCAGGACTGTAATGAAAGTCCTGCTGTTTTTTTGTTTTTGTATGCCGGAGGAAGCCGGCATACCGGTGCGGGTCTCCGCGGAAAGGAAAACAACAATGGAACTACTTGCAGATTTGTTTGGGAATGTACGGAATCTGACCGTCCCGATGGTCCTGATGTGGATCATCGGAGCGGTTCTGATCTGGCTCGGAATTCGAAAGAAGATGGAGCCGGCGCTTCTGGTCCCGATGGGCTTTGGCGCGATCTTCGTGAATCTGCCGCTGTCCGGAGCCGTGACGCAGATGCTGGACGGAGTACTGACGGAGGGGCCGCTGGATATTCTGTTTCAGTCTGGAATTTCCAACGAGCTTTTCCTGCTCCTTCTGTTTATTGGAATCGGGGCAATGATTGATTTTACGCCGCTGCTTGCCAATCCGACGATGATGCTGTTCGGCGCAGCGGCGCAGTTCGGTATTTTCTTCACTTTAAGTCTGGCCACCCTGTTCGGCTTTTCCCTGCAGGATGCGGCATCCGTCGGAATCATCGGTGCAGCGGACGGCCCGACCTCTATTTTTGTCGCAGATTATTTCTCTTCCCGGTATCTGGGCGCGATCATCGTCGCAGCGTATTCCTATATGGCACTTGTGCCGATCATTCAGCCTCCGGTTATCCGTCTGATTACCACCAAAGAGGAGCGCCGGATTCACATGGATTATCAGGTCGGAAGTGTCTCCAGAATCGCACGGATCCTGTTTCCGGTCTGCATCACGATCGTGGCGGGCCTGATTGCACCGAGAAGTGTGGCACTTGTAGGCTTTCTGATGTTCGGCAACCTGATCCGTGAGTGCGGTGTCCTGGACAGCCTTTCGGAAACGGCGCAGGGAACGCTGGCAAATCTGATCACCCTTCTTCTGGGAATCACGGTTGCTTCCCAGATGCGGGCAGAGAACTTCCTGAATGTGCAGACGATTTTTATTCTGCTCCTTGGTCTTGTGGCTTTTGTTTTTGATACGGTCGGCGGTGTTCTGTTTGCCAAGCTCCTGAATCTGTTCCGGAAGAACAAGATCAATCCGATGATCGGGGCCTGCGGCATTTCCGCCTTTCCGATGTCTGCACGTGTTATCACACAGATGGGTCTGCAGGAGGATCCGACCAATGTGCTGATTATGCAGGCTACGGGAGTGAATGTCTCGGGACAGATCGCCTCGGTGATTGCGGGAGGACTTCTGCTTGGTCTGATTCCTTTGTTGTAAGTGACGGATTGACAGAAACGTCAGGAGAAAAAGAAAGGAGATCTTTTCGATATGAGTCTTTTTATGGAATCCCTTCGCATTATGGGCACGGGAATGCTCGGAGTTTTTGCAGTGGCAGGTATTCTGATTGCGGTGATGAAGGTGCTCACGACTTTATTTCCCGGAAAATAAAGCCGGCTGAAGAGAGCCCGGGGGTCAGGTCAGAGAGGGAGGCTGCTGATGGGCAATGACTCGCAGACGGTCAGAAAATAGCCTGCCTTTGGAGGAGCCATTTCCAGAAACGGGAGTCCTCCGATCCGAGATGCCGCAAGGCAGACAGGGCAGCGATTCAGTCCGCCGGACAGGCCTTCTCCGGTGCATTTCAGGTAGGCCTCCTTGATGGTCCAGATGCGGAAGAACAGCTGAAGCTGTTCTTCCGCATCTTTTGCATTCCGGAGAAGTGCCAGATCCTCCGGATGGAAAAAACGCTCTGCCATGGGAATGACACCGGCACGGACGGGAGCAAGCTTCTGAAGGTCCACGCCGATTTCATGCTCCGGAGAGACGGCGAGCACCAGATAATCTCCGGAGTCTGAGAAGTTGTAATGAAAACCCGGATGGGAGGGAAGATAAGGCTTTCCTGCAGGTGTTCTCTCCTGAAGAACAGGAAAACCATTGCTGCCTGAAAAAATCGGAAAATCCGCCAGTGCCGTCTTCAGCATGAGGGGCTGCAGACGGTGGATGGCGGATTTATTATTTTCTCCCGTTTTTTGAATTTGCTTATAGTTTTCGATATATATTTTCATGATCCTGCCGGTGATGAGCGGGAAACCGGCGTTCCGGCTGTTTAGTGCTGCTCCTGTTCGCTGCTTCCGGCATCGGCGTCGGTTTCTTCCCTTTCGGGAACTTCATGGAATCGCAGAAGAACCTTCATGATGCGGTTCCTTCGGATGCCTTTGGCCTGCAGGATTGTTCCATCCTCCAGGGTGACGGATTCGCCGTCCTGAGGAATCCGCTCAAGCTTCTCGATGATGAGGCCACCGATGGAATCGTAATCCTCGGAAGAGAAATTGCTGCCGAGAGCATCGTTCAGATCGATCAGCTTCATGGAGCCGTCTGCCAGGTAGGTTTTGTCGTCATATTTGCGCAGCTGGCTCTTTTCGTCCTCATCGTATTCGTCGCGAATATCACCGACAATTTCTTCCACCAGATCCTCCAGTGTAATCATGCCGACGGTATTGCCGTATTCATCCAGAACGAACGCAACGCCGAAGGAGTGCTGCTGCATCTCCTTGAGAAGGTCGGCGGTTTTTTTGTATTCATAGGTAAAATAAGAAGAGCGCAGCATCCTTCGCAGATTGAAGCGGGACGGGTCGGAGAGACTGACAAAATCCTTGATGTTCAGATGACCGATGATCTTGTCGGGGGCGTTCTTCTCATAAACCGGAATGCGCGTGAACATTTCCATCCGGAATACGGACATGACGTCGTTATAGGTGGCATCATCCGGAACACAGGACATGTCAATCCTGGGCACCATGATGTCCTTTGCAACCGCGTCGCCGAAATCAAATACATTATAAATGATCTTCTTCTCGCGTCCCTCGATGGCGCCGTCCTCCTGTCCGACCTCGACGTAGGTTTTCAGCTCGGACTCGGTGAGCTTTTGCTTCGCATTGGGATCGGTTCCTGTCAGCTTCATGATCCAGCAGGAGAGATGATCGACAACAAAGATGATCGGGGTCATGACGGTCATCAGAAGCCGAATGACCGGAGCATTCCGCATGGAAATCGAAAGCGCGTTGGTTTTGGCGCTGTTTTTCGGTGTGATTTCGCCAAAGAGAATAATCAGTATGGTTAATACAGCTGTACCTGCGGAGACCATGCTCTCACCGAAGATACGGATAATCAATGAGGTGGCAAGTGCGGAGGCCGAAAGGTTGACTACGTTATTGCCGATCAGAATGGCGGAGAGCATTTTGCTGTAGTCATCCAGAATCTCCAGAGTCAGAGCAGCACGCCGGTTGCCGCCATCTGCCATGGATTTCAAGGTGATCCGGTTTACGCTGTTCAGCGCGGTTTCGGATGAAGAGAAATAACCGGACAATACAATGAGAACAATCAGAATTACGAGCTGAATCAAATCGGCCTGATGCATGGTTTCCTTTCCTGAAGCTGTAAGCTGTGCTGACTGCAAAGCAGAAATATAACAGTTTTTGTAATAAGTATCTTGTCGAAATATTACAGTTTTGATATCTGATGGCATTCTATCGTGTATAGAGCAGTTTTACAAGGGCACAGGATATGGTATAATGTGACGGTTTCGGGGCGTTTTATGCCCTACTATAGGATGGAGGAAGTTAACAGTATGAAGAAGAGCAAGGGAAAAGCACTTGCAGGACTGATCGTCCTTGCGGCCGTAATGGTCAGCCTGTTGTATCTGGCGGTTTACGGCGTAGACAGCTGGGGGACCGGTTCCGCTTCTGACATTAAGCTGGGTCTGGATCTGGCGGGAGGTGTCAGCATTACCTATCAGGCGGCCGGAGATACGGCGCCCTCTGATGAGGACATGGATGATACGCGCTATAAGCTGCAGCAGAGGGTTCAG
>HF986563.1 GCA_000431495.1 Firmicutes bacterium CAG:791 | reverse complement strand
TGCGAGTGGAACTTCGTTTAGCAATTCACTAATATTTTACCACTCTCTGATCTGCAAAATGTGAACGGTACGTGAACACTCCCCCTATGTTATAATAAAGTATCTATGTCAACTATTCTGTATCAAGCTTATATTGAAGAAGGTAAAAGATCACATGAGTTCATTCAACCAGCAGACTGCCAAAGCCGAAACCGAGAAGCTCTCCATTCTGAAAAAGCTCTCCTATGTACTGGATGCCCATCAGAAGCGCCAGTGCCTCGGCATCTTTGTTCTGATTCTTATCAGCGGTGTACTGGAAACGGTCGGTGTATCCATGATCGTTCCCATTGTATCTGCCATCACTGCACCTGATACCATCACCGAATATCTGGACAAGTACCCGTTACTCCGGAATTTTACGGACTCTCTTGGCCTGACCACCACATTCCGTCTGACCATTGCCATGCTGGTTGCCCTGATGGCCATCTACATCATCAAGAATGCCTTCCTTCTTTTTGTAACCTACCATCAGAACCGCTTTATCACCAATGCGCGCAACGACATGATCAGCCGTGTCATGCGTGATTTCCTGAACCGTCCCTACGAAGACTATCTGGGTGCGGACATTCCCACCGTCTTCCGGATTACCGACAGCGACATTCCCCAGACCTTCTCGCTGATTCTCTGCCTTCTGCAGATGTCGACCGAAATCGTCGTCTCCATGTTCCTCGGGATTTTTCTTCTGGTTGTGAACTGGCAGATGACGCTGTTCATTGTTCTGATTCTTCTGTGCATGACGCTCATCAGCACGAAATTCATCAAGCCGAAGCTCAACAGCATCGGCGCAAGAAACCAGCACATTCAATCCCGCATTGCCAAATGGAGACTGCAGGCAATCTACGGTCTGAAGGATGTCAAGGTTCTGAACCGTCAGGATTTCTTCATCCGCAACTATTATGAAAGCGGCAAAATCGGTGCCGATGTCGCCACGGATTATGCGGTCTTCAATAACCTTCCCCGCCTCATGATCGAGACCGTCTTCATGGTCAGCGTCATGGGCTTTATCACCCTCTACATGCTCGGTGGAGGAGATGTCACGGCTCTGATTACGCAGCTGATGGCTTTTGCGGTCGCTGCCGTCCGGATCCTTCCCAGTGCCAACCGCATCAACACCTACATGGCTCAGGCTGCCTATGAGGAGCCCAGCCTGAATTATCTGTACGACAACCTGACCGAGTCCAATAAAACCGAGGGCGAGATGCGCGCCCGCGCCTCCGAGATCGCAGGTCCCGCTCTGCACCTTTCCGACCGGATTGAGCTGAAGGATATTTCCTTCCACTATCCGGACAGTGACACTTATATCTTCCGTCACGCCAATATGGAAATTCAGAAGGGCCAGTCTGTCGGCATCATGGGCCCCTCCGGTGCCGGAAAATCGACCATCGTGGACATTCTCCTCGGACTTCTCCATGCAGAGTCCGGACAGATTCTGTGCGACGGCGCTGATATTTTCTCCAACTATGATTCCTGGCTTGCCCAGATCGGCTACATTCCGCAGAGCATTTACCTGATTGACGAATCCATCCGGGAGAACATCGCCTTCGGCATCGATGCCGACAAGGTCAGTGAGGAGCGCATCTGGGAAATTCTGAAGGAGGCACAGCTCGACGAGTTCATCCGCAGTCTTCCGGAAGGACTTGATACCAGGATCGGCGACCGGGGCGTGCGTCTCTCCGGCGGTCAGCGCCAGCGCATCGGAATCGCCAGAGCTCTGTATCATAACCCGGAGATTCTCGTCTTCGACGAGGCAACCTCCGCACTGGACAACGACACGGAAGCTGCCCTGATGGAAGCCATCAACTCGTTCCATGGAAAGAAAACCATGATCATCATCGCACACCGTCTCAACACCATTGAGAAGTGCGACCGGATTTACAAGGTAGCGGACGAAACGATTACGCTCACCACACTGGAAGGAGAACGTCACGCATGATCGGCGTAGAATTCATCCCCGGGTTCGGACTCGGGAATCAGCTTTTCTTTTTCATCTCCGCACGCTGCATCGCAGAGGATCTCGGCTATGATTTTGGAACCGTCAATCCGCAGCAGGTCGGCAACGTTGCCCAGTCCAACAAGGGCATGTATTTTATGGATCTCGATCTCGGGACGGAGATTCCAAGATCCGAAATGAAAAACTATACCCGTTTTGACGAGCAGGATGACCGCCTCTTCATGGGCAATTCCCACCATGACATGACGAACGGCTGCTACATCAGCGGCGCAGATGAACGTGTATACGGAATCAGCGATCAGACGCTTCTGTACGGAAATCTTCAGGACGAGCGTTATTTTGGCGGACATATTGAGGAAATCCGGGAATGGCTGAAGGTGAAGCCCGAATACGAATCCAGCGAATATACGGCGGATGACCTCTGCATCATCAACATGCGGGGCGGAGAATATACCGGGCACCCGGAGCTCTACCTTGACCGGCGCTATTGGCTTCACGCCATTGCGAACATGAAAAAGATCAATCCCGACATGCGCTTTATGATTGTCACGGAGGACGAGGAGGCTGCCCGCAAGGTGCTTCCGGAATATGAGTGTCACCACTTCGATGTCGGAAAGGACTACGTCACCGTGAAAAACGCGCGGTACCTGATCCTTTCCAATTCTTCGTTCTCGCTGATGCCGGTGATCACAAGCACCGAACTGAAATATGTCATTGCTCCCAAATACTGGGCACGACACAACATCAGCGACGGCTTCTGGTCCTCTGAGCAGAACATATACAGCTTCCTTCACTATCAGGACCGCAGGGGCAGGATCTGGGAGCCGGACGAGTGCCGCAGAGAGCTGGAGGAATATAAGAAGACCTCCCGCCTCTATGCCCGCCGGAATGTCCGTCCCGGAAAGCTCCGGCACGCAGGGCAGGTGCTTCGGCGCAAGGGCCTGTATGGGCTCTTCTTCCTTCGCAAGATGGAGCGCTCCGCTCTTCGCCGCACAGGGATCATTCCTACGTGGAAGGCATCGGAAGAAAGGTCTTCGGAAGAAACAAGCGAGGCATAACTATGGAATACCGCAACGGGAAGCTTCAGCTTCCGAATGTCACGCTGGTCGCCGTGAGCAGCGTGAAAATCTATGAAACCATCAAGGCCATGAAATACTCCATGCGGGGAATCGACTTTGGCGATGCCATCTTCATCACCGACCGGAAGCCCTTCGGTCTGCCGTCTGACATTCATTACCGGCACTGCGAGAAGATTGACGGCATCGACAAGTTCAATCACTTCATGGTCTATGAGCTTGCACCTTACATTCAGACGGATTTCATTCTTCTGGTTCATTACGACGGCTTTGTAATCCACCCGGAGAAGTGGTCCGATGATTTTCTCAGGTACGATTACATCGGCTCTCCCTGGCCGCTTCCCACCAATGATTATGCCTACCGTGATTCCATGGGAAACATCTGCCGGGTAGGCAACAGTGTCTCCCTTCGTTCCAGGAGGCTCCTGTCCTATCCTTCGGAGCATGAGCTTCCCTGGGTGCCTGTAGATGACGGCTTCTACAACGAGGATATTTTCCTTTGCTGCCATTCGAAGAATCAGATGGAGACCGACGGGCTTGTTTTCGCACCGCTCGATGTGGCGGTGCGTTTCGGAAGAGAACACCCGCTTCCGGAGAACAAGGGCGTTGAACCGTTCCTGTTTCATAAGTGGCGCGGAGAGAACGAGAGCTACCCTCGTTTTATTGCCCCGAAGACAAGACTTCGGAATGCTCTGCGGCCGTTCCTTTTCTGGAGAAAAAGCCGCGCCTGGAGGAATAAGCATGGTCTATGACTGCATCCCTTTTTTTAACGAACTGGATATTCTGAATCTGCGTCTCCACGTCCTTTCCGACTGCGTGGACCGTTTCATCATTGAGGAATCTACAAGGACCTTCTCCGGCGAGCCGAAGGAGCTGTGCTTTGAGAAGAACAAGGAGATGTTTGCGCCGTTTCTCTCGCGGATTGATTATGTCGTCGTATCCGACGACGTGCTGTGTGAGGACGGGCTTCATGTCAATCCCGCCGCAGAGAAGTATGCGCCGGAGATCCCTGACCAGCCTCTTACGCACCGGCGTGATTATTTTCAGAAGAATCACCTGATGGATCATCTGAAGAACCTGAAGGAGAATGATATCATCCTGTTCGGCGATCTGGACGAAATTCCGAATCCGGACACACTGAAAAAGGTGATAGCCTCCTTCGATCCTTCGAAGGTCTATCACCTCGCACAGCGCAATTTCTATGTCTTTCTGAACATGGAGGAAAAGCCGGTCCGACTCCACTCCATCACCGGGGAATTCCCCGATATTCCGGAGGGGCAGCGCAAATGGCTCGGAACCAAAATCTGCAGCCTTTGCAGCATTCCGAAGGAAGGCATCGTCCGCCTTCGTGATCTCGTTCCCGTCACCGATCCCCGTTCCGTCCGCGTGGACGACGGCGGCTGGCATTTCGGATACATGGGCGGCCATTGCGAAACCAATGTGCTGAACCGGATCGGAACCAAGATCCGTGCCGCTGCGCACCAGGAATACAACGATTCCGAAATCATCGCGGAAACCATGGACAAGCTGATCCTTGGGCAGGATATCTTCGGCCGAAACGCTCATTTTGAACGTGTGGAGCTGGACAGCTCCTACCCGGCTTACCTTCTCGAGCACCGCGCAGATTATGAGTACCTGATTCTTCCGCCCATCACAGCCTGGATGCGCTTCACTCACCGCTTTGATCTGAAGGTCGGAAGATTCTGCAGACGGGCCATTCGCCATGTAAAAAGAAAGCTGGGAAGAAACCGCTGACCGCGTAAAATGATCCCGCAGCCTCTGCTACAGAATCTCCGCTCCTTCCGGAATCTGGAATTCATGCTCCTTTACCTGGAAGCGCTTCGTATGAATGCGGTCCTCCTCCATGAAATCCGAAACATAGTTCAGGAATTCCTGCACCAGCGTGCTCAGTCTCTGCTCCTTCGGCCATACCAGAACGTATTCCACGTATTTGGCAGGATCCGTGATCACCTTGGAGACCACATGTACATTCGGCGTGTACGTCGTCTGCGGGAAAATACTGATGCCCACATTCTGCTCAGTCAGTGCAACCGCATCGATGTAATTCGACATCTCGCAGATGATGTCAGGTTCCTTTCCGATGCCTTCAAACCACTTCATAATGGCTTCCACACGTGAGGTTCTGCGCGGAACAATCAGCGGATAGTCCGCAAGCTGCTCCAGCGTCACGCTGTTTCCCTCCTGCAGGGCCAGCGGATGCTCCTTGGGAATGATGGCAATCCACGGCTCTTTGCCGATGACTATGCTTCCCAGATGCTCATTGTCAAACGGGTATGCGATGACCGCAAGATCCGACAGTCCTCGTGCCAGATGCTCCAGCACATCATCCGAGCTTCCGTTCCACATCTGATACTTCACCATCGGGTATTCCTCACGGAATCCCGCGATAAAGCGCGCGGCAATATAAGGCGCGCGGCCTTCCACCATCCCAAGAGAAATGGTTCCGGAAAGTCCGTTCTCCATATGTGCCAGGTCCGCTCTCGTTTTGTCTGCCAGCGACAGCATCTGGTTGGTCCGGTGAAGAAGAAGACTTCCCGCTTCTGTCAGCTGAAGATGGCGCTTTCCGCGTACAAACAGCTGCACGCCAAGATCGTCCTCCAGCGACTTGATCTGATTGGACAAAGGAGGCTGACTCATATTCAGCTTTTCTGCAGCTCTTGTGAAATTCAGTTCCTGTGCTACCACTGTAAAGTATTTCAGTGAGCGAAAATCCATACTCGTTCTCCTCTGTTCGGGGCCATCCCTCTCTGTGCTGCAGCTGTGAAAATAAACCGATCGTTGTCAGGTCAACCGTTACCTGAACCAGCTACCGGCCGATCGCCTGAAGCACACACTGTGCGATGTACTGCATTCCTTTGTTATTCGGATGCTGTGCAACCGCGTCCTTGCTACAATGATGTCCGACTCCGTTCGCATCATAGGCAAGCTCATTGCCAAACGTATATGGCGAACTGACCGTTGTGATATAAGGATCTACAGAGACAGCAGACAGGTCAGCATAGGAAAGGCCATAAGCCTGCGCACACTGCCTTTTTACCGTTTCCTCCACCGCATTATTCCAGAAATTCCCGATCAGAACAATCTTCGCGTTTGGAGCCTTCGTACGAATATATTGTATCAGAGCCGGGAAATCCGCGGCAAATCCGTTTGGATCCGGAATTGCATTTTCCCCGAGCTGGATGGTGACGAGCTCCAGCTCCGCCGAGAGATAAGGATCCAGCAGATACAGAACTTCTGCTCTCTTTCCGTAATTGATCTCCCAGATCGCGTAGTTGAACGCAGCGCTGTTGTATGCTCTCCCCTGTGCGGCACAGTCTGCCGCCAGAGAAGCCGATACCAGATGGTAATAATCATTCTGCGGCAGCGTTGCCCCCATTCCCATCGCATCCGGCCAGTAGCTCTGCCTCGGATGCATGGTGATGCTGTTGCCGATTGCCAGATAATCATAACCGCTTCCCGGTCTCCAATAGCCACTCGTAATGACCAGAATCAGATACTGATGATCCGACGCTGTGAGAACCGGAAGCACAACAGATACCGCGTCCGCTCCCACCGCCGTTGGAACCTTATAATAAACGCCGCAGCCGGTATCGTAAAAGGCCTGCAGGCTTTCTCCCTCCCGAAGGGTCCTCCCTGCCATGGCATTCTTCAATGTCATCTGAATCAATGTGGTCTGTGTTCCGTCCGCCTTCCTTCCGTCCGGAAGCTGGAAATCAACGCTCCAGATGCTCGCTCTCTCCTGCCCTCCGGCCATGCTCATGTAGCGCATTCCCTCGTCGCTCTCCTGTGCGCCGACATAATTCAGGATCTTCGTGCGGTCATTGTTCAGCACTTCGAACAGCCCTGCCTGCACCACATCCGCCGCCTCATCCGGAAGAAGCTTCACGCCTGCAGAAGGCGTGGCCTGCACAGATGGAATGCTTTGCTGTACGGAAGACGAAGCTTTTGGGGAAGTGGCTGCCGATGTTTTTTTCTTTGCTGCTGTCTTTTTTTTCTGCACCGCTGTCGTCACAGCCTTTGCCTTTTTCTTTCCGAAGGAAGCCGCCTCGGTCTCTGTCCTGACTGCAAAAATGCTGCCCAGTGCCAGAAGCGCCGCAAGACAGACAGCAACCGGTAGCTTCCAGTGTTCTGTTTTCTCTCTCATAAAAATCTCCACCCTGCTCCATCTCCGGAACATCCCTTTTATGTTACCATTCCTGACTTCGGAATGAAATGAAAGTTATTTTTCTGTAAGCGGACTGTAATCCTCTCCCAGAGATGATTCTGCTCCGCTAATTTCATCCCTGCCGATAAAAATCCTCTCTCAGGGATGATTCTTCTCCACTGATTTCATCTCTGCCGATAAAAATCTTCTCTCACAGGGATGATTCTTCTCCGCTGATTTCATCCCTGCTGATAAAAATTTCCTCCCAAGGATGATTCTTCT
>HF986562.1:34474-48429 GCA_000431495.1 Firmicutes bacterium CAG:791 | reverse complement strand
CAGATCGCGGATATCCATCTCAGTCAGCTCGATCAGCTCCGGATCATCCATCATGTCGCACTTGTTCAGGAATACGACGATCTTCGGAACGCCTACCTGCTTCGCAAGCAGAACGTGCTCACGGGTCTGAGCCATAACACCATCGGTTGCAGCAACAACGAGGATTGCGCCATCCATCTGAGCTGCGCCGGTGATCATGTTCTTGACATAGTCAGCGTGCCCAGGGCAGTCAACGTGTGCATAGTGTCTCTTTGCAGTCTCGTACTCGATGTGAGCGGAGTTGATGGTGATACCACGCTCTCTCTCTTCCGGAGCGGAGTCGATCTTGTCGAACGGAACTGCAGGATCAACGCCAAGTCTGTCTGCCAGAACAGCAGTGATTGCTGCAGTCAGAGTAGTCTTACCATGGTCAACGTGACCGATTGTGCCGATGTTTACATGCGGCTTTGTTCTGTCAAAATGTGCCTTTGCCATTTCTTATTTCCTCCTTGGAAAATAATCATAGTGTGTTCGCCAGTGACCTTAGACATTCACTGCCGATTTTCGGTCACTGACAAACATTATAACCAATGCAACTTACAAGCGCAAGGACTATGTACCGACTTTGTCGGCCCTCGTCCCGCAGAATCAGAGCATTTTCCGTGATTATGCCTTGTCCTTGCCTGCGTCGTTCAGCACCTTCTCCGCAATGTTCTTCGGTACGGGCTCGTACTTCTCAAAGAACATGGAGTAGTTGCCGCGGCCCTGCGTCATGGAACGAAGATCGGTTGCATAACCGAACATCTGTGCCAGAGGCACGAATCCGTTGACCTGCTTGCCGCCGCCGATGTCTTCCATACCGGTAACACGTCCGCGTCTGGAGTTCATATCTCCGATGACATCGCCCATGTATTCCTCAGGCATGGTAACCTCGACCTTCATGACAGGCTCCAGGAGAACAGGCTCAGCCTTCTTCATTGCTTCCTTGAAGCACATGGATCCTGCGATGTGGAATGCCATCTCGGAAGAGTCGACCTCATGATAGGATCCGTCGTAAACCGTTGCGTGAACGCCTACAACCGGGAATCCACCGAGGTTTCCTGCCTTCATGGCCTCTTCAATACCGTCTCCGACAGCCGGAATGTATTCCTTCGGGATGTTGCCGCCGACAACTTCGTTGTCAAACTTGTAAACTTCCTCGCCGTTCGGATCCATCGGCTCGAACTTAACCTTACAATGTCCGTACTGACCACGTCCGCCGGACTGCTTCGCATACTTGTATTCCTGATCAACAGGCTTGGTAAAGGTTTCCTTGTAAGCAACCTGAGGAGCACCTACGTTTGCTTCTACGTGGAACTCACGAAGCAGACGGTCAACAATGATCTCAAGGTGAAGCTCACCCATACCTGCGATAATGGTCTGACCGGTTTCCTTGTTGGTGTGTGCCTGGAAGGTCGGGTCCTCTTCCGACAGCTTCTGCAGCGCATCGGTAAGCTTATCCTGACCAGCCTTGGTCTTGGGCTCGATTGCGAGCTCGATAACGGGATCCGGGAACTCCATGGACTCCAGAATAACCGGAGCGGACTCATCGCAAAGGGTATCACCGGTTGTCGTAACCTTCAGACCTACTGCCGCAGCGATATCGCCGGAGAATACCTCCTCCAGCTCAGATCTCTTGTTCGCATGCATCTGAAGAATACGGCCGACACGCTCCTTCTTATCCTTGGTGGAATTCAGAACGTAAGAGCCGGACTTGCAGGTTCCGGAATAAACACGCATGAATGCGAGCTTTCCGACGAAGGGATCGGAGATGATCTTGAATGCGAGTGCCGAGAAAGGCTCGCTATCCGAAGAATGTCTCTCAACCTCGTTTCCATCCAGATCGGTTCCCTTGATTGCCGGAATATCAAGCGGAGAAGGCATATACTGAATCACTGCATCCAGGCACTTCTGAACGCCCTTATTCTTATATGCGGATCCGCAGCAGACCGGAACAGCCTGGCAGTTGCAGGTTGCCTTGCGAAGGACCTTTCTCAGAGCGTCAACAGACGGCTCCTCACCCTCAAGGTACTGCTCCATCAGATCATCGTCCAGAGAGCAGATCTGCTCTACCATCTGGTCGTGGTACATCTGTGCCTCGTCCTTCAGGTCATCCGGAATCGGTGTAATCTCGATGTCGGTTCCGACATCGTTCTTATAATAGTAAGCTTCCATATCGAACAGATCGATCAGTCCGATGTAAGTATCTTCCTTACCGATCGGAATGTTGATCATAATCGGGTTCTTGCCCAGTCTGTTCTTGATCTGGTCTACGCAGCCGTAATAGTCTGCGCCGATGACATCCATCTTGTTGACAAACGCCATACGGGGAACGTTGTAGGTATCAGCCTGACGCCATACGTTCTCAGACTGAGGCTCAACGCCGCCCTTTGCGGAGAACACACCGACAGCGCCGTCCAGAACACGAAGGGAACGCTCAACCTCTACGGTGAAGTCTACGTGTCCGGGGGTATCAATGATATTGATGCGGTGCTCGAGAGCACCGGCCTTCGGCTTGTGGTGATCCTCTTCCGTCCAATGGCAGGTTGTTGCCGCGGACGTAATGGTAATACCACGCTCCTGCTCCTGGGCCATATAGTCCATGGTTGCAGTACCGTCGTGTGTATCACCGATCTTGTAGTTAACACCGGTATAGAACAGGATACGCTCGGTCAGAGTCGTCTTACCTGCATCGATATGAGCCATGATACCGATGTTCCTGGTTCTCTCCAGGGGATACTGTCTTTTTTCTGCCACAGGTTTTTCCTCCTAGCAAACCCCGCATCCTTCTTCCGAAAAGCCAGCTGTCTGTCCTCCGGAATCTCTCATGCGGGAATCAATGCACAACAGAATTCTCTCTGATCAGAATTTGTAGTGAGAGAATGCTCTGTTTGCATCTGCCATCTTGTGCATGTCTTCCTTACGCTTTACGGAAGCGCCCGTGTTGTTGTACGCATCGAGGATCTCGCCTGCAAGCTTGTCCTCCATGTTCTTCTCGCCTCTCTTGCGGGAGAACATGGTGATCCAGCGCAGTGCCAGAGCCTGTCTACGCTCAGGTCTAACCTCAATCGGAACCTGATACGTAGCGCCGCCGATACGTCTTGCCTTAACTTCCAGTGCAGGCATTACATTGTTCATAGCGCCCTCGAAAACCTCGAGTGCCGGCTTGCCTGCCTTCTCTTCTACCTGAGCAAATGCTCCATATACAATCTTCTGGGCAACACCCTTCTTGCCATCCAGCATAATGCTGTTCACAAGTTTGGTTACGACCTTGCTGTTGTATAAGGGGTCTGCTAATACATCTCTCTTCTGTACATGTCCTTTACGCGGCATGATACTTCCCTCCTTATCAATTTGTGTCCGGCTGACCGGGTAAAATAACAATCAGCCTTCCAGTGGATAATTCACAGGTACTCACTAATTTGCTGTGTCCATGCTGGCGATCAGGTTCCAACACCCGTCCGGTCCGGTGCCGCATAAGCAGCCGGAGGACCGCGAAGGATTTCCGTACAGAAATCTATCGAAACCAGATTCCAACATCACCATACATTTAGAAAGTATTATTTTGCAGCTTTCGGTCTCTTTGCACCATACTTGGAGCGGGCCTGCTTGCGGTTTGCAACTCCGGCAGTATCGAGAGTACCACGGATAATGTGGTATCTGGTACCGGGAAGATCCTTAACACGTCCGCCACGGATCATGACAACGGAGTGCTCCTGCAGATTGTGTCCTTCACCCGGAATATAGGAAGTTACTTCCATTCCATTGGAAAGACGTACTCTGGCGATCTTACGAAGAGCAGAGTTCGGCTTCTTCGGGGTTGCGGTCTTCACTGCGGTGCATACGCCTCTCTTCTGCGGAGCAGCCTGTGCAACCTGCTTCTTCTTGAGCGAGTTGAAGCCCACCTGCAGTGCGGGTGCCTTGGATTTCTTGGCAGAAACCTCACGTCCCTTTCTTACCAGCTGGTTAAATGTCGGCATTCTGATTACCTCCTTGTTAGATTTGCCCTGTCTGTTAACCCAGACAAAGCAGGAATGTGTGTTGCTCCCGCCATCTTCCTTCTGATCGGTAAAAGACAGCAAAAGAGCGATGTGCCTGTATGCACATCGCTCTAAGTTTACGCATTGGAGCAATCGTTGTCAACGATTTTTTTGATCTTACTGCTCGTCGTCCTGAACTTCCTCTTCCGGAAGCTCCATCTCCGGAACGGAAGCCTCTGCGTTTACACCTGCTTCTTCATTCTCGGGAATCGATGCATTCTCATCCTCAGAATCCAGAATATCCTGCTCCAGCAGCGCGGTCTGTGCTGCCAGGCGCTCGTCTGTGTTCAGCTTCGTGTAGCGGTAGCGCTTCATGCCGGTACCTGCCGGAATCAGCTTACCGATGATGACGTTCTCCTTCAGACCAATCAGAGGATCGACCTTGCCGCGGATTGCTGCATCCGTCAGCACTCTTGTGGTCTCCTGGAAGGAAGCTGCCGACAGGAAGGAATCCGTTGCCAGCGCCGACTTTGTGATACCCAGAATGATGCGGGTTCCCTTTGCCGGCTCCTTGCCATCCTCGATCTGACGCTCGTTCTCCTCGTCGAAGTCCAGGAAATCGATCAGACTTCCGGGAAGGAACGGGGTATCACCGGGCTCCTCAATACGAACCTTCTTCAGCATCGAGCGGACAATGACCTCAATGTGCTTGTCGCAGATATCTACACCCTGCAGGCGATATACTCTCTGTACCTCGCGAAGCAGGTAATCCTGTACGGCACGAACACCCTTGATCTTGAGCAGGTCATGCGGGTTGACGGAGCCTTCCGTCAGCTCATCACCGGCTTCAATCGGCTTTCCATCCTGTACCTTGATACGGAAGCCGTAGGGGATTGCATACTCCTTGGACTCCCCGTCCTCTTCATTGGTGACCACAACAGAGCGCTGCTTCTTGCTGTCCTTCACCTCTGCCACACCGGCAATATCCGAGATGATGGCAAGTCCCTTCGGCTTACGAGCCTCAAACAGCTCCTCGACTCGGGGAAGACCCTGTGTAATATCCGCACCGCCTGCGACACCGCCGGAGTGGAAGTTTCTCATCGTCAGCTGTGTACCGGGCTCACCGATGGACTGTGCTGCGATAATTCCGACTGCTTCACCGACCTGAACCATCTCGCCGGTTGCCATGTTGGAGCCATAGCACTTCGCGCAGATGCCCAGATGGCTGCGGCAGGTCAGAATGGTACGGATCTTCACGGCATCCTTAAGCGGATCAATCGGCTCTCCCTTGGCATTCAGGCCTCTGGAAAGAATGGCTTCTGCACGGCTCGGAGTAATCATGTGGTTTTTCTTTACCAGTACATTGCCTTCCGCATCCCGGATTTCCTCACAGGAAACACGTCCCGTGATACGATCCTTCAGGCTCTCAATGTTCTCCTTGCCGTCCATGAACGCCTTTACGTACATACCGGGGATCACATCCTTGCCCTCCGAGCAGTCAATCTCACGAATGATCAGCTCCTGAGATACGTCAACCATTCGACGTGTCAGGTAACCGGAGTCAGCGGTACGAAGTGCGATATCGGACATTCCCTTTCGGGCTCCGTGTGCGGAGATGAAGTACTCCAGTACGTCCAGTCCTTCACGGAAGTTCGACTTGATCGGCAGCTCGATGGTACGTCCCGTCGTATCCGACATCAGTCCGCGCATGCCGGCCAGCTGCTTGATCTGCTGGCTGGATCCTCGAGCACCGGAATCTGCCATCATGAAGATGTTGTTGTACTTATCCAGAGAGTTCAGCAGCGCATCCGTCAGGCGGTTATCGATCTTCGTCCAGGTCTCTACGACCGCACGATAACGCTCTTCCTCAGTTACCAGACCTCTTCTGTAGTTCTTGGAAATCTGGTCAACCGTCTTCTGTGCCTCTTCGAGCAGCTCCTTCTTCTCCTTCGGAACAAGGATATCTGCAATCGAAATCGTCATGCAGGCGATGGTGGACCACTTATATCCCATTGCCTTGATCAGATCCAGAACCTCAGCGCACTTGAAGGTGCCGTGCTTGTCGATGACCTTCTGGAGAATCTTCTTCAGATCCTTCTTCTTGACAAGGAAATCAACCTCCGGAAGAAGAAGGTTTTCCGGCTTGCTGCGGTCTACAAAGCCAAGATCCTGCGGCAGTGCCTCATTGAACAGAAGGCGTCCGAGCGAGGTCTCCACGGTTCCGGAAATGACATTTCCGTCCGCGTCCTTTTTGGACATCCTCACCTTGATTCTGGAATGCAGCGTAATGTAATCATTCTCGTATGCAAGGATGGCTTCGTTCATGGAAGAGAAGCACATTCCTTCACCGGGCTCGCCATCTCTCTGCTGTGTAATATAGTACACGCCCAGAATCATATCCTGAGAAGGAACTGCCACCGGGCCTCCGTCCGAAGGCTTCAGGAGGTTGTTCGGGGACAGCAGAAGGAAGCGGCACTCTGCCTGGGCCTCTACGGACAGCGGCAGATGGATTGCCATCTGGTCACCGTCGAAGTCCGCGTTGAAGGCCGTGCAGACCAGAGGATGAAGCTTGATTGCCTTACCCTCTACCAGAATCGGCTCAAAGGCCTGAATTCCCAGTCTGTGAAGTGTAGGTGCACGGTTCAGCATCACAGGATGCTCTTTGATGACATCCTCAAGGATGTCCCATACCTGCGGATTTACACGCTCTACCAGCTTCTTCGCATTCTTGATGTTCTGAGAAATGCCGCGCTTCTCGAGCTCCTTCATAACGAAGGGCTTGAACAGCTCCAGTGCCATTTCCTTCGGAACACCGCACTGATAGATCTTCATTTCCGGACCAACGACGATAACCGAACGTCCGGAATAGTCAACACGCTTGCCCAGAAGGTTCTGACGGAAACGTCCGCTCTTACCCTTGAGCATGTCGGACAGAGACTTGAGCGCACGGTTGCCGGGGCCTGTTACGGCACGGCCGCGGCGGCCGTTGTCGATCAGGGCATCCACCGCCTCCTGCAGCATTCTCTTCTCGTTGCGCACGATGATGTCCGGCGCGCCAAGCTCGAGAAGTCTCTTCAGACGGTTGTTGCGGTTGATAATTCTGCGGTACAGATCATTCAGATCCGATGTTGCAAAACGTCCTCCGTCCAGCTGGACCATCGGACGAAGATCCGGCGGAATCACCGGAATGCAGTCCATCACCATCCAGGACGGCTGGTTTCCGCTCTCGCGGAAGGCCTCAACAACCTCCAGTCTCTTGATGACACGGGCTCTCTTCTGGCCGGTAGAGTCTTCCATCTGCTCGGAAAGCTCCTGATATTCCTTCTCGATATCCACCGCCATCAGAAGCTCCTTGACAGCCTCCGCACCCATGCCGGCGCGGAACTTGCTGCCCCACTGCTCCTTGGCCTCCTGGTACTCACGCTCCGTCAGAACCTGCTTGTACTCCAGGTCTGTCGTGCCCTTGTCCAGGACAATATAGTTGGCAAAATAAAGGACCTTCTCCAGCACCTTCGGGCTCATATCCAGAATGAGTCCCATTCTGGACGGAATTCCCTTGAAATACCAGATGTGAGAAACCGGAGCCGCCAGTTCAATGTGGCCCATTCTCTCTCTGCGGACAGAGGACTTGGTAACCTCAACGCCGCAGCGGTCGCAGATTACGCCCTTATAGCGAATCTTCTTGTATTTTCCGCATTTGCATTCCCAGTCCTTGGTGGGTCCGAAAATCTTCTCGCAGAACAGGCCGTCTTTCTCCGGCTTCAGCGTTCTGTAGTTGATGGTTTCGGGCTTCGTCACTTCACCGTAGGACCATTCACGGATTCTCTCCGGAGACGCAAGCCGGATCCGGATTGCGTCAAATGTTACGGGTTGATAACTCTGCTGTTTTGTATTAGGCATCTATCATCACTCCTCTGAATCACTGAAATCATCGCCGTCAGCGTCATCGGTATACAGATCCGCGCCGGCATCCTCCGCTTCTGCTTCCTGCAGCTCGCCCTCAGCGTTGAACTCCTGAAGGGACATGCCGCCCTTGGCAAGAGACTCGCGGTCGGTGTCGCCGGAATCCTTAAAGTTGTTCGCCATTGCGAACTTGTAAATGGAAGATTCACCGTAATCAATGTCTTCCTTGATCTCTGCTTCGGTACCGTCGTCCTTCAGAACCTGAACATCCAGTCCAAGGGACTGCAGCTCCTTCAGGAGAACCTTGAAGGATTCCGGAATGCCTGCTTCCGGAACATTCTCGCCCTTGATGATGGCTTCGTAGGTCTTCACACGTCCGACAACGTCATCCGACTTCACGGTCAGGATTTCCTGCAGCGTATAAGCTGCACCGTATGCCTCGAGTGCCCAAACCTCCATCTCTCCGAAACGCTGTCCGCCGAACTGAGCCTTACCACCCAGAGGCTGCTGCGTTACCAGCGAGTAAGGGCCGGTGGAACGTGCATGGATCTTATCATCAACCAGGTGATGCAGCTTCATATAGTGCATGAAGCCGATGGTGGTCGGATTATCAAACTCTTCGCCGGTACGTCCGTCGCGGAGCTGTACCTTTCCGTCCGGAGTGATCGGAACTCCCTTCCACTCTTCGCGGTGATCCAGATGATCGTGCAGATACTGCATAACCTCAGGGTCCACCTGATCCTTGTACTCTGCCTCAAAGTCTTCCCAGCTGGAATTGACATACTTGTTGGCCATGTTCAGGGCAGCTACGATGTCATCGTGCGTTGCACCGTCAAAGTTCGGTGTTGTCACATTGAAGCCGAGAGCCTTGGATGCAAACGACAGATGCATCTCCAGGACCTGTCCGATGTTCATTCGGGAAGGCACGCCCAGAGGGTTCAGAACGATATCCAGCGGACGTCCGTTCGGAAGATAAGGCATATCCTCTACCGGAAGAATTCTGGAAACGACACCCTTGTTTCCGTGACGTCCTGCCATCTTATCGCCGACAGAGATCTTTCTCTTCTGTGCAATATAAATGCGAACCGCCTTGTTCACGCCGGGAGCCAGCTCATCGCCGTTCTCTCTTGTGAACACCTTCGTATCCACAATGATTCCGTATTCACCGTGCGGAACCTTCAGTGAAGTATCACGAACCTCTCTTGCCTTCTCACCGAAGATGGCACGGAGAAGTCTCTCTTCTGCGGTCAGCTCGGTCTCTCCCTTCGGAGTAACCTTTCCGACAAGGATATCGCCGGCACGAACCTCTGCGCCGATACGGATTACACCGTCCTCGTCCAGATCCTTGAGGGCATCCTCACCGACACCGGGAACATCGCGTGTGATCTCTTCCGGTCCGAGCTTCGTGTCACGGGCCTCTGCCTCATACTCCTCGATGTGAATGGAGGTGTAAACATCATCCTTCACAAGTCTTTCGGAAAGAAGAACTGCGTCCTCGTAGTTGTAGCCTTCCCAGCACATGAATCCGATCAGCGGGTTCTTGCCGAGAGCCAGTACACCGTTCTGTGTGGATGCACCGTCTGCCAGAATATCTCCGGCTTCGAAGTGATCCCCTGTATTGACAACCGGCTTCTGGTTGTAGCAGTTGGACTGGTTGGAGCGCAGGTGCTTGATCAGCTCGATGTCCTCGGTGGTCTGATCGTCATATTTTACCGAAATTCTGGTTGCATCAACGAAAACTGCGGTTCCGGGCTTCTCTGCAATGACGCAGACGCCGGAATCCCTTGCAGCCTTCTCCTCCATGCCGGTTCCGACAACAGGAGCCTCGGTTGTGATCAGCGGCACGCCCTGACGCTGCATGTTGGAGCCCATCAGTGCACGGTTCGCGTCATCGTTCTGAAGGAACGGTACGAGCGATGTTGCGACCGAGAATACCATCCGGGGAGACACATCCATGTACTGGAACGAGGTTCTCGGGAAAGAAGAGGTCTCCGTGCGGTAACGTCCGGATGCATAGTTGTCTGCAATGTAGCCATTTTCATCCAGCACGGTACTTGCCTGTGCAACATGGTAGTTATCCTCTTCGTCCGCCGTCATGTAAACGACTTCGTTGGTAACGCGCGGTCCGTTCGGATCCTCCTGATCAATCTTGCGGTACGGAGCCTCGATAAAGCCGTACTGGTTGATCTTCGCATACGATGCCAGCGAGTTGATCAGACCGATGTTCGGTCCTTCAGGAGTCTCGATGGGGCACATGCGTCCATAGTGCGTATAGTGAACGTCTCGGACCTCGAAGCCTGCACGGTCTCTTGACAGACCGCCGGGTCCCAGGGCGGACAGACGTCTCTTATGGGTGATTTCCGACAGCGGGTTGTTCTGATCCATAAACTGGGACAGCTGGGAGGAACCGAAGAATTCCTTCACGGCAGCCTGCACCGGCTTGATGTTGATCAGAGCCTGAGGAGAAATCTCCTCGGATGCATCATGTGTGGTCATTCTCTCGCGAACCACGCGCTCCAGTCTGGACAGGCCGATGCGGTACTGGTTCTGAAGAAGCTCTCCGACGCTGCGGATACGGCGGTTGCCCAGATGGTCGATATCATCATCCGTGCCGATGCCGTACTCCAGATGCATGTTGTAGTTGATGGAAGCCAGAATGTCTTCCTTCGTAATGTGCTTCGGAATCAGCTCGCGGACGCTTCTGCGAAGTGCCTCTGCAAGAGCCTCCGGATCCTCGTTGTCCTGATACTGAAGCAGAATCTCGCGAAGTGCAGGATAGTAAACCTGCTCCGTGATGCCGAGCTCTTCCGGATCGCAGTCCACAAAGTGAGTGATGTCCACCATCAGGTTGGACAGAACCTTCACGCGGTCTCTGGCATCTGTCTGAATCCATACATACGGAATCGCCGCATTCTGAATCTCATCCGCCATCTCACGGGTGATGGTATCTCCGGCACTTCCAAGAACATCTCCGTTTGCCTCATCGACAACATCCTCTGCCAGAATGTGTCCGGTAATGCGGTTGCGAAGCGCCAGCTTCTTGTTGAATTTATAGCGGCCAACCTTTGCAAGGTCATATCTTCTGGAATCGAAGAACATGGCATTGATCAGGCTGTCTGCACTTTCCACGGAAAGCGGCTCGCCGGGACGAATCTTCTTATACAGCTCAAGCAGGCCCTCCTCATAGGAGTGAGCGGGGTCCTTGGTGAAGCTGCCGCGAAGCTTCGGTTCATCGCCGAACATATCCAGGATCTCTTCATCGGTTCCAACGCCGAGTGCACGGATCAGAACGGTTACGGGAACCTTTCTGGTGCGGTCTACGCGGACATAGAAAATATCATTGGAATCCGTCTCATACTCCAGCCATGCGCCGCGGTTCGGGATAACCGTGCAGGAATACAGCTCCTTGCCATACTTATCCTTGTCAATTCCGTAGTAGATACCAGGAGAACGAACCAGCTGGGAAACGATAACACGCTCTGCACCGTTGATCACAAAGGTTCCGGTTCTGGTCATCAGGGGGAGGTCACCCATGAAGATTTCCTGCTCCTTGACTTCCTTCTTGTTCTCCTTGTCATACAGACGAACGCGTGCGCGAAGAGGTGCCGCATAGGTTGCGTCACGTTCTCTGCACTTTGCAATGGAATACTTAATCTCATCCTCGCAGAGACGATATCCTACGAAGGAGAGTGAAAGGTGTCCGCTGTAGTCTTCGATCGGAGAAATGTCATCAAACACTTCCTGAAGACCCTGATCCAGGAACCACTGATAGGATGCCTTCTGCACCTCAATGAGGTTCGGCATCTCCAGCACTTCCTTCTGGCGGAAATAGCTCATGCGCATGCTTTGGCCGCTGCCAGCGGGATGAAGCCTGATCTTATTACTCATTCATTTACCTCGTTCTGTCGAAGGCCATTGTTACCGATAAGGAGATCGCTCAAGATGTGAAAAAACTGCAGGCGGCTCAAATCCCTTTACTGGAACCACGGCGTTCGTATGCTGTGTGTACAGGTACCACCATATTGTGCCTTATCCCGCTTTCTCTTCCGGAACTTAATCCTTAAGGAGAGCAAAGTAGGGCATAATCGCAGAACATAGCGCATAATATGTTAAAGCAAGTTTCCTGCAAGGTCAAGCTGTTTTACGAAAACTTTTTGAAAATAGTGAACATTCTGCCGTTGGCACCGCCAGGTACCCGCAGGCGTCTCTCTCCCGCCACGCAAAAAACCCGCTGCCGGTTTCCCGGCAACGGGTTTCGTTGACTTTTGTCTGTTCAGACTCTGATCGCAAGAATTACTTAAGAGTAACCTTAGCGCCCTCAGCCTCAAGCTTAGCCTTAAGGTCGTCAGCCTCTGCCTTCGGAGCTGCTTCCTTAACAACCTTCGGAGCTGCCTCAACGAGATCCTTGGACTCCTTCAGGCCAAGGCCGGTGATCTCACGGATAACCTTGATAACCTTGATCTTGTTCGGGCCAACCTCGGTCAGCTCAACGTCGAACTCAGTCTTCTCTTCCTCTGCTGCTGCGCCAGCGCCTGCTGCTGCTACAACAACACCTGCTGCTGCAGATACTCCGAACTCTTCCTCGCAAGCCTTAACGAGATCGTTCAGCTCAAGTACGGATAACTCTTTGATCGCATCGATAAATTCTGCGGTAGATAACTTTGCCATCTTAAATGACCTCCTGTAATTATTATTGTGAATTTCTGCGGCGTTATGCCGCTGCTCTCTTTCTTACGAAAGAAACAATTATGCTTCGGGAGCTGCTTCTGCTGCGGGAGCTTCCTCGGCTGCAGGTGCTGCTGCCTCGCCGCCTTCTGCCTTCTGCTCTGCGATCTGATTGATAACGCGAGCGAAGTTGGTGAGAGGAGACTGGATGCTTCCAAGGAACTTGGAAAGGAGCTCTTCTCTTGAAGGAATCTTGGAGATCTCTTCCAGAGCGTCCTTATCGTAGACCTTGCCCTCTACTACACCGCCTTTGATTTCGAGCTTGTCTGCCTTAGCTGCAAACTGATAGAGAATTCTTGCGGGTGCAGTTGCATCATCCTTGCAGATTGCTGCTGCACTGGGTCCGTCAAGATACTGATCAAGCTGCTCAAAGTCTGTTCCCTTGAATGCAAAACGCATCATGGTGTTCTTGTAGACCTTGTACTGTACGCCAGCCTCACGAAGCTGCTTACGAAGCTCGGTGTCCTGGGCAACGGTCAGTCCTCTGTGATCAACCAGCACTACGGATGCAGCGCCTTCGATCTTCTCGGAAATCTCCTGTACTACAGGCTTTTTCTCTTCGATCTTTGCCATTTCTTACCTCCTTGTAGATTTTGTTGCCGATCAAGGGAGATAAATGAAAAATCCCTCTGCCGCATGACAGAGGGACTCGAATTTCACTTCATCATCCTCGGCAGGCTGCTGCGCATTACGTCCTTGCGGACACCTGCTGTCTTCGGCTGGTTCTATCTGAACCATTTGGTACTATAACAGAACAAGATACCTGCGTCAAGAAGAAATCTCAGTTTCCGCCCGACGTCAGAGCAATCAATATCTGTTAGCGACGATCTTCACGCCAGGGCCCATTGTGGTTGCAATGGAGATGCTCTTCAGATACTGACCCTTTACGGATGACGGCTTCGCCTTCTCGATTGCGCCCATCAGAGCATTGAAGTTCTGCATAAGCTGCTCCTCGGTGAAAGATACCTTTCCGAGAGTAACGTGAATGATGTTTGCCTTGTCAAGTCTGTACTCGACCTTACCGGCTTTGATATCAGCGATGGCCTTGGTAACATCCATCGTTACAGTACCAGCCTTCGGGTTCGGCATCAGACCCTTCGGTCCGAGAACCTTACCAAGGCGTCCTACAACGCTCATCATGTCAGGAGTTGCAACGACAACGTCGAAATCGAGCCAGCCTTCCTTCTGAATCTTCGGGATCAGCTCCTCGCCGCCGACGAAATCTGCGCCTGCTGCAGCTGCTTCATCAGCCTTTGCGCCCTTTGCAAATACCAGAACGCGAACGTCCTTACCGGTACCTGCAGGAAGAACGACCGCGCCGCGGATCTG
>HF986562.1:27877-34382 GCA_000431495.1 Firmicutes bacterium CAG:791 | reverse complement strand
GCGGTTGCGCTCTTCTTTACCAGAGCAACTGCCTCTTCTGCCTCATAAACCTTGGACCTGTCGATCAGTTTAGCGGCTTCAACATATTTCTTTCCGTGCTTCATGATTTAACCTCCAATTCTGATCTGTCAGTCTGTAACGGTGATGCCCATGCTGCGGGCAGTTCCTGCGATCATGCTTGCTGCTGCCTCAAGGGAAGCTGCGTTCAGATCGGGCATCTTGGTCTTGGCAATTTCCTCAACCTGTGCCTTGGTAACAGATGCAACCTTGGTCTTATTCGGCACACCGGAAGCCTTCTGAATGCCTGCTGCCTTCTTCAGAAGAACTGCTGCCGGAGGGGTCTTCGTGATGAAGCTGAAAGATCTGTCTGCATAAACAGTAATGATGACAGGGATGACCGTGTCACCCATATCTGCTGTCCGAGCGTTGAACTGCTTGGTGAACTCAACAATGTTGACACCATGCTGTCCGAGTGCAGGTCCTACAGGCGGTGCAGGGGTTGCTTTGCCGGCCTGGATCTGTAATTTGATGTAACCTTCTACTTTCTTAGCCATGTTTTTCCTCCTTTGCGGTCATCGCAGGTGGCTCCTGCTCCCGCACATTACGGTGCCGGGTCATTCCGGCTATTCGCCGCATATAACTGCCACGCGGCAACAATCAGGCAATATAATACCTGTCTTGTCCAAATGATTCAAGCGAAGACAATTGCCTTCTCCGAACTTGCCTGCCGTTTCCGGTCTCTGCTCAGTTCGTCTTGCGAAGCTCTGCAAAGCTGATTTCGACCGGTGTCTCTCTTCCGAAGAGCTCCACGCTGATGGTTGCGATCTGCTTGGTATAATCGAGTTTGGAAACGATGCCCAGGGTATCCTTCCATACGCCCGCGATGACAGCCACGCTGTCGCCCTCTGCGAAATCAATCTTCGTATCCGCCGAACGGATGCCCAGATTCTTCATCTCTGCTTCCGAAAGCGGAACCGGCTTGGATCCCGGTCCGACAAAGCCCGTCACACCTCTGGTGTTGCGGACGACGTACCAGGTCTCGTCGTTCATGATCATTCTGACCAGAACATAGCCCGGGAAAAGCTTCTTCTGTGTCAGCTTCTTCGCGCCGTTCTTAAGCTCATACACGTCCTGCATGGGAACCGTGACCTCAAAGATCTGATTCTCCAGATGGCGGTTCTCCACCGTCTTGATCAGGCCTTCCCGCACCTTGTTCTCGTATCCGGAATATGTATGTGCCACATACCATCTTGCGACATCACTGATCGCACTCTCATCCAGCTGCTCGCCGTCTGCGCCCGCCTCCTCCTGTGCTTCCAGAGACTGCGCAACCGCTGCTGCCTGCGCCTCGTCCGAAGCCGCATCGCCCTGATTCAGGACACGCTCTGCCTCAGCCTTTTCGATGTCAGCTGCCTTCTTCGTGAAGTCCGGTCTTCTGATTTCGCGAACCTCCGGAAGAACGCCGGCTCTGACACGGACTTTTGCTTCTTTCTTATCTGCCATTGATTTACCTCTTCTGATCTGAAACAGCTTCCACAAGAATCATCGAGGAGTAATCAGCCGCCGATGGTAATTCCTGTCAGAAGATCGATCAGATTCTGGAATCCAAAGTCAATCAGTGCAATGACAACGCCGAGCAGAACAGTGACAACCAGAACTGCTGCCAGCTGCTTCAGCAGGGTGTCGCGGTCAGGCCAGATGATCTTGCGGAACTCCGCCCTTACGCCCTTGAAAAATAATGCAGCCTTGGACTCTTTGGCTTTTGTTTTGTCTTTGCTCATACGATCCTCCAAAGAACAGCCAGATTACTTCGTCTCTTTGTGCAGGGTATGCTTTCTGCAGAATCTGCAGTACTTCTTGATTTCCATACGATCCGGATGAGTCTTCTTATCCTTGGTCGTGTTATAGTTGCGGCGCTTGCATTCCGTGCAAGCCAGGGTGATTCTTGTACGCATAGTCTTTACCTCCAAATGATGAACTATACTCCGGTAATCGGCAGCTCTTCTGATTTCACTGCCTCCCGGTGACTGCGCTCCGCTTCCTGTGGCTTTCGCGCATAAAAAAAAGACCTTTCTGCGATCTCTGCAGGTTAGAATAGCATTCTGCAAATACCGTGTCAAGGTCTTTTTCCGATCAGATCCTTCTCATTTTCTTCATGGCAGAACCCGGATCAGATTCCTCTCATCGACACCTCGAAATGAAGATGCTCCCGGTTGCTCAGAAGAAACTCCTCCTGTGTTCTTGCGCCCCAGCTGTCATCGCCGGCAACTCCCATCTGTTTCAGCGAGCAGCGGACAATCGTGTGATGCACCGGCGGAAGCTCTGTGTGATGCGCTGCATTCTCAACCTCATCCGGAGTCCAGGGAAGTGCGGAGAAATTCATACTCTGGCCTTCCGGAACAGAGAAAAGAAGCCCTCTGCCGCGGCGGTCCGTCACCTTTGCCCAGCGCACCCCTGTCTTGTTGCCGCACTCCTGCGGAACAAGATACCGCGTCATCTGATCCCGGACGCTTCCGGAATATATGCCGAGCTTTGCCCCCTGATCGCGGTCGCAGTAGGTTTCCTCCGGTCCGTTTCCATACCAGGTGAGCTGATCGTAATCGGCATTCATGGTAAAGAGGAGGCCGAACTCCGGCATCGGAGGCACCTTTCCGTCCGGCTCATAATCCATAATGAAGTCAACCGTTCCATCCATATGGAAGCGAAGGGTCAGAAGCATTTCACTCTCCGGCACGGTCGGAAGGAAGAGCCGGTATGTAATTGCGATCGCACCTCCCGTCTTTTCCACCTTCGGGTACTTTCTGAGCTCTTCCAGCGGAAGAGTCCCTGCACCCTCTGCGGGGAACTCAGAGGCATACAGGCTCGCAAGCTTCCACATGCCGTATCTTCCCGGCATATTGTTTCCCTTGTCATTGTCGGTCGGAGCTCTCCAGAAATTCGGCCGCGGCGGAAGCTCAATCATTTCCTTCCCGCCATAGCGATATGACTTCAGCCCCATCTTGTTCAGCATGGAGAACAATGCATCATAATCCGCTCCCTTTACGCCGAAGTTAAAGGTTCCGTCAATCAGCTCCGGGGCCTCAGCCTTCTGCGGCAGAAAATTCCCCTGCCCGGAACGTCCGCACTGCTCCGGAGAGCCCTCTTCGGAAACCGTGACAACATTCTGTCCAAACGCAAGCTCATAGCCCGCTTCTGCCCACAGCGTTCTCTCCTTCAGCCGGAAGGACACCGTCACCGCATATTCGCCCTTTTCCTCCGGAATTGCAAACGGCAGCTCGTACGTCTCTTCCTGCAGGGGTGCTGTCGCTGTCAGGACCTCCTCCTCGCAGACAAGCTTTCCTTCCTTTTCAAGAGAGACTATGCATGCATAGCGGTCCGTCGACACGAACAGGTTCCGGTTCACAACCGTAAACCGTCTGTCCTCAAAGCGCACGGAAATATTCTGATAGAGGAATTTTATCTCCTGAAGCTTCGGGTATTCCAGACGGTCTGCCGCCACAATTCCGTTTCCGGAGAAGCTGTAGTCCGTCGGCCGCTCCATGCAGTCTCCGCCGTAGGCCTGGTACTCGTTTCCGTATCGATCTTTTTTCCGCAGCGACTGATCCGCAAAATCCCAGATAAAACCGCCCTGATACCTTGGCTCTGTCTCCGCAAGCTGCGTGTACTTGAACATGCCTCCGTTGGAGTTGCCCATGGAGTGTGTGTACTCACAGCAGATAAACGGCTTGTCCGGATGCTCGGCGAGGAACTTCTTGATGCTCTCCACCGGCGGATACATCTGGCTTTCCATATCCGAGGTCACATTGTATCTGCGATCGTTGAAAACTCCCTCGTAGTGCACCAGACGGTCCGGATCGAGCTGATGGAAGCGTCTTGACATCTCATAGATCACGCTTCCTCCGTAGGACTCGTTTCCGCAGGACCAGATGAGAATCGCCGGATGATTCTTGTCTCTTTGATAGCAGGAATTCACGCGGTCAAGAAGGACGGCCTCCCACTCCTTATGATCTCCCGGAACGATATTCTCTGCGCCGGAGCGCTCCTTATTCGCCCACGAGCCGTGGGTTTCCATATTGTTCTCCGCAATCAGATACAGTCCGTATTCATCGCAGAGACGGTACAGCTCCGTGTCATCCGGATAGTGGCTGGTGCGGATGGCATTGATGTTGTTGCGCTTCATAATCGTAAGATCGCGGCGCATCTGCTCCTTGCTCATCCCGGCGCGGCCATTGTCGCAGGTAAATTCATGCCGGTTGACACCGTTGAAGACAATCCGCTTCCCGTTCAGGCACATCAGACCGTCCTTCATTTCAAAACGGCGGAATCCGACCTTTTCATGGATGAATTCCACTGCCTGTCCGGACTTTGCATGCAGAATCAGATACAGATCATACAGCTGCGGATCCTCCGCCGACCAGAGCGCCGGCTCCGCCACCCGTTCCGTGATCTCATTGTCCTGTTCGTTGTCCGATTCTCCGGAAAGAACGATTCTTCCATCCTTTTCCAGGCGGTACTCCGTGTATCCGTAGATGTGCTTTTCCCCTTGGAGGTCCTCCGCGGGCTCTGCAAGCTTCAGATTCAGGACAAGGTTTGCCTGTGTGCAGGACGCATCCAGAAGCGTCCGGATTTTCAGATCCTGCACATGTACCTCCGGAACCGTGTACAGATAGACATCGCGGAAAATTCCGCTGAAGCGGTAGAAATCCTGATCCTCCAGCCAGCTTGAGCTCGTCCATTTGAACACGCGGACCGCCAGCTTGTTCTCCCCCTCCTGCACATACGGCGTCAGGTCAAAATCTGAGGGTGTAAAGGTATCCTCACTGTAGCCGACAAAGCTTCCGTTCAGCCAGAGCGCATATCCGCTCTCCACTCCCTGGAAGGAAATATACAGCGGCTTCCCCTGCATCCCATCCGGAACCCGGAAATATTTCACATAGCTGCCGACCGGATTAAACTGCGTGGGAATTTCGCCGGGCCTTAGCTTTTCTCTGCCATCCCACGGATACTGCAGATTGATATAGGCCGGTGCATCATATCCTTCCATCTGCATATGCGCAGGAACACGAATCTCGTCCCAGCTCTTGCAGTCGAAGGTCATTTTTTCAAAGCCGCGAATCGCGGACTTCGGATTTCTCGCATAGGAAAAGCGCCACAGGCCGTTCAGGGAAAATCGAAGCGACGTCTTCTCTTCTTCCATCTCCTTCGCCGACGCATAACAGACATGGTCGGAATGTGCCGGAAGAACGCCGATTTTAAACTGCTCCGGATCACGCAGAATGGACTCGTCAAAAGAAGCTGCGCCTTTGCCGCGAATGATTCCCTTCTCAATCGCTGCACTGTCCTTTTCACAGTCCGGAAGCACCTCCCCGATCAGCTGATCCAGCTCCTTGCTGAAATTCTCCATGCAGATATGAAGAAGATCGGTCCCCTGCTCCCTCTCATAATCCGTCAGTTTTTTCCGGAAACGCTGCAGCGTTCTCTCCGAAACCGGCTGCACCAGCTCGCTGGTCGTGTGAAGCGCCGTCTGATAACGGATATCACAGATGCAATTGTCCACCACCTCTGCATCGGAAAGTCCGAAAATTTCCTCCAGAATCAGTGCTCCGACAATCACATTGACCGGGCCGCTCGGCTTCGTGGAGATGCTGGAATACAGCGGCAGGAAAATCTTCTCGTCGATCCGCGGAAAGATCTCTTCCGCAAACCGTCCGGCCCATGATTTCTCAAGGCGCTTCTGCTCCCTTTCGTTCAGCGCGAACGTCCGGTCGCCAAAGCCCAGCTGCTGGTAACTGTTTGATGAAAATGCCATAATGTTTCCCCCTTTATGATTCACATCGGTTTGATCCCCGGCTTCTACATCAGCGGTGCAGCCAGGCGCAGCACGCAGCGGAAGATTCGAATCAGCAGACTCTGCTGTCCGTCGCGGTAGAGACCTGTGACCTCGCGGCTTCTTTCCAGAAGTCCGTCCAGATCCTTTTTCACATCCTGCACGGCCTGCGTCCCATACATGACGCAGCCATCCTCGAAATGATGATACAAACTCCGGTAATCCAGGTTGATGGTGCCGCAGGTCGCAATAAAATCATCGCTGACACAGCATTTTGCATGGCAGAAGCCCGGCGTAAATTCAAAAATCCGGACTCCCTTGCGCACAAGCTGCGCATAATACGATCTTGTCAGCTGGTAGGTAATCTTCTTGTCCGGAATTCCCGGCGTCACAATCCGCACATCCACGCCGCGCTCCGCCGCCAGCGTGATTGCCCGGCTCATTTCATCCGTCAGAATCAGATAGGGCGTGACAAAATACAAATAATTCAAAGCGCCGTTTGCAATCGACATATAAACACTCTCGCCGACCTGCTCCTCGTCCAGCGGGGAATCTGCATACGGCTGCACAAAGCCATCCACTGAGCCTTCGGCATGCTCCCGGAAGTACCCTTCAAATTCCCTGTCGTCCTTATCGGTCGCACGGATGGCATTCCACATCTCCAGGAAAATCGTCGTG
>HF986562.1:12511-27850 GCA_000431495.1 Firmicutes bacterium CAG:791 | reverse complement strand
GTAGGTTCTCACCGCAGGTCCGGTCAGACGGATTCCGGCATCCTTCCACTCCCCGTAGGGATGCGTCACGTTAAAATACTCGTTGGCAAGGTTATATCCGCCGGTATAGGCAATCTTCCCGTCAATCACCGTGATCTTCCGGTGATCCCGGTTGTTCATGAACACGCGAAGGCTCGGAAGGACCGGATTGAAGACTCTTGTCCGGATCCCGTCTGCCTCCATCTTCGCGCGAAAGCCTCCGTTGATAAAGCTGATGCTTCCAACATCGTCATAGAACAGACGGACCTCCACACCCTCCTTCACCTTCTGCGCAAGGACCGCATGGATTCGTGCAAAGGACTCCTTGTCCTCGATGGCAAAGTACTCCATGAAAATAAACTTCTCCGCGCGGGAGAGATCCGCAAGCTGAGCCTCCAGCGCCTCTGCCGCATCGGCATAGTACCGGCAGCTGTCATTTCGGTACAGCGGAAAACTCCCCTTGCTCCAGAGATAGTTTGCAATTCCTGCCGCCTGAGAATTCTGCTCCTTCAGGGAAGACTGCACACCGTTTTCCTGCTGCAGAAAAGCAGTTAAGTCCCGGTCAATGTCCTCAAAGCGCTTCTTCATCGGATGCGTTGCCAGTCTGCTCTCCATCAGGAACCACAGGATGACGCCAAGGATCGGGACGGCTGTAATCAGCATGATCCACGGCAGCTTCATCGAGGTTGTGGTGTGCTTCCCGTAAATCAGAAGCACCAGCAGAACCGCGATGGTCTCCGTGACGATATGGATCCAGGTGGAATACCCATTCAGCCAGGCTATTAAAATATAGAGAAAATAGACCTGAGCCGCGATGGCAAGAACCACAAAGAACAGACGGATTACACTGTTCCCTGTGTCGGTCTTTCGTTCTACGCGCATATTTTACAATTCCTCTGTTTTCTTTCTTTTCCGCCAGATGGTATGATGAGTCATATTTTACCACGAAAGGAATACGGATTGGATATGGCAGATTACGAAATGATTCCCCGCACAGCCCTTGTGACCGGGGCGTCCCGCGGAATCGGGAGAGCAATTGCAGAAGCACTGGCACAAAACGGCTGGAATCTGTTCCTCACCTGCTCCCATTCTATGTCAGAGCTGACCGCGCTTGCAAAGGAGCTGGAGACCGGGTATGGCATTTGCGCAGAGAGCTTTCTCTGCGACATGGGAGATTCTGCCTCTGTTTCCCGTCTTTTTGAGAAAATACCGTCATTGACTCTACTGGTCAACAACGCAGGAATCGCGCATATCGGCCTTCTTCAGGACATGACCGACGAAGAATGGGACCGGATTCTCTCCGTCAATCTCTCCTCCGTCTTCTATACATCAAGGGCCGCCATCCCGCTCTTTCTGAAGAACCGGAGGTCAGGGGAAGGTGTTCCTGGCCGTATTCTGAACATCTCCTCCGTCTGGGGAAATGTCGGTGCCTCCTGCGAGGCAGCCTACTCCGCCACAAAGGGCGGTGTCAATTCCCTCACTCGTGCTCTTGCAAAGGAGCTTGCTCCTTCCGGGATCCCGGTCAACGCCATTGCCTGCGGCTGCGTGGACACCCGGATGAACGCGCAGCTCAGTGCAGAAGAAAAGGCGGAGCTTTCCGAAGAAATCCCCGCCGGTCGTTTTGCGCAGCCTTCTGAAATTGCCAGGGCCGTTCTCTCTCTGATTCATGCTCCCGCCTACCTCACCGGCCAGATTGTGACCGTGGACGGCGGATGGAGCTGATGCGGCCTCAGCCCATCGCCGGACGGATTGCAGCCGTAAACGTCGAATCCGTTCGCTCAGGCCAGCTCCTTCACAAGCCGGATCACACGGCTGGTTCCAAGTCTCGTGGCTCCAAGCTCCAGAAATTTCTCGGCGTCCTCCAGTGTGGAAATGCCTCCGGCCGCCTTGACCTGAACTCCGGGGCCGACATGCTCCTTCATCAGCTTCACATCCTCGAAGGTTGCTCCCGCTGTCGAAAAGCCGGTAGAGGTCTTGATGAAGTCTGCTCCGCTCTCCGTCACCACCTCGCACATCCGGATCTTCTCTTCCTCCGTAAGAAGACAGGTCTCAATGATCACCTTCAGAACATGATCTCCCACTGCCTTCTTAATCTGCCGGATTTCATCCAGGACCTTGTCATAAAGTCCATCCTTAACCCAGCCGACATTGATGACCATATCCACCTCGGACGCTCCGTTTTCAATGGCATCTCTTGCCTCGAACACCTTGGAGGCCGTCGTGGAATACCCGTTCGGGAACCCGATCACCACGCAGACCGGAATCTGCCCCTTCATGTATTCCACCGCCTGTTTCGCGTAAGACGGCGGAATGCAGACGCTGGCCGTTCCGTAGCTGACCGCATCATCGCAGATCGCCCGGATCTGCTCCCAGGTCGCATCCACCTTCAGCAGGGTGTGATCACAGCTTGCAATAATTTCCTGTATTTTCTGATTATCCATTTTGCTTCCCCTTTTCGTTGATCCAGTTTCTTCCGGAGAGATGAAGGCCCTCGGTCACTGCACCAGCTCATGCTCCTCCTTCTGTCTGGTTATTTCTCAAATATTATACTGCAAAACCGTCTCCCGCAAGTTTCCGGAAGCAGAAAATCCCCTGGAGCCTTGTTGTCCATCACAGAATATGATTACAACAAAATATGCTAAAATTCTGCCTGATTTTCAGGTTCTGCTGTTCCTGCTGTCAGGAAGAGTCTATGATAGGAAATGTAAAACACCGAAAAAAGAGGAGGTTTCGACGATGTTGGATAAAAAAGTAAAAGACCTGATCAATACCCAGATCAACAAAGAGTTTTACTCCGCATATCTGTATCTGGATTTTGCGGATTACTACTACGACAAGGGGCTGGATGGCTTCGGCAACTGGTATGACGTGCAGGCGCAGGAAGAGCGTGACCATGCCATGCTGATGCGCAAGTACCTGCAGAACAACGGAGAGGCCGTTACACTGGATGCCGTTGCCGGGCCGGATAAAGCCTATGCAAAGCTGGACGATCCGCTGCGGTTCGGTCTGGAGCATGAGCGCTACGTCACAAGTCTCATCAATACCATCTACCAGGCCGCAGATGCCGTACACGACTATCGCACCATGCAGTGCTTTGACTGGTTCGTGAAGGAGCAGGGCGAAGAAGAGAAAAATGCCGAGGATCTCATCAAGAAGTTCGAGCTGTTTGGCTCTGATCCCAAGGGCCTGTACGCTCTGAACCAGGAGCTTCTGACAAGAGTCTATATGGCTCCGAGCCTCGTTCTTTAAAATTTCTTAAAAATTCATGCGCAGAAATTCGTGTGCGGAAATTCGTGCGCGGAAATTCATGCGTGGAAATTCATGTGCGGAAATTCGTGTGCGGAAATTCATGCGCGGAAATTCATGCGCGGGATCGGGCAGACTGCTTTGCCCGATCCTTTTTTATCTCTTTCTACCTCGCTGCTTCCATTTCGAGCGCAGTGCTTGAAAGCGTCCCTTCCAGTCCTTCGAAATCCGGTAAGAATCACAGATTTTCTGAATTGCCTTGCCGCAGATCGAATACGAAAGTCCGCAATCCTTCATCCACTGATACACCGCTTCCGGCTCGTTGACGGCAAGCTCTGCAATCAGCCACGCCTCTGCCATCTGCACGTAGTACTGGTCATCCTCCTTCATCAGCGGCAGCAGCCGATCCGCATGCTTCCGGCCCAAATCGGAAATGAACATGACATATCCCCAGCGGCGGACAAAAGGATCCTCAGAATCCACATATTCCTCTGCATAGCTCATAGCCATTTCAAAATCCAGCTTTGCTGCATAGCGAATGAGCTGATCCGTGTGCCACCAGTCTGTAAACAGCAGATTCTCATGAATGAATTGCATCCGCTCGTTTGCATCCTTAATCTGCTCCAGACTGACATAGAAATAAATCCGGTGAAACTGCTGCTGCATCAGAATGTGTTCCCGTAAAAGCGACACATCTGCCTTCTGTTTTACATATCGGCGAATCAGCCGGTCCACATCTGCGGTTCTGTATTGTCCAGGCGCGGCATTGTATTCTTCAGGCGCGGCATTGTGTTCTTCAGGCGCGGCATTGTATTCTCCAAGCGCATCCAGATCCCGCTGCACCTGCTGCGGTGTCAGCTGTATCCCCTCATCCATTTCATTTTCTCCTCGCATTGTAAATGTACCTGACCTGACGCCGCGCCGTCTGCCGGACATGACACAGCCAATGTGCTCCTTGTCAATTTTTTCTTTGGTGATATGAATATCGTTCATAGAGGAATGTCCTCGTATTCTTTGGGGTTGCCCTCGTATTCTTTGGGGGTGTCCCGTCTTTTGAGGTTCATCTCTATCTTGCTCTTTTGTTCCGCAGGGATTATTTCTTCCTTCCGGATTCATCTCTGGCTTGCTCTTTTCTTCCGCAGGGATTATTTCTTCTCCTCGGATTCATCTCTGGCTTGCTCTTTTGTTCCACAGGGATGATTTCTTCCTTCCGGATTCATCCCCAGCTTGCTCTTTTCTTCCGCAGGGATGATTTCTTCCTCCCGGATTCATCTCTGGCTTGCTCTTTTCTTCCGCAGGGATTATTTCTTCTCCTCGGATTCATCTCTGGCTTGCTCTTTTGTTCCACAGGGATGATTTCTTCCTTCCGGATTCATCCCCAGCTTGCTCTTTTCTTCCGCAGGGATTATTTTTTCCTTCCGGATTCATCTCTGGCTTGCCCTTTTGTTCTGCAGGGATGATTTCTTCTGCTCGGATTCATCCCTGGCTTGCTCTTTTCTTCCGCAGGGATGATTTCATCCGGCCGGATTCATCCTAATCCTGCTCTTTTGTTCTGCAGGGATTATTTCTTCCCCCGGATGCATCCCTGAACGACCATTTTTGCGTACAGGGATGCATCCTTCCCACAAAATGCATTCCTGACGAACTGTTCTTCCGTACAGAGATTATTACGTGTCTCATCGCGGAAAAGAATCAAAAAACCTTGTATTTTCAACGTTTGCAACCGTTTTCGTTGAAAGTACAAGGTTCTTGAAAAGATGCCGCCAGCGGGAATCGAACCCGCACTCTGTTGCCAGAACGGGATTTTAAGTCCCGCGCGTCTACCAGTTCCGCCATGGCGGCATAGCATCTGATTTATAATACGCCCCCCGGTTACAATTAGCAAGAATTTCTTTTCTTCACAGCTCTCCGGCATCCTCTCAGCCGAGCAGCATCTCCACAAGCTGCTGGTAAAGCTCGCTGCTTTTCTCCTTCCAACCGGATACCGCCTTCTTCGCCGTCTCTTCGTCCGGAACAGACAGATCCAGTGAAATAACCGGATGTCCACTCTCTTTCACCACGAGATGCGTGGTATAATCGCCGAACGTCGAGCGATAATACTCCCCGAAAATGGACTCTTCATTCGCAATCTCGCGTCCCATGTCCTTCAGATAGGTGCGAACCTGCTGCTTGATGCCGTCGGGGAGCTGGTCCGCAAAAAAGCCCAGCGTCTCCTCACCTTCCTCCGTGATCTGAAGAAAGGTCTTACCGCCCATGCTCCTCTCGGTCACAAAACCGTTCTGCTCGATTTCATCATAGGTCTGGAGTAACGTCTCGAAATTCGCATACCCGTTCTCAATCAGAAAAGAGCTGGTGCGCGGCATGGTCAGCTCACCACCCGCGCGATCCAGCATATAGAGAATGATCAACTTGTAAATTGCAACTGCTTCCATCAGAAAAGCCTGTTCTCTTCCGTAATATTCTCACGCACTGCTGCCGAAACCACTTCCGAAACCTTCGGATTGAAGGCCTCCGGCAGGATAAACTCTTCATTCAGCTCCTCATCGGATACAATTCCGGCAAGTGCCTCCGCGGCAGCAAGCTTCATGTCCTCGGTGATCTGACGTGCCTTTCCTTCCAGTGCCCCCTTGAAAATTCCGGGGAAGACCAGAACATTATTGACCTGATTCGGGAAATCACTTCGTCCGGTTCCGACAATGCGGGCTCCGGCTGCCTTTGCAAGATCCGGCATAATTTCCGGAACAGGATTTGCCATGGCAAACAAAATCGCGTCCTTGTTCATGGAACGGACCATTTCCTCCGTGACGCTGTTCGGTGCGCTAACGCCAATAAAAATATCGGCTCCGACCAGTGCATCGGCAAGGGTTCCGTTCTGATTGTCCAGATTGGTAACCTCCAGCATCTCCTTCTTGATCCAGTTCAGATTCTCACGGTCTCTGCTGATGATGCCCTTGGAATCGCAGATCACAAGATGACGGAAGCCATAGCGCAGAAGAAGCTTACTGATCGCAATTCCGGCTGCACCGGAGCCGTTGACAACGATGCGGCAGTCTTCCTTTTTCTTTCCGGTGAGCTTCAGGGAATTGATGACACCGGCAAGAACAATAATGGCCGTTCCGTGCTGATCGTCATGGAAGACCGGAATGTTCATGGTCTCCTTCAGACGGCGTTCGATTTCAAAGCAGCGCGGCGCGCTGATATCCTCCAGATTGATTCCGCCGAAGGTGGGCTCCAGGCGCTGAACGGTCTCTACGATCTCGTCCACATCCTGCGTTTTCAGGCAGATCGGGAAGGCATTCACCCCGCCGAATTCCTTGAACAGAACGGCCTTGCCCTCCATAACCGGCATCGCAGCCTCCGGGCCGATGTTGCCAAGTCCCAGAACCGCGGATCCATCACTGACAACCGCAATGGTATTCTGCTTCAGGGTATAGGTATAGGCTTCCTTCGGATCCTCATGGATGACCTTGCAGGGCTCTGCAACGCCCGGTGTATAGGCAAGCGCCAGATCCTCTCTGGTCTTCACCTCACACTTCGCCTCGGTTGAAATCTTCCCCTTCCACTCCTTGTGGAGCTCCAGTGCCTTCTCTGCGTTCGTTGCCATAATTTCCTCCCATATTAAAGCCTGCTGTTATCTGTCATCCTGTTGGTGATCCCTGGGAAGGCTCTTCTCCTTCTCGGTATAGCGGAGATCTCCCGTCAGATGTGCCATCCGTTCCCGGATCTTCTGCTCGTAGCCGTTCTCCGACGGCTGATAAAGCCGGATTCCGCGAAGCTTCTCCGGAAGACAAGGCTGCCCGGCATAATGCTCCTCATATATATGTGCATACTGATATCCGATCCCTCTTCCAAGCTTCGATGCCGCCTGATAATGCGTATCCTGCAGATAGGGCGGAATCGGAAGATCTCCGGTTTCCTGCACGAGCTTTCTTGCCGCTTCGATCGATTCCACTGCCGTGTTCGACTTCGGTGCCGTTGCCACATATTCCGCAGCCTGCGCAAGAATAATCTGGGACTCCGGCCAGCCGATCCGCTCCGCCGCAAGGCTTGCCGTAGTCGCCACCCGAAGCGCATTCGGGTCCGCATTTCCGACGTCCTCTGCCGCACAGATCATAATACGGCGTGCAATAAATTCAGGCTCTTCTCCAGCCTCCATCATCCGGGCAAGATAATACACCGCAGCGTCCGGATCGGACCCGCGCATACTCTTGATAAAAGCCGAGATCGTATCATAGTGATTATCGCCTTTTTTATCATAGCGCGCAACACGTTTCTGAATGCACTCCTTTGCAACCTCCAGCGTGATGTGGATCTTCCCATCTTCCTTCGAGCGATCCGTCGTCAGAACGCCAAGCTCAATGGCATTGAGCGCATGCCGCGCATCTCCGCCCGAAATCTCCGCAAGAAAATCCCTTGCATCGTCGTCCAGAACCGCATGATAGCTTCCCATCCCCCGCTCCGGATCATTGACCGCTCTGGTCAAGAGCTCACGGATGTCATCGGAGGACAGGGGCTTGAGCTCGAAAATCATGGATCTTGAAATCAGAGCGCTGTTCACCTCGAAGTAAGGATTTTCTGTAGTGGCTCCGATCAGCGTAATGGTTCCGTCCTCCACGTAGGGAAGCAGGTAATCCTGCTGCCCCTTGTTGAACCGGTGGATCTCATCGATAAACAGAATGGTCTTCTTCCCATATCCGCCAAGATTTGTCTTCGCCTTCGAAATGACATCCTCCATGTCCTTCTTTCCGGCAGACGTTGCGTTGATCTGGCAGAACTGCGCCGAGGTCGTATTGGCAATCACGCGGGCGAGTGTTGTTTTACCTGTTCCGGGAGGGCCGTAGAAAATAACGCTTCCCAGCTTGTCCGCCTTGATCGCGCGGTAAAGCAGCTTATCCTTCCCGATGATGTGCTGCTGGCCCACCACCTCGTCCAGCGTCCGCGGACGGAGCCTTGCCGCCAGGGGAGATTCATTCTCTGTATTCTTCTCCCTCATATAGTCGAAAAGATCCATTTCCATATCTCAATTCCTTTTCCTGATGCAGATTCTTCAGCGATGATTCTGAGGTCCATCTTATCACATTTTGCATCCCGAGCTTTACATCTGCGAAAAACAATCCCCCGGCAGCACAGCTCTGACATATCCTGCGAAAAACAATCGCCCCGGAGCACGCTTCTGACAAAACTCTCAGACGTGCTCCGGGGCGGATCTTTTCTGTCGCTGTTTTATTTATTTCAGTCTCCAGATATCGCGGTTGTACTCTGCAATGGTGCGGTCACTGGAGAAAAAGCCGGCCTTTGCAATGTTGACAAGGCTCATCTGATTCCAGTGCTTCCGATCCTCATAATCTGCAAACATCTGGTTCTTGACCTTAATGTAATCTTCCAGATCGATGAGTGCCATGAACCAGTCCTTGTTCAGGATGTCATTGTACAGCCTCTCCAGGTTCTCCTTGTGTCCGATCTTCATGCACTGCGGTCCGACGATAAAGTCAACGGCTTCCTTGATCACAGGACTCTTTTCATAATAGTCTCTGGATACATAATCCGCATTTTTGTAGTGATTGATGACGGTCTCCGAATCAATGCCGAACATGTAAATGTTGTCATCACCAACCAGATCATGAATCTCCACGTTCGCGCCGTCAGCGGTTCCCAGCGTCACGGCTCCGTTCAGCATGAACTTCATGTTGGACGTACCGGAGGCCTCCTTGGAGGCCAGTGAAATCTGCTCGGAAATCTCGCAGGCCGGGATCAGCTTCTCTGCATAGGTAACATTGTAGTTGGTCACGAACACCAGATGCATGTAAGGATTCACATCCGGATCATTGTTGATGATATCCTGCAGCACAAGAAGCAGATGAATGATGTCCTGCGCGATGATGTAGGCAGGAGCCGCCTTTGCACCGAAAATAAAGTTCAGCGGGCGGACCGGTTTCTTACCATTCTTGATCTCCAGATACTTATGAATGATGTACAGTGCGTTCATCTGCTGGCGCTTGTACTCATGAAGGCGCTTGATCTGGATATCAAAAATACCGTTCGGATCCAACTCCACGCCCTCATGTTCGCGGATGTACTCCGTAAGAGCCAGCTTGTTGTTCTGCTTGATCTCGCCGATGCGGTCAAGAACTGCGCTGTCATTCTGATACTGCAGCAGATCCTCCAGCCGGTTCGCATCCTTCTTGTACGCATCGGAGATGGTCTCTGAAAGATAGTTGGCAAGCTCATGGTTGCAGGAAAGCAGCCATCTGCGGAAGGTGATGCCGTTTGTCTTGTTGTTGAACTTCTGCGGATAGATCTCGTAGAACTTGTGGAGCTCCGTATCCTCAAGGATCTCCGTATGAATGGCTGCAACGCCGTTTACGGAGAAGCCGTAGTGAATGTCGATATAGGCCATATGAACGCGACCATCTGCATCAATGATCTGTACATCCGGATCCTTGTATTTCGCACGGACGCGGCGATCCAGCTCCTTGATGATCGGAACCAGCTGTGGAACCACCTTTTCCAGATATTCCATCGGCCAGGTTTCCAGAGCCTCTGCAAGGATGGTGTGGTTCGTGTATGCGCAGGTCTGCGATACCACCTCAATCGCCTCATCCATGGAGAGTGCCTTGTCCTCAGTCAGGATCCGGATCAGCTCCGGGATCACCAGCGTCGGGTGTGTGTCATTGATCTGGATCACGGCATGATCATAGAGGTGACGCAGATCATACTGCTTCGCCTTCATCTCGCGAAGAATCCACTGAGCTGCATTGCTGACCATGAAATACTGCTGGTAAATGCGAAGAAGGCGTCCCTTCTCATCGGAATCGTCCGGATACAGGAACAGCGTCAGATTCTTCTCAATCTCATCCTTATCAAAGGTAATTCCCTCCTCAACCAGGGAATCGTCCACGGTGTCCACATCGAACAGACGAAGCTTGTTGACACCGGCATCGTAGCCGATGACATCAATGTCATACATGTGTGAGGTCACCTTGCGCTTGCCGAAATATACGTCGAAGGAAACATCGCTTCTGACCTCCCAGGAATCCGCTTCAATCCAGGGATCCTTTTCTGCCTTCTGAAGATGATCGTCCAGTACCTGATGAAACAGGCCATAGTGATAGTTCAGTCCGATTCCCTCGCCCGGCAGTCCGAGCGTTGCAATGGAATCCAGAAAGCACGCTGCCAGTCGGCCAAGTCCGCCGTTTCCAAGAGACGGCTCCGGCTCCGCCTCCTCAATCTCCGCAAGATTTCGTCCGTACTTTGCCAGAATCTCATTCATTCTGTCATAGATCTTCAGATTGATCAGATTGTTGGAAAGAAGCTTTCCGATCAGGAATTCTGCAGAAATATAATAGATCTTCTTCTCGCCGGTGTTTCTCTCGGTGACGGCCAGAAGACGCTTGCAATAATCAAGAATGATGTAATAAAGCTCTTTGTTCGAGCAGGCGGAAAGGGATTTGCCGTATTTATTCGAGGCGAGATCCGAAAGCTGCTGCTCCATGTTCAGTGCAAGAATGTCTCTTTGCATGTTGGTGGGCCGTGTTTTCATGAGTTTTTCTCCTTCCCTTAACTTTACCGGTAACGTTTCCAATGCTGATTGAAAAGAAACCGGAGGGAAGGAATTTCCCTCCGGCACCCATTCTCAGAATCCGCAGGATCAGAACTCTTTCAGTTCTTCCATGACAAGGTGACGCGGTGTTCCGTCTACCCAGAACGGAAGCAGCTCGCCCTGAATCAGCGGACGTGCATATTTCACATAATCCTCGGTCAGATCATCGCCGTCCTCATTGATCCACTCCTGAGGAACGTTCTTCACGCCGTTAGCGATCTGGTGAATGTCAAACTTGGAGAACTCGATACGGTACGGCTCAGCCTCCGTATTCACTCTCTTGAAGATTACCATCTCACCGGTCTCGCCCTGTGCTGCAGCCTCAGCAGCCATCTTTCCTGCTGTGAAGGCTTCGTTGATATCGGTCAGGGAAGCAACGTGAGTCGCTGCTCTCTGCATGGTGGAGAACTCAATTGCACGGGTCTTGCAGCCAGTGCGGTCAGCAACCAGCTTGCAAAGTGCAGAAGCGGTTCCGGAAAGCTGCTTGTGGCCAAATGCGTCTACCTTATCGGAAGCATCACCGAGCTCGCATGCATAGCGGCCGTCCGCAAGCTTCAGGCCTTCGGAAACAGCGATGACAACCGATCTCTTGGTCTTGGAAAGGTGCTCTACCTTATCCAGGAACTTGTCTACATCGAAAACTCTCTCCGGAAGATAAATTGCATCCACGCCGCTGCAGTCATCACCCTTTGCCAGAGCTGCTGCTGCGGTCAGCCATCCGGCATCGCGGCCCATGATCTCTGCGATCACGATGGTGGGCTTTGCTGCGCCGAAGGACTCGTTGTCACGGATAACTTCCTTCAGGGTTGTTGCAATATACTTCGCTGCGGAGCCATATCCGGGGCAGTGATCCGTAACAGGAAGGTCGTTGTCGATGGTCTTCGGAACACCCATGAACAGCTCCTTCTTGCCGTGCTCCTTCGCATAGTCGCTCAGCATCTTAACGGTATCCATGGAGTCATTGCCGCCTGCATAGAACAGGGTATCAATGTCATGCTCCTCCATGATCTTGAAGACGTTCTCGTAAACATCCTCGTGTCCCTCAATCTTGGGCATCTTGAAGCGGCAGGAGCCCAGAAATGCGGAAGGAGTTCTCTTGAGAAGCTCAATTCCCATGGGATCTGCAAGATACTTGTCCAGATCAACAAGCTTATCCTGAAGGAAGCCCTCGATTCCGTGAATCATGCCATATACATGCTCCGCGCCTGCTGCCTTGGCACCGGCATATACGCCAGCGATGGAGGAGTTGATGACGGCTGTAGGACCGCCGGACTGACCTACTACTACGTTCTTCATAATGTACCTTTCCTCTCTTCTTCTGCCCTTGTTCCCCGGGCTTTCCGATCTCATATGCTGACAGGAATCGAAGCCTGCAGGGACATGGACGAAAAATATATTATCGGTTTCGGATGCTGCAGAATCAAACCCCTCTCTGCATATCCAAGATCGGATTATAGCAGACAAGCTCAGGAGCGTCAACGGAAAGACAGCCCGTACTTTCGGCATTGGTAACGGTTCCGGTACCGTTTCTGTCCTCTGTGTCTGTTTTCGTATTTTCTATCGAACGCCCTCTGTTTTTCCGGAAAAATGAATTTCAGAATGTGCTAAAATAAGCTGCGGAGGAGCTGCAGATGTCACCATTTCCCACAAATTCATTCCGGTTATTTTCCAGGGCTTTTCTTTCCGGCCTTCTGCTCTGCGTTCTGCTTGCAGGCTGCGCGGGAACCTCTTCTGAGGAGCCTGACACGTCCTCCATGCACGGAACAAGGGACCACACGCCAAAGGTTCTGACGCCTTCTGCAGATGCTGTCTCGGTTCTCGGAACGGAGGATGTCAGCATCGATGTCTCTCACACAGACGATGGATATTTCTGTGCCTCCTACCACGGAGCTTCTGAAAAGGTGAAGCTTCAGGTCGTCACAAAGGACCAGATCACCTATACCTATGACCTTCCCTCCGACGGCAGTCTTCAGGTTTTTCCGTTTTCCGACGGAAACGGAGACTACAGCATCGGCGTATATACCAATGTGAAGGACACCCTGTATGCAACCGAATTTCAGACCACCTGTCAGGTCACTCTTGAGAATGAGTACCTGCCGTTTCTGTACCCCAATCAGTATGTCTGGTTCACGAAGGACACGAAAGCCATCGCCCTTGCGGAAGAGGTTGTAACGCCTGCCGACACCGATCTTGATGCCGTGGCGCTGGTATATGACTATGTAACAAGCCACGTCACCTATGACTGGGACAAGGCGAAAACCGTGGAAAGCGATTATCTTCCCGACGTTGATGAGACGCTAAGGAGCGGGAAGGGAATATGCTTTGACTACGCCGCACTGATGGCAGCCATGCTCCGCAGTCAGAAAATCCCGACAAGACTGGAGATCGGCTATGCCGGAACAACCTACCATGCATGGATCAGCACCTATATTACAGATGTCGGCTGGGTAAACGGCATCATCCGCTTCGATGGAACGGACTGGTCGTTAATGGATCCCACTCTGGCTTCTTCAGAGATCTCGAAAAAGCTTCGGAAATTCATTTCCGACGGGCAGCAATATCGTGCCTGTTATCTGTACTAGCCCGTCCTTACCGGAACCATTGTCCGAAATATTCCCTCAGAACATCACCTCATCACAGGAGGCAAGAGCCCTATGGCAGCAACACATTCTGAAAAGAAAAAGCTTCGTCCGATGAACGACGAGCAGCTCTCTCATACCTTTGAGCAGCTTTCCATGCTCCTTGGCGCAGGCATTCCTCCGGCGGAGGCATTGGACATCATGCTTCGCGACAAGGACAATAAGGAGCTTTCGGGAGCGTACCAAATCCTCCTGGACCAGCTCATGAAGGGTGCATCCCTGAACGAGGCAGCAAGAGAGAGCGGTCTTGTTCCCGCTTACGCCATACAGCTTTTGAAGATCGGGGAGCTTACCGGCAGCCTCGATGACGTCTGCTCCCGGCTCTCCTCCTTCTATGAAGCAGAGAGCGAACTCCGGGGAGCCCTCCGGGATGCCTTTTACTACCCGATGATCATGGCTGTGATGATGTTTGTTCTTGTCATCGTGCTTCTTTCCCGGGTTCTTCCGATTTTCTCACAGATTTTCCGGCAGCTTGGCACCTCCGTCAGCGGGATCGCTGCGGTTCTGATGAACATCAGCTCTGCACTGAGCCGTTATTATGCGGTCTTTATCACGCTGCTCCTGCTTCTTGCCCTTTTGTACTTCTATTTCAGCAGCACCGGAAAGGGAAGGGCGCAGTTTCACCGGCTTTTCCAGAAATTCCCGCCGACCAGGAGCCTCGCCGAAGAAATTGCCGTCAGCCGTTTTGCTGCAGGCATGCAGCTGACCCAGTCCAGTGGTCTGGACACCTGCGAGTCTCTTTCCCTTTGCCGGGATATCGTAGAGAACGATGCCGTTGCCGCGCGGATTGATCTCTGCGTGCAATCGCTGCAGGCAGGAAATCCATTTCAGGAGGCCCTTGGCAGCGCCGGTATTTTCTCCGGCTTCTATTCCGCAATGATCCGCGTTGCATCGATGACCGGGCGCCTGGATACTGTGATGGGATACATCGCCCGTCATTACCGGGAGGAAACGGATCGCCGCATCGACGCCGCTCTTTCACGCATTGAGCCCGCCATGGTAGCCATTCTCGCCGTCCTGATCGGCGGGATTCTTCTGTCTGTCATTCTCCCTTTGATGGGAATTATGTCCAGCATCGGATAAAAATATGAAAAGAAAGCATTCCCGCCTCAATTTCATTCATCTCGCAGCCGCTGCCGTACCGCTCCTTCTCATCGGGATTATCTGCGCCCTTGCCGGAAAACTGGATGCCGACACGCAGAAGGAGCAGGAGCTTGCGCTGAGCAATGCTCTGGAGCATGCGGTCACAATGTGTTATGCGCTGGAGGGCATTTATCCGCCGGATCTGCAGTATATGAAGGAGCATTACGGGCTGACCTACAACGAGGATCGGTTCTATGTCTCCTATCGCCCCATCGCCTCCAACATCCGACCGGAATACAATATTCTGGAGCTGGACGGTAAAGCCTCGGATTTGCAGAGCATGGCTGCTGCCGCGAAGCAGAAGAAGGAGCAGCCATGAAAATCAAGTCAAGACAGCATTCCTCCGATCTTCTGTTTATTCTGCTCCTGTTTGCCTCGCTCGTTCTGATTTGTATTCTTCTGATTGCAATGGGCTGCGGGGTCTATGAAAACATTCTGGACTCCATGAACCGGAATGACGACAGCCGAACGGTCAGTGCCTACCTTCTTCAGAAGGTCCGGCAGAATCAGGATCTCGGAGCCGTCTCCTCCGGGACTCTGGACGGCACGGATGCCATTATTCTGAACCAGAATCTCGATGGAAAGGCATACTGCACCTATTTATACTGCCATGACGGAAAGCTGTGTGAGCTTTTTGTCCGAAAGGACAATACCTCCCTTTCCGTCAGCTCCGGAACGCCGGTCGTTTCACTG
>HF986562.1:9636-12436 GCA_000431495.1 Firmicutes bacterium CAG:791 | reverse complement strand
CTTTTCCGTAAACGGGCGGAAGCAGAAGCTCCGGCTCCGCAGACTCACCGCAGGAGGACAGCCATAATGCAAAGACACCCTGTCAGACATTTTTCTCAATCCGCTCTGTTTCTGATGGAGCTGATCCTTGCGGCTGCCTTCCTTTCGCTTTCTTCCGTGGTCTGCATCCGGCTTTATCTCTATGCACATACTCTGAGTGCAGCCTCTCTGGCCAGGACCCAGGCCGTCCGCGAGTCGCAGAACATCGGCTCCTCGTGGCTTTCCTCCGACGGAAGCCTTGCAGACACACTTGCCCTCTATCTGGAAACAACGAATCCCGTCGAAGACCGGATGGTGCCGGAGGAAGCAGATTCCTTCGTACTGTATTACAACAGCGACTGGGAGCTTCTTCCTTCTTCGCAGGATGCCGCCTTCTGCATCGAATTGTCTCTGAAGAAGAACTCCGGGACCGGAATTTCCACGCTGCTTCTTTCCGCCTCGGAATGGAAAGACAATGCTCCGCAGACCTCCTGCTATTCCATTGAATTCAAGCGCTACGATGCTGCCTCCGTGAAGGCCGCGCCAAAGGATTCCGATCATGTATGACAACTTTTCCCCAAAAAACAGTACTCTGGACAATCTCCTTGCAGAAAAACAGGAAAGCCCACGGCAGAAGAAAAGAAAACACCGCTTCCATCTCGGAAACGGTGCTGCTCTCATTCTGGTTGCGCTGATGATCATCAGCCTTCTGTGCTTTGCCGCGCTTTCCATCGTCAGCGCGAAGGCGGACAGCCGGCTTACGGATCGCTATGCCGCACAGATCACGGCGTATCACACGGCAAGAAATCTCGGCGTAGAGTTCCTTGCGGAAACGGACGCGCAGCTGAAGCAATATCTTGAGAACTCCGCGGATCGGGAAGCTTATCTGGAAAAGGTACGCTCGCTCCCGTCCTGCATGGATTCTTCCGAAGAAAATCCGGTTCTGGTATTCTCCGCTCCCATGACGGAGCATCAGACGTATTGCCTGGTTGTCCGGGTGTTGTTTCCCTCTTCCGCGGATGCTCCCCGCTATGAAGTGCTCTCCTCCAGGACAGTAACGTCAACCGACGTTACTTATGACACTTCTCTGGACGTTCTCGGTCATGACTGATTCGGTCAATGGTTTCTTTCAGGACCCGCACCGTTTCCAGGATTTCTTCCTCCGTGTTCTCCGTGCCAAGAGTAAAGCGAAGTGTCCCCTCCGCGCGTTTCCGGTCCTGCGTCATCGCCATCAGAACATGTGAGGGCTCCAGTGCTCCGCTTGTGCAGGCACTTCCGCCGGATGCACAGATTCCCGCAAGATCAAGATTGATCAGAAGTGTTCTCTGGTCAAAGCCCGGGAAGGAGACGCTCACATTCCCGGAAAGCCGCCGTTCTCCCGGCTGCGGTCCGTTCCACAGAATCCGAATGCCTTCCTTTTCCTGCAGTTCAACCCGAAGCGCTTCCCGGAAGAACTGCTGCAGATGGATTGTTTTCTCCTCTTCGCTTTGTCGTTTCCCTACGGCTTCTTCTGCTGCCGCAGCAAAGCCGATGATCGCGGGCACATTCTCGGTGCCGGCCCTTCTTCCGCTCTCCTGTGCGCCGCCATGGATCAGGGCTCCGATCCGCGTTCCCTTCCGAAGGTACAGAAAACCGACTCCCTTGGGACCACCGATCTTATGTGCGCTGACGGACAGAAGATCCACATCAAGTGTCTTCACGTCAATCGGGATTTTCCCATAAGCCTGTACCGCATCCGTGTGAAATAAAATTCGTCGGCCTCCCGTCTCTTTCCGCTTTGCCTCCGGGACGGCTTCTTTCCCGGCAAGCTCCTGCTCCCGTTTCCGCACCACACGGACAAGCTCTTCGACAGGCTCGATCGTACCGACTTCATTGTTCGCCAGCATCACAGACACCAGCACGGTATCCGGATGCGCTGCCAGCTCGTTTTCCAGACTGTCCGGGCTCACAAAGCCCTCTTCATCCACCGGAAGATACGAAACGGTATAACCTCTGCTCTCCAGATATGCGCAGGTATGAAGAACCGCGTGATGCTCCACCCGGGTTGTAATGATATGTCCTCCCGTCCGCTCCGGAAGCCCCGCTTCCGCTGCACCGGTCAGCGCCCAGTTGTCGCCCTCCGTTCCTCCGGAAGTGAAAAAAATTTCTCTCCAGTCCGCACCGATCGTTTCCGCCAGGACGCTCCTTGCCTGGTCCAGCTTCGCCTTTGCTTCCTGCGCGGGAGGATAAGAGGGACTGGCATTTCCATACACGTTCTTCAGAGCTTCCGTCATCTGATCCAGTGCGCATTTCCGCATCGGACAGGTTGCCGCGTGATCCAGATAAATCATAATGACCTCCGAAGGCCCTTTGGATAGTGATTCTTCAGAATCCCGCCGGAGGCCTTGCCCCAGCCTGCAGAAATGCCGTCTATGGTTACCAGCGTCCAGCCCTTCCACGATGCGTCGCAGGGAAGCGTTTCTCCGCGAAGATATGCCGCCGCCTCTCTGCTTTCCGAAGAGACCTCCAGCGCTCTTACCGCATCCCCGGGCTGCATCGCCATTGCGAGTGCATGCGCAGGCTCAAATCTTCCCTTTTTCACCGTACCGATTCCAAGGCCCGGACGAAGAATCCGAAGACCCTCGGTCCGAACGGACGCTTCAAACGGCATCAGATACAAATCATCGCCAAACCACTTGGCTCTGCTTCCGGAGTGCTGTGCAAGGCGGTCCATAAAATCTCCCTGCAGCGTGTCCCGGATAAAATCTCCTGCTGCCGCAGGATGACCGTCTCCCGAAGGAAT
>HF986562.1:2591-9546 GCA_000431495.1 Firmicutes bacterium CAG:791 | reverse complement strand
CGGTGAGGCCACAGCCGAACCGCTTTCCGAAGCTCTTCTGCCCCTTCCGGTTTCCCGCACCATTCCGGATGGCCGGTGTCAAAGCCAAAGGCCTCTCTCTTTTCTCCAAGCTTCTTCGGAAGATCCGTCATGGAAAACTCCGGGTGCCGCTCCAGAAAGGAGAGAATGCTGTCCTCATCCTCTGCAGGCGCAAAGGTACAGGTGGAATAAACCAGCTCACCTCCGCTTTTTACCATTATGGCAGCCTGCTCCAGAATCTCCGCCTGCCGCTTCGCACAGGCTGCTACATTCTCCGGACTCCACATGGCAAGGGCCTGCTCCTCCTTGCGGAACATTCCTTCTCCGGAGCAGGGCGCATCCACAATCACCTTGTCAAAAAAAGAAGGAAACCGCTGCGCAAGCCTCTCCGGTGTCTCATTGGTGACAATCGCGTTGGAAATGCCCATGCGCTCGATATTCTGCGACAGAATTTTCGCGCGTCCCGGATTGATCTCATTGGAAATCAAAAGCCCCTCGCCCATCAGTGCTCCGGCGAGCATTGTGCTCTTTCCCCCCGGCGCTGCACACAGATCCAGAACCTTGTCCCCCGGATGAACCTCCGCAAGCGCTGCGACAGACATGGCACTCGGCTCCTGAAGATAATAAAGTCCCGCCTCATGAAGCGGCGATTTTCCGGGTCTTGCCGCCTCATCATAGAAAAAGCCAAAGGGCGCAGCCCACGGAACCGGACGAAGACCGAATTCTGAAAACGCCGTATTCATCCCGTCCGGCATTTCCGCAGTCTCCCGGAATCCTTCCGGATTCCTCTCGCATTCCATGCGAAGGGCGGAACTCAGCTTCAGCGGATTCAGACGAAGGCCGCGGGAGCGCTCCTGTTCGAAGGCCGAAAGAAACTCCGCATACTCTTCCTCCCCCAGCATGGCCTCCATTCTCGTTTCAAACTCTTCCGGTAAAGACAGTACGCCCATTCAGTCCTCCAGCAGTATAGCCCGTACAACGCCAGCTCTTCTGTACGCTCTCTTCCCTGCGCCGAGTCCGGTTTTCCGGATGACAAACTCTGCGGGAAGCTGATCTGAAGTCCGAAGTGCCGCCACGCAGGCAGCGCCTGTCGGCGTCACAAACTCGCCGAGGTCCGGAATCAGATGCATCCGGATGCCATGCTTTCTCACAATCGCCGCAACAGCAGGAACCGGAATCGGCAGAACGCCATGCTGGCAGCGTACGGTGCCCGTTCCCTCATATAAAACAGGAACCACAACATCTGAAATCTGCTCCTTCTCCCGAAGGTCATCGAAGCATACCGCAATGGAAATAATATCCACGATGGAGTCGATTGCCCCCACTTCGTGGAAATGAACCTCATTCAAGGGCCGTGCATGCACCTCCGACTCCGCCTCTGCAACAATCCGGAAGATTCTGCCGGCCAGCTCCTTTGCCCCCTGCGTCATCTGTGTGCCATCGATAACCGCAAGCACGTCCTGCAGAGAGCGGTGCTCATGAGGATGACCGTGATGGTGGTGATGGTGTTCCTCCGCTTCCGGCGCAGTCTCTCCGAACAGATATGCCATATCATGATCATGGTTCTCGTGCTCATGATCCAGCAACACATCGAAATCAACCGCCGAAATCCCGCTCTTTTGCACCTTCGAAATCTGAATGTCAAAGCCCTGCGCCGGGATCGTCTTCAGCACCTGCTCCAGTTTCTCCTGGTCTGCACCAAGATCCAGCAGTGCACCTGTCAGCATATCGCCGCTGATTCCGGAATAACATTCCAAATATAATCTGCTCATCATTTTCCTTTCTTTCGGACCGAAAATCCGAATTTCCCAAGCTTGTCCCCAAGAGCAAAATACTCGCCGTGAGAATAGGCAAGCAGATCCGCCTTTTGCAGATCGAGCTTTCCGTTCTCATCCAGAAGGGAAGAGTCAACGTCCGTGGACAGAACCTCTGCCACATACATATCATGCGATCCCAGCTCCAGCTTCTGCCGCACCACGCATTCCAGACACACAGGGCTCTCCTCGATTCCCGGCGTCTCAATGCATCTGGACGGAAGCTTTGTAAGCTTCATTTCCGCCCACTTGTCGCAGTCACGTCCGCTCTTCACACCTACCCAGTCGGTTGCAAAGGCAAGCTCTCTTGTCGTCAGATTGATTACAAACTCGCCGGTCTTCTCCAGATAATCGTGTGTAAGGCGGGACGGCCGCACCGAAACCGACACCATCACCGGATCGGAGCACACCGTTCCCACCCAGGCTGCCGTCATCATATCCGTATGTCCTTCCCCGTCCGATGTTGTAATAATGGCTGCCGGAACAGGCGCCAGCATATTCGACGGTTTCCAGTATTCTCTTGCCATATCTTCCTCCCAGTCTGTTTTCTGATTTTGGAGTAAAAAAAGAAAAGCTCTGCCCGGAAATATGCCTTTCCGGCAAATTTTGACCGATCCGGTCATTCATTCTGTGTTATAATATGACCGGTATGTACTGCCGGGTCTTTTTCAAATCTTCGATTAGTATAGCATGGGAACCGGCCTTTCATACGATGATTTTGCAGTACGATGTGACCTAAGGATAGGATAATGAATAAAGCTTTCTTCTGTCTCGCCTCGCTTTTTGCGGCGGGAATTTTACTCTATGGACCTTCCGGCGCAGCCACTCCGGAGAGTGTGCCCTCGTCCGTTTCCATGACCGTCCATGCGGTTTCCAATACCGTGACCTTCCATCCCAACGGGGGAACCGGCTCCATGGAGCCGGTCCTTCTGGAGGTGGGAAAGGACAAGCTGCCTGCCTGCACCTTCACGCGCTACGGCTATGTCTTTCGCGGCTGGATGACGAGTCCCTTCGGAACCTCCTGCGAGTACGAGGATCAGTCCGTGCTCCCCGAGGATTCCGAGAGTATGACACTGTATGCTCTCTGGGAGCCCCAGATGTACATCATCCACTATGCCCCGAACGGTGCGTCTCTCGGCGAGATGGCGGATTCCTACGGCATTTATGACCAGCCGACCCGCCTTCTTGGCAACCTCTACACCAATCCCGGACATCTGTTCAGCCGCTGGATCGACACCAATACCGGACGGTTCTACAGCAATCTGGATCTGGTCCGGAACCTGCACTCCGGCAACACCTATTCCCAGGCTGTGATCACCGTAGATGCCGGCCTTCCGGAGAACACCGACTACAAATTCAAGAGCACACAGGGCTCCTGTGTCTATGAAGAAAACGGAACCACCTACCTGGTTACCGCTGCTTCCATTAATGACAAGGCTTATAACAGCGGCGATCTGTCCCATTATGAAACCGTCCTGAACAAATATGACCTTTCCACCGGAAAGCTGGTGAAAAAGGTCCGCAATCTCGCCTTTGATCATGGAAACGGCATTTGCTACAACGACAGCAACGGCCATCTGTACATTGCAGAGGGCGGCACCTGTGCCGGTTATCCCAGCGGCGTCATGGAGCTGGATCAGGATCTGAACGTGGTACGCGAATACAATTTCCCGCTGCTTACGCATATCTGGGCCATTGCCTATGCCGATCACCATTTCTATCTGATCGGCCGCAACAAGGACAGCCGCAACTCCTTCTGTGACCTCAACGATGACATGCAGACACTCTCCATCACACCCGTGGATGAGTATTACGCACAGAACTTCAGCTCGCAGGGAATTGCCACCGATGGCTCCTTTATTTATGCAGTCAGCGCCGGCTTCAAGGCCTACGACTGGAAAAGCAAGCAGCGCATCAATGTCTTCACAACAGCCGGAAAATATCTCGGCGTGTGGACCATAGACATTCCCTATGAGGCCGAGGATCTCACCATCATCGGTCCCTACGCCTACATTTCCACAAACGAAGGGGCAAAATCAACCCTCTATCGCACCCGAATTCCTGCCGTCACGCTGACGGCCACTTGGAAATAGCCTTATTTCACAGGCTGGCGGAACCTCATGCCACGGGCTGACGGTCCGCCAGATATTTTCCCTCAAACTCCTCCAGAGAAATCGGCTTGCTGAAGTAGTATCCCTGGAACATGTTGCAGCCCATGCTGTGGAGCATCTCTGCCTGTTCTCTCGTCTCAACGCCCTCGGTGATGGAGCCGATTCCAAGCTGCTCCGTCATCGCAATCACCATCTTCAGAATCTTTCTTGCCTTCTCCGGATTCTTCGTCTTATACAGGAACATCATATCGATCTTCAGAACATCCACCGGGATATCCTTCAGCATATTCAGTGAAGAGTAGCCGCTGCCGAAATCATCCATTTCCACCAGGAACCCGTATTTCTGCAGCTTCTCAATCAGGAGAAGACGCCGGTCCATGTCCTCCATCATCACGGTCTCGGTGATTTCAAGGCGCAGATTCTGCGGGGAAATGCCATATTGCTCCACCAGAGAAGTGAGCTTCTCATAGACATCCATGAAGTAGAAATCCTTCGGTGAGATGTTGATCGAAAGATACAGCTTGTCCCGTCCTTCCTTTTTCCATCGCGCAAGAATCCAGCAGGCCTTCTCCCAGATACAGCAGTCTGCCTGCGCAATCTGTCCGTTCCGTTCCAGAATCGGAAGAAAGCTTCCGGGAGACAGAAGCCCCTCTGTCGGATGCTGCCAGCGAATCAGAACCTCTGCACCTTCCATTTCCCCCTTCTGATTGACCTATGCCTGAAGATAGGGCACAATCTGTCCGCTCTCAATCGCAGCATCCAGCTCGCCGACTACCTTCTGTTCCCACAAAAGCGAGCTGCGAAGATTGCTATCATAATAGGCGATGCGCCGGTTGTACTCTCCGCGAATACTGCTGCAGGCCATCGTTGCCCGGTCAATCATCAGCGTAACGGCGAGCTCCGGCTCCGTGATTTCATAGATTCCGACATGGGTAATAATCGGAAACGCCTCTTTTCCAAGAATGTGAGTGATGGTATAGAGGCTTTTCTCCAGATTTGCCTCATCGCAGCCATCCGACCGGCAGAAAATTCCGAAGCGGTCTCCGCCGAGTCTTGCAAAAACGCTGCCGTCTCTTGCATTCTCCTTCAGCATCCTCACAAATTCCTGCAGAACATAATCTCCCTTGTTCTTTCCGAACAATTCGTTGATCATCTTGAAATTACAGATATTCGTTACAACAATCCGGAAACCGGCATCGTCTTCCGTGCTGCGCCCCTCTTTTGCCGCCCGGTCCAGAAGCTCCCGCACCTTCTCGCAAAAGCCGTCACGATTGTACAGTCCGGTCATCAGATCATGGTTTGCCCGGTAAAGCTCCCGCCGGGTCCGTCTCTCCTCCTCCGAACGATCCTGAATGCTGAAGAATACACCTGTATTCTTCCCAAGGCGATCCTTCAGCACATGATATTCCACATGATAGAACCTGCCTTTTTCTGTCTCAACATCTCTCTCAAAATCATGAAGCAGATCCTCTCTGGAAAAACCAAGCAGCTCACGCAGAGCAGAGATCTTCTTCTCAACCTGCAGCTCATCGGCCGCACCTGCAATGTCCAATGCGCTCTGATTGGCATAAACACAATTCCCGTCCAGATCAAAGAAGAAAATCGCATTGCTCAGGTTGGAAACAATATAGTGCATCATGCGCTGCAGCAGAAATGCAGGTTTATAGTACAGGGAAAAATAAAAGATGATAAGACCGCAGACGGCATATCCAATCATGGATGTGTCCATCTGCCAATGACTGAAAATACTGACAAACTGCCAGACCGTTGTAAGAAGAATGGCTCCGAAAACGATAAGATATTTCTCCGCATAGAGCATGGGTGTGCGGAAAATTTTTACCGCAAGGGCGATAAAAATAACAACAAGATACACACAGGCCAGAAGCATATGAAGAACGTATCCCGTTCCGGAAAGAAGCTCGAAATAGATTCCCCCGTCCGGAAGGACAATTCTCTCCGCCCGGTACGCATGCCCAAAGACAGGGTTCAGCGCAATCTGCGCCACATCCACCGCTGTAATGCAGACCAGTACCCGGTGCACGCCTTCATATCGCCCATGGAAGTGGCAGCCGTTCACAACAAAACGAATCAGATACAGGAACATCAGATCCGTTCCCGCCAGAAACAGGAAATAAGCAGTCTGCGCTTCTCCGATTGATTTGGCAAACAAAAGGAGCAGATTTCCGAGAATCGGAAATACCGTAACTCCCAGGAGCCTTGCGACATCTCGGCCAAGCGGCTTCCGGTTCCTGTGTGCCATTTTCGCTGCTGCAAGCAGAGCTGCAACAGATAGAATCAATGCCAAAGCATACATGTCTCTCACGAGCGACTTCTCCACAAGTGCAGTGGCATGCTTTTTTGTTATGCATGCCACTTTGTTCACATTAGTATTATCTTAACACGATTCTTACTAAGAAAATAATCAAAAGCCGTCGGCTTTTTCTCGAAAGTGCGAAATCGTTTATGTCCGATCTTAAATCCGGATCACACGGATGTGCGCCTCTTTTCCATAATCCGTCGTTTCCCCGTCATCGTTGTAGTACTCATACGGCCGGATCTCATCTCCGAAGGAATGCAGCTCCGGATCGGCGAAATCGACCTCCTCCACACATTTCCCGCCCTTTGATACCGGAAGCAGATACCCTTCCCGCAGGAAAACATGCACGGTCCCGATCGGCATTCCGACATAGGAAAAGCCCTTCTCAAAGATTTTCCCTTCTGTCAGCTTTCCTTCCTCAAAAACAAGCTCCTTCATCCGCTCCGGGAAATACACAACCCGTCCCGTTACATTCTGCGTGTAAACCGGTGCGACCATGATGTTCTCGCCGACCAGAAGCTGGTCCTCCACCTGCCTTGCCAGAGCATCCTTTCCATATACAAAGGACAACGGGCTGAACATCATTGTGCCGGAAAGAGCGGCTTTCATATACTCGCTGTAAAGATAAGGAAGCAGCTGATATCTGGCTCCGATTACATTTAAGAACCTCTCTTCATGTGAGAAACGGTACACCT
>HF986562.1:0-2517 GCA_000431495.1 Firmicutes bacterium CAG:791 | reverse complement strand
ACGGCAAATTCCATCCAGCGAAGGAGCAGATCCTCCGTGACATCTGCACCGAAGCCGCCTGTATCTGCGCCGGTATACAGATAGCCGCACATGTTCAGGGAAGGCATCATCTGAACATTCATCTTCAGATGAGACCACCAGGACAGATTGTCTCCCTGCCAGATTCCTCCGTAGCGATGCATTCCGATATAAGAAGCCCTGGAGAACAGGAGAATACGTTTCTCCGGAAGATATCGCTGAAACGCCTCTGACGCCGATCTCGTCATATAATACCCGAACAGGTTATGCACCCGATCATGACGATAACGTTTTCCCTTGTAATTATGATAGAAGGACGCATAGTCCTCCGGATTGTTGGCAATGGTGGAAACCAACTCCGTCATCTCAAAAAAGCTGTTTACGTCGAGATTCATGGCCTTGCACTCGTCCAGCTTCTCAAACACCTTCTTCAGCCGCTTTTCGGAATAGAAAATAGCAGGCTCATTCATGTCATTCCAGAATCCGTCAATTCCTTTATCGATCAGAATCCGGTATTTGTTGCCAAACCATTCTCTTGCCTTATCATTCAGCATATCCGGAAAACAGCATCTTCCGGGCCACACGCCGACGATGAAATCCTCCCCGTTTTCATCCTTACAGAAATAACCGTTCTCCTTGCCTTCCTCATAGACATCATAGCCGTCTTCCTTCTTCACGCCGGCATCAATGATCGGGACCAGATGGATATTCTGCTCCTTCATCTCCTGTACAAGGCTCTCAAAATCCGCAAAGGTCTCCCGGTTGATCGTAAAATCCTTGTACCTCTCCATGTAATCAATATCAAGGTAAACGCTGTCCAGCGGAATTCCTCTTGATCTGTGCTCTCTCACCACTTCGCGCACTTCATCCGCCGTAAAATAGCTCCAGCGGCTCTGCCCGTATCCAAGTGCCCATCTGGGTGCAATGTAGCTTCGTCCGATCAGCTCGCGAAACTCACGGACAACCTCCTGATACGAGTTTCCCTCAATCAGGTAAATTTTATAGTTCTCATCCTCCGGAAGGATCACCAGCTGATCGGTATTCGTGTAGCCCACATCAAAGGTAATCTTTCCCGGAATATCCACAAACACTCCGAAAGTATTGTCTGCGCCATCTCCCGCCATAATAAAGTTGTGCGCACCGTAAAGTGAGTTTGTGTGCTCGCAGTGGTTGGGATTGTCCGAGCAGTTACTGACATAACGCCACCCTCTCTTGTTCATGCCGCGGACGTTTTCTCCGAGGCCATAGACAATCTCATCCGGCTGCAGCTCATAATAAAAGGCATTTCCCTCCTTGTGAAGGAGCCCGTCACTCCAGCAGCTTTCCCCGATTTCCCTGACCACCGCATCAGTTTCGATCGGATCCCCAAATACATATTTATGAATCATACCTCCCCTTTCTGACCGGTCTTTTATCATGCCGATCCACAACCCCCGTTAAGTATTCTGTGCCAGGGCACAAATCACAGTTTTATTCTAATGCATCAGCGCAAGGACGGACAAGAGCAGCATATGTACCGGATAAAAAGCATAGCAGGTGTACTGGAAGGCTTTGGAATGGCAGCCCTGCCGGCCGTGATACAGCCAGATGGGAAGAAGGGCAAACAGCGCCAGTCCCTGCTCCGGAAATTCCACCGTATGCCCGTTGACTGATATAGTCAGCAGTTCTCCCGCAAGCCCCTCGCAGTTAATCCAGTACAGACCAGCCAGCTGTCCCAGCTTCTGCCACCACGCATCTCCGGGGAGCAGAACAAACAGAAATACCGTGAGTACACCGAAGCCGTAGTAATCCGTCATTCCAAGGATTCCCAGTGCGTAGCAGACTGCAACGCAGAGAACCCAGACAGGGATTGCGGCAAGCTTATGACGAAGCTTTTTCTCCGCAGTGCGGGCCAGAAACACTCCGGAAAGTGCGATCAGAAAGGTCCACAGTACATTCTGATGGAAGGGATAAAAAGCAATTCCTCCGTACATGAGGTCAAACGGAATCTCTGAAATCAGCGCAAAAACAAGCAGCCGCAGCAGATATCGCTTCGGTCTGTGCGTATGCCTTGCCCCCTCCGCCAGTAGAAAAGCAAAAATCGGAAAGGCAATGCGCCCGATATGCGTCAGCATGGCACACTGCGGCAGAAGCGTCGCCCACAGGTGATCGCACAGCATCAGAAGCATTGCGAGCACATGAAGCGACGCAGACGAAACATCCGGCAGACTCTGCCGGGCAGAAGAATCTCTCATCTTGAATTTATCCTCCAAGCTTAATCTGTTATCCTGTCGACATTCACTATATCATGAATTTACGAATTTACCGCAGTGATGAATTTAAGGAGATTTAGTATACCTGTTCTGAGATTATTTCGGCCGGCCGGATTCATCCCTATCTTGCTCTTTTTCTCCACAGGGATTATTTCTTCCGCGCAGATGCATCTCTATTTTGCTCTTTTTCTCCACAGGGATCATTTCGGCCAGCCAGATTCATCTTTATCTTGCTCTTTTTCTCCAC
>HF986561.1:18642-20159 GCA_000431495.1 Firmicutes bacterium CAG:791 | reverse complement strand
GACTCCTCCGAAAGCGGTGGTTTCCACCCGACCGCTCTTCTCACAAACGGAAGCAGCTTCTCCATCCTGTCTGATGATCAGACCACACTGTATTCCGCGGAAGCTATGTGCAGCGCCTCCTATATCATCTTCTCATCACCGGACCTCACAGAAAGCGGAAGCTGCACGCTTTCCTCCGAAGATACGGAAACAACAAGCTCCGCACAGTCCGGATCCGTTTCCACCGGAATGAGAGGAAGAGGCGGCTTCAAGGGCTTTGGAAATTTCAAAAGCTTTAACGGCCAAAGGCCTGAGGGAGAACGTCCGGAGGGCAATCCTCCCTCAGGGGAAAACAATGAACAGCCCGAAGGAAATCCCCCAACCGAAGAAGGAAATGAACAGCCCGACAGTCCCTAAACCGATCAGACAACTGCAGAATGACCGAAATTCAGGCTGGAAGCTGAAAGCAAGGGGCGGAAACAACACAATCGCTTCCGTCCTTGTTCCATCATTACGGCAAGACACCCCTCGTTATAATCACAAAAAGAGCAGCCGCCTTACGGCAGCTGCTCTCTGACATTCGCTTTTCTATTGCATTCTATGATTCCGCCCCGAAGCCTTATCTCTACGCTTCTTATGCGATCGATCATCAATAACCAAATTCCTGTGCCCAATACCAGACGCCTCCTGCAGTCTGATAAGCCGCCATTCCAACAGTTGTAAATTCACCGTTCACGATGTTGGCCTTATGTGTGGGCGATGCCATCCATGCACTTACAACACTGTTCGCATCCGCATAATTGTATGCAAGATTCTCACCATACATCAGATTGCTGTCCACGGTCCACCAGTCCGTTCCGTTCGGTCTCGTATGGGAGAAGCTCTTCTCGCATTCCTGTGCCCGAACCTGTGCATCCTTCGCCAGCCCGTCGCTCCAGACAAGTGCTGCCAGTCCAAGTGCTGCTCTCTGCTGATTGATCAGTGCCAGTGCCGACTGTGCCATGGTCACTCCGGCTGAAGTAGAAGCCTTCCCCGCAAGGGCGATCGCATTATCATCAATGTAGTGCTCCTCTCCCTCATCGGATTCCAGTCTGGTCACCGCCCCATCATCCAGCGATGCGGTATCCGCAGCCTGCTCGGCCTTGCCACACGCGGTCAGCACCAATAATGATGCCGTGACAAGTGCGGTAATCATCGTTCTTACTAATTTCCTGCTCATGACTGTCACCCCTTTTCTTCCCATTTGGGAGAAACGCCCCTTCTTACAGAAATATCTTAACGCCGGAGAACGGAAAGTCAATCATTTTTAAGTAGTTTCGTAGTAAATTTCGAATGTTTTATGATTGTTTCATGTCCTCTCGCCAGATAACTCTCCATTTCCGGTAAAAAATAACCCTCAAATCAGATGACCACCTATTCCTCGTCCGGATTCTCCTTTCCGGCAAGTAATTTTAAGGAGTCCGATAAACTGCTGCTTCATTTTACGCCCACAGTTGGGGCAGATCTTGTCGTTCTTGCCCATTCTCTTAGTTTTCCAG
>HF986561.1:13138-18574 GCA_000431495.1 Firmicutes bacterium CAG:791 | reverse complement strand
GCTCATTCAATAATGTGATCTTCATCTACTCCCTCTGACAGCAGCTGTTCCTTACGGATAAGCGCATTCAGGTAGCGATCTCTTTTCATTTCCATACATCAAAATCCGGATAAAGCTCCGGTTTCTCAAACTCTTCATCGCTCATCCTGGAAAGCTTTTCGAGTGCTGCCTCTGTAATGCAAGAAGAAATGCAAGTATTCTCCGGTTCATGACAGATCTCCTTTTTTCGTTTCACAAGTATCGTTTTTTCATCTCGTCCGATACACCGCTATAAAAAAACAGCGAAAGGAAACAGATCTCCGCTTCCTCTCGCTGATAACATATCTTCGGCTGTCAGAAGCTCCACATATGCTTCTTCACCATGTTGACAAATTCGCCGTTCGTCCGTGTCTTATAGAACAGATCCAGAACACTGTCGGTAGCTTCCTCACCGCGGGCCCCGATGAATGCCTTTCGGATCGTTGCCACACACTCCTGCTCATCCGGAGTAAGGAGCAGATCATCCCGACGCGTTCCGGACTTCGCAAGATCCACCGCAGGGAAAATTCTGCGCTCGGAGAGCTTACGGTTCAGGATCATTTCCATGTTGCCGGTTCCCTTGAATTCCTCATAAACCACATCATCCATCTTGGAGCCGGTTTCAATCAAAGCCGTAGCAAGAATGGTAAGAGATCCTCCCTCGCGCATATTGCGGGCTGCGCCGAAAAAGCGCTTGGGCATGTGCAGTGCCACCGGATCGAGACCACCGGAAAGTGTTCTTCCGCTGGAGGGCTCTGTCAGGTTGTAGGCTCTCGTCAGTCTCGTAATGGAATCCAGAAGAATCATGACATCGCGCTTGCTCTCCACCAGACGCTTTGCACGCTCGATGGTCATCTCCGCAACTCTCTTGTGGTGCTCCGGCAGCTCATCAAACGTGGAATAGATCACTTCCACATTCGGTCCCTCCAGTGCCTCACGAATATCCGTGACCTCCTCGGGACGCTCATCAATTAGAAGGATAATGAGGTGAATGTCCGGATTATTGGCCTTGACAGACTTGGCAACCTCTTTCATCAGAGTGGTTTTGCCGGCCTTCGGCGGTGACACGATCATTCCGCGCTGTCCCTTTCCGACAGGGCACATCAGATCCATCACACGCATTGCGATGGATGCTCCGGGCTTTTCCAGCCGGATGCGGTCATCCGGGAAAATCGGCGTCATATCCTCGAAGTTATACCGCCGTTTGGACTCCTCCGGGTCAATTCCGTTTACCGACTTCACGAACAGAAGAGCCGAGAATTTCTCGTTCTGGCTGCGAATCCGGATGTTTCCTTCTACGATGTCGCCGGTCTTCAGATTGAAGCGGCGGATCTGGCTGGGTGCAACATAGACATCATTGTCGCCGGGCATATAGTTGCTGGAACGGATAAAGCCATAGCCATCTCCCAGCACCTCCAGAATGCCATGTGCCATCTCTCCGCTGTCCAGCTCGCGGTTCAGTTCATTCTTATGCACAATCTGCTGGTCCGGACGCACAAGTCCGCGCCGCGCATATCGTCCTGCAACCGCCTGCGACGGAGAAAAATCCGGTCTTCCCTGCTCAGACGCCTGGTTCCCGGCAGTACGCGCTGCATCCGAATTTCCAGACGGACGTACCACTTCTGAATTTGCGTTTGTACGAACTGCCTCTGAATTTCCGGACGAACGTACCGCTTCTGAATTTGCGTTTGCACGTACCGTCCCCGGAATTTCCGCAGTTGCAGCCGCGCTCTCTGCCGACTGCTGTCCTGCCAGCTGCTGTTCTGCCGGCTGCTGTCCTGCCGGCTGCTGTCCTGCGTTCGGATTCTCCATGGAAGCTGCAGTCTCCTGTACCTGAGCAGGTGCCATCTCCTGTGTGCTCTCCTGATAAGAAGATGCTGCAGATCCCGATGCGGCAGTCTGCGTCTGTACGGACGATTCCGTCTGCACAGCTTCTGCTGAAGCTTCCTTCTTCCTGGGCCGGCCGACTCTTCTCTTCTCTGATGCCGGGCCTTCCTTTTCCTTTCGTCCTTCCCTGCCTTCCTCTTTACGGGCTCCGGGCTTGCGCCCCCGCCTTGCAGGTGCAGAATGCTCCCTCTCGCCGGCGCCCTCACGCTGTGCTCTGGCTGCTTCCCGCTCCTTCAGAACCTTCTCATCTTCTGCGCGGTCAAGCTCCAGCAGCTTCCCGACGATGCCTTCTTTCTTCACTCGTGCCGGAAGGCTCAGTCCGCGGCTTGCCGCAATTTCCTTGAGATCCTTGACCTGGAGTGACTCATACATATCTTTTGTCATTCTCATCTGTTTCTTCCTTACTGGTGTCGTTATATACGTGATGTGTTTGGTAAACAATAGAATTTCGGAATTAATACAAGAAAATACTATCCGGCACCATCCGGTGCGGGTACGGTGATCGTCCGCATTCAAAGCCTCTGAATTTCAAAAGAAATGCGGCGTAATAGATTGAAACAATTATAATTCGACAGAAATTAAAATGTCAACGGATTCCAACAACTCCAGGCTGCCTGTGTTTTCTTTGTATTCTCGCAGTTCTAGGGATTCTCGCCGACCGAATTCATCCTGATTTAACAAAACTTTCTCGCAGGGATGTTTTCCTCCGTCCGAATTCATCCTGTTTTAACAAAATTTTCTCCCAGGGATGTTTTTCTCCGGCCGAATTCATCCTGATTTGACAAAACTTTCTCGCAGGGATGTTTTTCGCCGACCGAATTCATCCTGTTTTGACAAAACTTTCTCGCAGGGATGTTTTCCTCCGCCCAAATGCATCCTGATCTGGCAGAATGTGGCTTGCCGGAGACGAAAATTTCCTGTAATCGTCTCTTGACAATGGTCACTTCATAACAGGGATGATTCCCGCCGGCCGAATGCATCCTATTTTGACAAAACTTTCTCGCAGGGATGATTTCCGCCGGCCGAATTCATCCTGATTTAACAAAACTTTCTCCCCGGGATGATTCCCGCCGACCGAATTCATCCTGATTTAACGGAATTTTCTCCCAGGGATGATTTCCTTCCTGGCACCCCGACAGCATCCGGAAAAGAAAAACAGGAAACCGACACCCCGATTTCCTGTTCCGTCTGAAGTCTTTTCTGTAAAGCTACTGTTTTACGTTTTCCACAAGGGCCGCCTGGACGATGAAGTTATTCACATGGCCGGTCGCATAACAGGTCGACAGCGTAAGCAGATCCGGCCGGCTGCTCCAGTCGATTTTTTCCTCTTTCGACGAGTGATACACGGAGTGCTTTCCGGCATCCGCGACATAGGCATCATACCCGTCGTCTCCGGAAAAATCATCGTATACATCATCTCTGACCGGAATCGTATAATAAGCGAAAATACGATATACCAACACCTGATCCTTCTGATAAATATAAATATAAGGATCCTCATCGCACAGCTCTTCCTTCTGCAGGAACTGCTTCAGGCTTCCGAACATCGTCCCGTTCTTCATGTTGTGCCCGAAGATAAAAGAGTTCGGGTCCGAGAAGTCTTTGCTTGCCGCACAATCCAGGAAAATACAGCCGGATGCATTTCTCGTTCCCTCAAAGGTCGTGTGCAGATACTTATCATTTCCTGTTGACTGGGCAATCGGATATGTAAGATTCAGCACCGGAATATAAATGACACCCGTAAATTCACTGTTTGTTGCCGTAAGACCATCGTAGTCGATCTGAAGATTCGGATACTGGTATTGCTCCTTCTCATCTTCCTCCGGCGCTTCCGCGGTGCTCCCTTCCGCTTCTGCATCAGAAGTTGCTTCTTCTCCCTCCGGAATGACCTCGATATACTTCCCAAGCTCCTTGTATTCATTTTTCGCCTGCTGATAGGTCAGAAACTCCCTCATGAAATTTGCAAAGGAGAAAACAAAAACCACCAGCAGAACGGCCGGTATCAGCCAGCCAAACCTGCGCCGCTTTTTCTTCTCCGGAGCCCGCTTCCGATTCCGATTATTGCTCTCGTCTTGTGCCTGATCACAGCCCCGGCTATCCCGCTCGGAAGTCTCCTGATCATGGCCCCAGTCATCTGCTCCGGAAGTCTCCTGCTCACGGCTCCAGTCATCCTCTCCGGCAGTCTCCGGATCACGGCTCCAGTCATCCTCCCCGGAAGTCTCCGGATCACGGCCCCAATCATTCTCCAGCTCATGGTCCCAGGTCTTCCAGTCCGCCGGATCCTGCTCCGATCCGTCCGTGTCCCAATTCTCTTCATTCCGCATTCCGCTTACCTTCTTCCTGATGCCATTTCTTCTGAAATTACAGCTGTCATTTTTTCCGCAGCTATCGTTAGCATTTCCTCCGCAGCTACAGCTGTCATTTCCTCCGCAGCTATCGTTAGCATTCCCTTCGCAGCTACAGCTGTCATTTCTTCCACGGCTACAGCTTCCATTACCTCCGCAGCTGCTGATCCAACTCTACACTTCGTTCTTATGCTTCCTTGAGAATAGCACATATCCTCCGCAGCAGAAAGCAATTCCAAAAGCGCCTGCCATCACAGACGCAGAAGCCCTGCGGAAGGTCCCCGCCCGGGAAAGAAAAAGCGTCATCACATTCGCACCTCCGTGCAGAACGATAACACAGAAAAGATTTCCGCCAAACGCGAGAAACAGGCAGAAAAGAAAGCCCATGGCGGCTGCATACAGCCCCTGCACAAGGCTTCCGTGATAAATACCGAACAATAACGAGGAGAGGCCCGCTGCCAGCAGGAATGCTGTTTTTCCGCTTTTTTTCTCATGACAGAGAAGATACAGGCGCTGCAGCGTAATACCGCGGAAAACGGTCTCCTCAGCCAGCGGACTCAAGACGCCGTAAATCAGAATTCCAAGAGGGAGACTGACGCGTCCTGCCTGTGCGCTTGCGTCAGCAGCCGCAGCATCTGCATGAACCGCACCCACTCCGGCAAGAAAAAGATTAAGAAACACCGAGGCCGCCAGAATCCCTGCTGCCGCAGCGATCAGCTGATCTCCTCTTGCCCGAAGCCTTTCCCCGGACATTTCCTCACCACAGGCACCTTGAGGCATCCGATCACCACAGGCTCCTTGAGGCATCCGATCACCACAGGCTCCTCGGGGCATCCGATCACCACAGGCTCCTCGAGGGCTCCCATCGCCGCAGGCACTCCGCAGCAGTTCACCACTGCAGCCACTCTGAAGATTTACTTCTCCGCGGGCATTCCAAAGCGTCAATGCAAATGCTCCCGCCATCGATATTGCGCCTGACAGAGCCCGGAGGTCTGCATCGTGCACGGAGACAAAGGCAAGAACGCCTGCGTCCGCCTGCTGCAGAAGGACTGCCTGCAGGATGGCAAGAAAAGATCCCAGAATTTCCCGAATCACGACAAACATTAACATCGGAAGAACGGCCTCCGCCATTTTCCTATTCATATCCGCTTCCTCCGTCCTGCCTGAAGTCTGACTCCAGCCCGGC
>HF986561.1:3247-13046 GCA_000431495.1 Firmicutes bacterium CAG:791 | reverse complement strand
GCCTGAGTCCTGCTCCGACCAGCCTGAGTCCTGCCTCCGTCCCGTCTTAGCCCGCTTTCAGTCTCCATATGCCGTCAGAATCCTGCCGAGCTCCTCAACCGTATCTGCAATAAAATCAGCGCCCGCTTCTTCCAGCTCCCTGCGGCTTCCATAGCCGTAGGAAACACCAACTGCGGTCACGTGATTTGCTCTTGCGCCGTTCATATCAAAAGAGCGATCGCCCACCATGGCATAGGATTTCCTGCGATCCTGCCTCAAGGTCTCCGGCCTCCCGGTCATCACATGCTCCGGATCCTCCGCTGCCTCCGGCTCCACACTCAGTCCAAGCCCCTGCAGCGCCTTTTTCACCATCAGAAGCTTGTTGTCTGCTCCCATCTTGTTGTCGAGCTCTTCCTCGACATGAGAGCCGACAATTACGTCAAAATACCCGGCAATTCCGAAGTGCTCCAGTACCCTGTGAACCATCGGCTCCGGCTTGGAGGACGCAATCGCGAGGCGGCTTCCCTGCTCATGGAGCATCTGCAGAAGCTCCCGCACACCGGGGTAGACGTTATTTTCATAGATGCCCTTCGTGTCGTAACTCTCACGGAAATAGTGAATGGCCCTCCCGGTTTCCTCCTCGTTCATGCCGTACCGCTCCCGGAAGGAAAGATTGAGCGGAGGTCCGACAAACGGCTCGAGCTTTTGAAGATCCGGCTCCTCGATTCCCATCTGATGCAGCGCATACTGCACGGATCTTGTAATTCCCGGTCCCGACTCCGTAAGCGTACCATCCAGATCAAACAAAATATTCTGAAATGCCATTTTCCTTCTCCTGTTCTGTTCTCATATGTTCGCAAAGCATCCGAAAATGCCGCAATGTTCAAACGCCCGGAGGGGACGCAATGTCCAAACGCCCGGAGAGTCGGAAACGGCGGCAGAATACTTTTCAACAATTCAGTATAGCAAAAAAGCCTGCTTCAGGAAAAATCCCGAAGCAGACTTCTCGCTGATTCCTCTTCCAAATGCTTGAAACAGCCATTTTCCGGAATCTGTGCGCAACGCATACAGCAACCTGTACACAGCGCATACAGCAATCCGTGCACAGCTCCTGCAGCCTGTCCTTTACGACTCCTGCGTTGCCAGGTTCTTGACGTTGGTCAGAGCCTTGGAAACCGCCGGAATGCTGATGATGATAATCGTCAGGATCGCCTCCGTGAAAATATAGATTCCATTATAGGATGCAGAGTATACAGCCGGGTGCATGCCTTCCGGCGCGAACTGACCGAAGAAAATCAGACCGGACAGGAAGCTGAAAACATATCTTCCGACAACGCCGAGCAGATATCCCTTGACCAGGCCATGCTTTGCATTCGAGAAAACACCGGAAAGTCCCAGTGCTCCGAAGGCGAAAATATAGTCGCAGAGCATCTGCGGAACGCTGATGATGTACGGATCCACAACCATCTGCAGAATGCCGTAAGCAACTGCTGCCATGAGGCCGACGCGAAGGCCGTACCAATAGCCGATGAGGCAGATGAAAAACATGGAGAACAGCGTAATGCTGCCGCCCATCGGCAGATGCAGGAACTTGATAAAGCTGGTTACAAAGGCAAGTGCAATCGCCATCGCGGAGAAAACAAGACGTCTTGTTCCTGTTTTTCCTCTCTGGTCTGCCTTCGTGATGAAGCATGCGGCAAGAAGAAGTGCCAGCATGACAAGCACCAGAACGGTATAACCGGCCCCGGTAAGGGAATACACACCATCTTCGGTAAGAACTGCAAGTGACATAAAAAAACCTCCTTCATAAGAAAAACGCAGGAGGGAGTTCGCATGTCTTCTGCAGCAGAAAACCTGATGCCCTCAGAATTCCGGAGCCTGCAGGATTCCGGTACCTTCAGAATTCCGGAACCTTCAAGGTTCTGCTCTCTGCAGAAGTTGCTGCTTCCTTTCGCCGGTATTGTCCGGATCAAGTAATAAGGGTCCCGGCTGCCTCCCGGCAGCCGATTCTCAGCCTTCGCTCCCCTAGCGTTATGATTCCGCCGACTCTCACAGGAACGCCGGCTTTCTTGTCACCGATTAAGATATAGCGCTCTTCTTACAAAGTCAACAACATCTTCAGCTGAACATCAAGAGCCTCCAGCTCCTTCTCCGCCTTCTGCGCGCTTTCCTGCACCGCTGCCAGACTTCTGCAGGCGGAAATGACATTTTCTTCTTCTGTCACGGAAAGATAACCGTTCACCAGAGCACCCGGCAGCGCGAATTTCTTCTGTGCCTTCTCGAAGCTGACCGTCAGATATTTTCCGTCCTGGGAAACCACGGTGCCCTCTCCGAAGGATTTGTGAACCGCCTTCTGACCGGTCAGCTCGGGAACCGCTGCCTTTTTCTCCTCCAGAAACAGCTTCGCTGCCTGCATGGCGGCCGTCTCTCTCTCTTCCAGAAGCGCTGCGGCCTTCTGCATCTTGTCAATGCGTCTTTGTGCCACCGTGCTGATCCGCGATTTGCGCATTGCCGATTTCTCCGAATACCAGTCCATCGCATACACGGCCTGGATCAGATCAAAGGCAAGAAGATGGAGATTGGAATCCACATCCTCCAGGCCTTCGAGCGCATGCTCCTTCCCGTACTGTTCCAGCCTTCTGCGAACCAGCTTCAGAAGCTCGGTCTCACCGGCAAGCTCCGCCGCCGTGTCCTCGGCCAGTCGGTAATAATTCACCAGATTCAGGAAGCGGTCATAGCCGATCTCCTCCTCTGCCTCAATATATCCGGCAAAAGCAATCACCTCCGGTGCACGGAAGAAGAAGTCCTGCTCCGGCCGGATCAGTGCCAGATAATCCAGACCGCTCCAGAGTCTTTGCCGAAGCTCCCAGCGATCCGGTGCCGTGTCCTCCAGCAGGCGGTTGCAGGTTTCCGCAAATTCATGAATTTTCTCCATGCGATCATCGATGCTCCCGCCGTCTTCTCCCAGAAGCAGGATGAACGCGCGGCGCACCTCCTCTTCATGCCCGTTCCGGCACAGAAACGAAAGACCCTGCAGAGGCTTCTCATCATCCTTTTCCAGAAAGCTCTCCGCCGGCCCGAAGGCCCGGTCCAGCATTGCCACCAGATCCTCTGCATCCGGATTGAAGTACCTTCTGCACACAAGAGCCGCCGCAAAACGACCGCACGGATTATAGGCGCTGTCCGCCCACTCTTCATAGTGATTCCGATAAATATGCGCTAAAATCCGGATACGTTCACTGTTCACGACTTCCTCCTTTAAGGTTTTCGTCCCCCACAATCGTGTCTTCTGGCTATTTTTGCAATGTAGCTCGTACATATTCTTATTATATATATTTTTCGTGTTTTCCGCAAAGTGTACTGAAAAATAATTCTTCATTATCACATCCGTCAGTCATCTCTTTTCTTCAGTCTCCGCGCCCGCATGGGACAGAAGAAGCGTTTTGTCCGATGAAATCAGACTTTACAGGCATTAGAATAGTCAAAGGTTCGAAAAAAAGGTGAACATGGCCATGCGTTTCCCGTTTCCGAAGGAAATGCCCGGTTTTCAGTTTCAGAAGAGAGAGAGGAAGTTATGGCAGGAAAAGTTGAAAATCTGACTCATGCGGCAGAGCGTCAGGCAATGTCCGTTCTCATTGACGGACTTCTCAAAACCATCAAGAACTCGGATGACCGCACCGAGACTTATCTGAAGATCGTCGATATTGCGGCGAAGTTTTACGGAAAGGGTGCTACCGCCGACAAGCTTGATGCTGTCCGCGCTGCCATCAAGGATCCCAACAACCGTTGGTTCAAATACATCAACCGCATCATCGACGAGACCGATCCCCACTATGCGAAGATGATGCTCTTAAACCTCGGCTATGAGGCTTTCCTTCGCGGCACCAAGACCATCCGCGCAAACCGTGAGAAATACGGCTGCAACATCCCGTGGCTGATTCTGTTTGATCCCACCATGGCCTGCAACATGCACTGCATAGGCTGCTGGTCCGGAACCTACGGCCACAAGTCAAATCTTTCCTTCGAGGATATGGACAAGATTGTCTCCGAGGGTAAGGATCTCGGCGCATATCTGTACATGATGACAGGCGGTGAGCCGACTGTCCGCATGAACGATATTTTCCGTCTTGCAGAAAAGCATAACGACTGCTTCTTCGCCCTGTACTCCAACTCCACTCTGATCACCGATGCAATGTGTGAGAGAGTCAAGGAGCTTGGCAACATCACCTTTATGCTGTCCATCGAGGGCACACCGGACACCAACGATGCCCGCCGCGGTGAGGGGCATTATGCCGCTGTTATGAAAGCCATGGATCTTCTGAAGAAGCACGGCATTGTATTCGGTACTTCAATCTGCTACACCAGAGCCAACATTGAGGCAGTCACCAGCGATGACTTCTTCCACATGCTGGAGGAAAAGGGTGCGCGCTTTGGCTTCTATTTCCATCTGATGCCGGTTGGCAACAATGCGGCTCCCGAGCTTATGCCTACCGTAGAGCAGCGTGAATACATGATCAAGAGAATCCGTGAGGTCCGCGGCAAGGACAGCGATATCTGCTTCTATCCGATGGACTTCCAGAACGACGGTGAATTCGTCGGCGGATGTATTGCAGGCGGCCGCAACTACTTCCACATCAACTCCAACGGTGATGCGGAGCCTTGTGTGTTCATCCACTTCTCCAACACCAACATCCATGACAACACCATTCTGGAGATGCTCCAGAGCCCGCTGTTCATGGCTTATCACGAGGGTCAGCCGTTCAACCGCAACCACCTTCGTCCCTGCCCGATGCTGGAGAACCCGCAGATCCTTCGCCAGATCGTTGAGGCAACCGGAGCTCACCAGACGAACCTGGAGTCTCCGGAGAGCGTAGATCACCTCTGCGAGAAGTGCGATGCCTACTCGAAGGAATGGGCTCCTGTCGCAGATAAAATCTGGGCGGAGCAGTCTCACAAGCGTCCTGCTTACGAGAACTACACGGAAGAGAAAAAGGAGCATCCGGAGCTCGCTGCATTTGAGCATGCAGACGGAACCGAGCACATCGATCTGTAATTTATCCTGTCATTCAAGAGCCTGCCCGAGGGGATTTCCAAATCATCCCTTCTGGCAGGCTTTTTCTCCCCACACATTTCCGGCACGCAAAAGCTCCGCGCCGATGCCTGCTGCTTCATCGTCAGCACTCGCATCCTCGCGGAGCTATTTTTGCTTTCTGTAATGCCTGTTTACTGCGCTTCCTGAGTCAGCCCCTTGTTGGCCTGCATCTTCAGATAAGCGTTGATAAACCGGTCAATATTACCATTCAGAACGCCATCGGTATCTGAGGTCTCCTCCTGCGTTCTCGTGTCCTTTACCATGGTATAGGGCTGGAGGACATAGGAACGGATCTGGGAGCCCCAGGCGATATCCTTCACGTCGCCGCGGATGCCGTCACGCATGGCCTCCTCTTCCTGCTGCTTCAGAAGGAAGAGCTTCGCCCGCAGCATCTCAAATGCCTTATCCTTGTTCTGGAACTGGGAACGCTCATTCTGGCAGGTAACCACGATTCCGGTCGGGAAGTGCGTGATTCGGATTGCCGAAGACGTCTTATTGATGTGCTGTCCGCCGGCACCCGAGGAGCGATAGGTATCGATCCGGATATCGTCCGGCTTGATCTCGATATCATTGTCCTGTGCGAGCTCCGGCATCACCTCACAGGAGACAAACGATGTCTGTCTCTTGCCCTGCGCATTAAACGGGCTGATCCGGACAAGGCGGTGTACGCCGTGCTCCGAGCGAAGGAAGCCGTAGGCATTGGTTCCGTTGATCTGGAAGTCCACGGATTTGATGCCGGCTTCATCGCCGTCCACCAGGTTCATGACATCCATGGTAAAGCCCTTCTTATCTGCCCATCTGGAATACATACGGAACAGCATGGAGCACCAGTCACAGGACTCGGTGCCGCCGGCACCCGCATTCAGGGAGACAATGGCATTGTTCTCATCATAGGGGCCTGTCAGCAGCGTGGACAGGCGGATTTCCTCCAGATGATTTTCAAAATCATCCAGTTCATTCCGGACATCCTCTACCGCTGACGCATCTCCATCCTCGTTTGCCATCTCAATCAGGTCCATGATGTCCTGATACTGACGGTCCAGATTCTCTGCTTCGTCTACCGTTCTCTGCAGATCCTTCAGATTCTTCATCTTGGCATTGGCCTTGTCGGCATCGCTCCAGAAATCCGGAGCCTCCATCTCACGGGAAAGCTCTTCGATTCTCTGCTTCTTGAACGGAATGTTCAGGGAATCGATTCCTTCCTTCAAAGCCTCCTGCTGGCCCTGCAGTTCGATTTTCATCTGGTCAAGTTCAACCATATATTCTTATCCTCTTACCGCATTCCTCTGCGGATTTCTCAGTTCAGTCCTCTGCCGCAGCAGTTCTTGTATTTCTTGCCGCTTCCACACGGGCAGGGATCATTGGGGTAAATCTTCTTCTCCGCGCGCTTTACCGGCTCACGAACACCGCTCTCGGCATCCTTGTTGGTGCCGGTCACCTTCGCCACCTGCTCGCGCTCTACCTTCTGCTCCACGCGGATGCGGAACAGCGTGCGGATCGTATCCTCCATGATGCCCTGGCTCATCTCATTGAACATGTCATAGCCGGCCATCTTGTACTCGACAAGCGGATCTCTCTGACCATAGGCCTGAAGTCCGATGCTCTGGCGCAGCTGCTCCATGTCATCAATATGATTCATCCAGCGGGAATCCACCGAGCGAAGAAGAACGACGCGCTCCACCTCACGGATCGCCTCCGGCTCAGGGAACTCCGCTTCCTTTGCCTCATAGAGCTTGACCGCCTCTTCCTTCAGCTGCTGCTTCAATCCGTCCGGTGACAGGTCGTTGATGCGTCCTCTTGTCACCTTCTCCAGCGGGATGATGGGAAGCAGGATGTCATTGAGCTCGGTAAGCTCCCAGCTGTCGGAGTCTGCGTTCTCGCCGATCACCATGTCCACGGAATGCTCCACAATGCCGGTAATCATCTTATAGATGGAATCCCGCATACTCTTTCCGTCCAGCACCTCGCGGCGCTCACCATAGATGATCTCACGCTGCTCATTCATGACCTGATCGTAATCCAGCAGGTTCTTACGAATGCCGAAGTTATTGGTCTCGATCTTCTTCTGCGCGCTTTCCACAGCCTTTGACAGGGACTTGTGTGAAATTTCCTGTCCCTCCGGAACGCCCAGTGCTTCGAACATCCGGATCATCCGCTCGGAGCCGAACAGGCGCATCAGATCGTCCTCCAGGGAAATGTAGAAACGGGATTCACCCGGATCTCCCTGACGTCCGGAACGTCCGCGGAGCTGATTATCGATACGTCTGGACTCATGACGCTCGGTGCCGACAACCTTCAGGCCGCCTGCTGCCTTTGCTTCATCATCCAGCTTGATATCCGTACCACGGCCTGCCATGTTCGTAGCAATCGTAACGGCACCGTGCTGGCCCGCCTGTGCCACGATCTGTGCCTCCAGCTCATGGTTCTTCGCATTCAGTACGTTGTGCGGAATGCCTTCCTTTCTCAGCATCCTGGAGAGCATCTCCGACGTCTCAATCGTGATCGTGCCGACCAGGACGGGCTGCTGCTTCGCATGCGCCTCCTTGACGGACTCGACAACGGCATTGAACTTCTCTCTCTTTGTCTTGTAAACCGCGTCGTTGTGATCGATACGCTGCACCGGACGGTTGGTCGGAATCACGATAACGTCCATACCGTAGATCTCACGGAACTCCTGCTCCTCCGTCAGAGCGGTACCGGTCATACCGCACTTCTTGTCGAACTTATTGAAGAAGTTCTGGAACGTGATGGTGGCAAGCGTCTTGGATTCGCGCTTGACCTTCACATGCTCCTTCGCCTCAATCGCCTGATGCAGTCCGTCCGAATAGCGGCGCCCCGGCATCACGCGGCCCGTAAATTCATCGACAATCATGACCTCATCGTCGCGGACGATGTAATCATGATCCTTCTGCATCAGATTGTTGGCACGAAGGGCCAGAATGATGCAGTGCTGAATTTCCAGATTCTCCGGATCCGCCAGGTTTTTAAGATGGAAAAACTTCTCCGTCTTCTCAATGCCCTGTGCGGTCAGATTGACAATCTTATCCTTCTCATTAACGACAAAATCTCCGGTCTCCTCCTGCTCGATTCCCATGATGGCATCGATCTTGGAGAGATCCTCCACGTCCTTGCCTCTGGTCATCTGCTTCGCCAGAATGTCACAGGCCTCATAGATTCTGGTAGATTTGTCGCTCTGTCCGGAAATGATCAGCGGCGTTCTTGCTTCATCGATCAGGATGGAGTCCACCTCATCGATGATGGCATAGTGCAGACCGCGCAGAACCAGCTGATTCTTGTAGATCGCCATGTTATCACGCAGGTAATCAAAGCCCAGTTCGTTGTTGGTCACATAGGTGATATCACAGCCATAGGCCTGCTGTCTCTCCTCGGAGCTCATACCATTCAGAACAACGCCTACCGTCAGTCCCATGAAGGTATAGACCTGTCCCATCCACTCCGCGTCGCGCTTCGCCAGATAGTCATTGACAGTAACAACGTGAACGCCCTTGCCTTCCAGTGCATTCAGATAAACCGGCAGCGTTCCTACCAGAGTCTTACCTTCACCGGTCTTCATCTCCGCGATTCGTCCCTGATGAAGAACGACACCACCGATCAGCTGAACCCGGAAGGGCTCCATATTCAATGCTCTCTTCGCACCCTCACGGACTGCCGCAAAGGCTTCCGGAAGAAGATCATCCAGAGTTTCGCCTTCACTCAGGCGCTTGCGGAATTCCACTGTTTTCCCGCGGAGCTCCTCATCAGAGAGCGCCTGCATATCCGGCCGCAGGCTCTCAATCTTTCGGATTGTGGGCTCAATTCTGCGAAGCTCACGTTCACTGTGCGTCCCGAAAATCTTATCGGTAATTTTTGCCATAGATTCTAACTCCTGCCGCGGTCTGTCCGCGGCGCCATATTAATACGCCTTTGCTTCCTCTTCGCCGTTCATGACGCGGAGGGCTCCCTGTGCCAGCGCAAGCAGCTCATCTTCGCCGGGATAAAGCTTCACCGGCGCGATAAAGGATACCCGGTCGCTGATCATCTGTGTAATAGCCTTGTCATAAGCAATGCCGCCGGTCATGATGATCGCATCAACCTTTCCGGACAGAACTGCTGCCATTGCACCGATGTTCTTGGACATCTGATAAACAAATGCATCACGGATCAGAGTTGCCTCCTTGTCGCCCTCATTGACACGCTTCTCAACGTCGCGTGCATCGTTGGTTCCAAGATATGCATTGAAGCCGCCGTTTCCGACGATCTTCTTTCTCATCTCCGCTTCCGTAAGGCCGCTCTCATAGCACATCTTGATCAGAGCTCCGGACGGCAGTCCTCCTGCGCGCTCCGGGGAGAATGCTCCGTCTCCGTCCAGTGCGTTGAATACATCGACAACACGACCCTTCTCATGTGCGCCGACCGATACGCCGCCGCCCATGTGAACGACAATAAGATTCAGATCGGTGTACTTCTTCCCGACCTCCTTGGCATAGCGTCTTGCCATTGCCTTCTGGTTGAGTGCATGGAAGATCGAAACGCGGCTGATCTCCGGAACACCGGAAATTCTTGCAACCGGCTCCATCTCATCCACAACGACGGGATCTACGATGTAAGACGGAACGCCAAGCTCATCGCCGATCTCGCGGGCCAGAATTCCGCCAAGATTCGAAGCATGCTCGCCCTGCGGCGGATTCTTCAGATCTGCAAGAAGCGCATCGTTTACGGCATAGGTGC
>HF986561.1:0-3199 GCA_000431495.1 Firmicutes bacterium CAG:791 | reverse complement strand
GCAGCCCGCCGCGGCCAACGATGACCTGAAAGCTCTTCGGATCAATGTTCTCTTCCTTCAATGCATCGAGAATGATCTGCTTTCTGAAATCCTTCTGGGCAAAAATAGTCGCAAACTGCGCGATCTCCTCTGTCGAATGGCGGAGCGTCTTGTCCAGAATCTGTGTCTCGTCCTCAAAGACACCGATCTTTGTAGAAGTGGAACCGGGATTAATAATCAGACTTCTGATTGCCATAACAGACTCCTTCCTTAGTCAAAGCTCTTCTCAGAAACCTTCTCCGAGGTGATGAGCAACAACGGCTGCAACGGCGATGGAATTCACCTTTGTCTCCTTGGAATCCGAACGGGAGGTCAGGATCGCAGGAGCCTTCGTTCCCATCAGAATGCAGGCATTCTTAAACGGAACGGTATGAACAATTGTCTTGTATACAAGGTTTCCGGCATGAATATCCGGGAACAGAAGAACATCGGCGTCGCCGACAATCTTGCGGTTCTCTGCGCCTGCCTTGTGCTTCGCAGCCTCCGGGTCAATGGCGAGATCCATGGAAAGAGGTCCGTCCACGATGCAGTCCTTGATGCGTCCTTCCTCATTCCACTTGGTGAGCTCGGCCGCCTCAACGGTAACCGGCATCTTGGGATTGACCACCTCAACGGCAGCAAGGGGAGCAACCTTCGGATTGTAAACGCCGCAGGCATTGCAGACCTTGACCACGTAATTGATGATCTGCTCCTTGTCCTCCAGCGTCGGGTAAGGACAGAAGGCAACGTCTGTCAGGAACAGAAGACGCTTAATGCCCTGAATTTCGAAAACACAGACATGGCTGAGCATCTTGCCGGTGCGCAGTCCGACTTCCTTGTTCAGAACGCTTCGAAGGAAGGTCTTGGACTCCAGTGCGCCCTTCATATACATATCCGCTTCCTTGTCATGAACCAGCTTGACTGCGGTCAGTGCTGCCTGATCCACATCCGGCTCATGGATGATGCGGATGCCGTCCTTGTCCAGATCCCAGCCGATCTGTCCGGCAATCTCACGGATCTTCGGCTCATCACCAACCAGAATCGGCTCTGCGATTCCTCTCTCCTTCGCCTCAAAAACAGCTTCCATAACCGGAAGGTCCTGGGCCGCCGCAACCGACAGCTTCTTGGTGGGGATTTCCTTCACCTGTGCCAGGATGTCTTCAAACGATGCGCTCATTGTATTACCTCCATCCATCTGTGCTTACCATCTATGAAATCCGCGATCGGATCCGTTCAGCATTCCGTAAGCCGTTTCCGGCCCGTTCCCCTGCCCTTTTCCATCCGGGTTTCGTTATAGAAAAAATGTGACAGCGTGCATTCGGGCACAATGATCCCTTATACACACTGTCACGATTTTAACACACTAAGAAGCCTCATTCAATGTATGGTTCCGTTTCAGCATTGGAAATATAGCAATGTCAGAAAAGATGCTTTCACAAATATTTTCTTTCAAATACCAATCTACTCTTCTGCTTCAGTCCATCCCTTTATCTCGACGACTTCTAAAAAACTTTGTTTCAAATCTCGCCAGATTTTATTTCTGGTAATTGATTACCAAATACAACCCATCGCCATTCTCGGTTGCAGTAAAATAAAAATTTTCATGGACAGTCGACCATCCTTTTGTTGATCCGGATGTATATTGATCATAACCGTTTTCCTCAAAGATCTCGTCCCAAAATTTATAAAATGATTCAGTGGATTGATCTGCTGCAGGACCAATTTGGACATACCAGTTTCTGGCAAATCCATCTCCCGCAGAAGCACTACCATTGTCACTGAACACATCATCCGTTGCCCGGTAGGAATACTCGTTACATATTTCCGAGAGTTTCGCATCATCAATATTAATTTCAAAAACATCGTTCAAAACAGCAGACAAAAAACAATCCGGATCCGTGGCTTTCCCATTTTTTCCATTCTCCACAAGATTAAAATTATAATCTATAGAATTATTAAAGAAATTTCCCACTGACGAAGATTGTGCATTGTTCACACTTGCTGTAGAAGAGCCAGTCAGCGAGAAGGATCTTTCTATAATTTCCACATTTCTAAATTCCGTCGTAATCGCATTTTTCAAATCCTCTAATCTTCCATCGGCACGGAGAACTTCATATTCATACAAATCTTCTTCAAGAGGAACAAGTCCAAATTCTATTGCCGCTTCGGAAGAAGAACTCTTAATAGCCCCACTAGGCACTTTCATGACAACGTAACCTTTCTTGCCTGATGGAATGTAACTTGCAAAAAACAAAGACTTGTCCGGAAATGCATCATCAAGTAGAGAACCTTCAATATTACTATTTTGCAAACTTTCTGCGACCGGATTGAGCACTGTTCCATCAACAGATACATTGTCTGATGCAATCAAATAATTTTTATCTGATTGATTATCAGCAAAAAAAATCAATGCTTCTTCATCATTTTTCGTTGCCACCTTTAGGAACTGTAAATTCAGTCCATTCTGATTCAGAATTTCAGTCCCCGACAAAATATTATCTTCAATCTCTGCGGCATCCGTTGTAATCTCCACGTTATCTGTTTTGTAGCAAAACTCCGGGTACTCGACAAGATCGATATTCATGATCCCTTCGAAAAGTGTTTTATAACTCTGTATTGACAGAGAAATATCCACTTTATGAATCACATTTGGATCCTGAATCTCAGGATACCATGATTCTTCTCCATTCACAGCGTAATTGATAACATCCACTGCTTCTTCGATAGATTCTCCCTTGTCCAAATATATACGATCGCGATAAATCTGATTTCCATAGCAACGGACATAATCATTTACTGTCATATTCACAAAAACACTAATTGCATCATCGCTTTTATTCTGAAATGACATATTCAATTTTGGATACCCTGTCGAGTAGTCAAGATTTTCAGCAATGGCCAAAAGATGCTCATCATCTATCAACGTAGTGGTTGGAATCTCGGGCTCTTCTGGTGTGTTTTTTTCCTCTGCAGCGTCCTGTCCCTTGAATACGGATTCAGATTCTTCCATCTCTTCATCCGATAAAGATTCGCCACTTTCACTCTGGAACTGCGTGTTAGCTTCTTGCACTGCATTACTTTTCAAACCGCATCCGCCCATCGACGTCATACACAGAACGGTAGACATTATAATTGCTATGTTTTCTATCAACTTACTGTAAAATCCCGACCGGGTGGCCAC
>HF986560.1:29840-31694 GCA_000431495.1 Firmicutes bacterium CAG:791 | reverse complement strand
TGCGCAGGGCGGCTACCAGAGCGACAACATGAACAACCAGCAGATTGTGGTTTCTCTTACTTTCACGGACGAGGGCAAGAAGAAGTTTGCCGATGCCACAACCAGAGCGCACGAAAAGGGCGAGAGCATTGCCATCTATTACGATGGTGACTTTATCAGTGTTCCGACCGTACAGAGTGCTATCACCAACGGTCAGGCGGTCATCACCGGTGAGAAGACGATTGAGGATGCGAAGAACCTTGCGTCAACGATCCGAATCGGCGGACTTTCTGTAGAGCTGGAGGAGATTCGTTCCAATGTAGTCGGAGCGCAGCTTGGACAGGATGCGATCAAGACCTCTCTGTTTGCGGGACTGATCGGTCTGATTCTTGTGATTATTTTCATGATCGGGGTATATCGCCTTCCCGGTTTTGCAGCGAGCCTTGCACTTCTTACTTATATCGGACTGGAATGCATCATTCTGGTTGGCTTTGAAGTGACGCTGACTCTTCCCGGTATTGCAGGTATTCTGCTTTCCATCGGTATGGCGGTGGATGCTAACGTCATTGTGTTTGCCAGAATCCGTGAGGAGCTTCGTGACGGTAAGGTTGTGCACACGGCGATCGAGAACGGCTACAGCAAGGCACTGTCTGCGATCATCGACGGCAACGTGACAACGCTGATCGCAGCCGTCGTCCTGTATGCTCTCGGAACCGGCTCTGCCAAGGGCTTTGCGCAGACTCTGGCCATCGGTATTCTGCTTTCCATGTTCACAGCGCTGTTTATTACAAAGTGGTACATGAAGGCGTTCTATACGCTCTTTGCGAAGGATAAAAAGTGGTACGGTGTCGGCAGAGAGCTGAAGACGCTGCAGATCGCGCAGAAGAAAAAGGTATTCTTTACGATTTCGGCCTGCATCATTCTGGCTGGTTTTGTTGCGATGGGAGTTCATAAGGCAGGCGGAGAAAAGGCGCTGAATTACAGCCTTGATTTCATCGGCGGAACCTCCACCAGTGTAACCTTTCCTGAAGATTACTCTCTGCAGGAAATCAACGACACGATTGTTCCGGATTTTGAGAAGGTGACCGGAGACGCAAACGTTCAGGTTCAGAAGGTTGCCGGCGGCAATCAGGTCATTTTCAAGACCAGAACCATGAATGTGGAGGAGCGTCAGGAGCTCTGCAGTCTTCTGATGAAGGATTTCGGCGTCGAGGAGACCTCCATTCAGGCAGAGACGATCAGCTCGACGGTCTCTTCCGAGATGCAGAGAGACACCGTAGCTGCGGTTATTGTGGCCCTGATTCTGATGCTGATCTACATCTGGCTCCGCTTTAAGGACATGCGTCTTGGCGCTGCGGCTATTTTTGCACTGGCACACGATGTGCTGGTGGTGTTCACCGTATATGCGGTTCTGCGCATCAGCGTAGGCACAACCTTTGTTGCGTGCATGCTGACGATCGTCGGTTACTCGATCAATGCGACCATTGTTATCTTCGACCGCGTACGTGAGAGGCTTGAGAAGAAAAAGAAGGATACGGATCTGCAGGAGCTTACAAACCGTGCTGTGACGGATACGCTGACCCGTTCCCTGTTCACCTCGCTGACAACGTTCTTCATGGTCTTCACACTGTATATTTTCGGCGTGTCTTCCATCCGTGAGTTTGCGCTTCCGATTATGGCAGGCATTGTTGCGGGCTGCTATTCCTCCGTATGCCTGAGTGCTTCCTTCTGGCTCATACTTCGAAAGAAGTTCCCGCCCAAGCATGATGACAGCGGCAAATACGCACGTCAGAAAAAGGCGGCGGATAAGGCAGAGCGTAAGGCTCAGCATGAAAAAGAAGTTCGAGCAAAGACTGTGATCTGATCTTCTTCCGA
>HF986560.1:11172-29790 GCA_000431495.1 Firmicutes bacterium CAG:791 | reverse complement strand
ACAGCAAGCCCCGGCCCATTTCCGGAACGAAATGGGCTGAGGCTTTTTTTGACAGGACAGAGAGGGTGCGTTTTATGTCAAAATGGATGATTTATGCCAAAAAGGCGGATTTTCGCGGGATTTCACAAAAATTCGGAATCTCTCCCGTAACGGCCCGGGTGATCCGGAACCGGGACGTGGAGGATGAGGAGGAAATCCGCAAATACCTTCACGGGACAATGGCAGATCTGGATGATGCGGAATTGCTCCCCGGGCTTAAGGATGCTGCCTTTGTACTGAAGCGCAAGATTGTAGGCGGTGAGAGGATCCGCATCATCGGAGACTATGATGTGGACGGGATTTGCTCCACGTATATTCTGTGGAAGCTGATTTCCTTCCTTGGGGGAGAGGTCAGTACGGCGATTCCGGAGCGCATTCGTGATGGCTATGGGATCAATGACAGGCTGGTGGAGGAGGCGGTCGCTGACGGCGTGGATACCATCATTACCTGCGACAACGGCATTTCCGCGGCAGGTCCTCTGCAGAAGGCAAAGGATGCCGGGCTTACCGTGATTGTAACGGATCATCATGAAATTCCCTTCGAGGAAGTAAACGGAGAGAAGCGTTATATTTTCCCGCCTGCGGATGTCATAGCCGAGCCGTGGATTCCGGATGCGAAAACCGGAGAGCCGAAAGCCAGGTTCCCAAAGATCTGCGGAGCGGAGGTGGTATTCAAGCTGGCGCTGCTCCTTCTCGGGAAGCCGGATCTTACCGGAGAAAAGTCGGCGCTGGAAGAGGAGCATGTGAAGGTGGCAAGAGAGCTCCTTGGATTTGCAGCACTTGCAGCGATTTGCGATGTGATGCCGCTCCTGGATGAGAACCGGATTATTGTCCGGGAGGGACTTCGGGAACTGTCCCGTACGGACAATACGGGGATTCGCTGTCTGATGCTGGCGGCGGGACTTGGAAGTGAACCGGTTACGGTGTACCATGCGGGCTTTGTCCTGGGACCCTGTTTGAATGCGTCCGGGCGTCTGGATACCGCGGGTCGGGCACTTGCTCTTCTGAAGGAGCAGGATGAGGCAAGAGCGATGATTCTTGCCAGAGATCTGAAGCAGCTCAATGACAGCAGAAAGAGCATGACTGAAGAGGGGGTGGAGACGGCAATCCGGATGATTGAGGAAGAAATCCGAAAGGGCCGGAGCATGGAAAGCCGCAAGGTACTGGTGGTTCGCCTGGAGGACTGTCATGAATCGCTGGCAGGAATCATTGCCGGGCGTCTGCGCGAGCGCTATCACCGGCCGGTATTCGTTCTGACACGGGCCGAAGAGGAAGGTGTTCTGAAGGGGTCCGGCCGATCGGTGGAAGCCTATGACATGTATGAGGAGATGAATCGCTGCAGGGAGCTGTTCCTGAAATTCGGCGGACACAAGATGGCGGCCGGCCTGTCTCTGACGGCGGACAAGGCAGAGCTTCTGGACCGGAGGCTGAATGAGAACTGCTCGCTTTTACAGGAAGATCTTGACGAGGTTCTTCACATTGATATGGAGCTTCCTCCTGCCTGCGTGGATCTGGCACTTGTCCGGGAGCTTTCAGCGCTGGAGCCCTGCGGAACCGGAAATTCCAGGCCCCTGTTTGCTGTTCGAAACCTTCTGCTCAGAAAAACCGCTGTGTTTGGCAGAAACCGGAATGTGATCCGGCTGGAGGGCTCGGATGACACCGGAGCTCATTACGATTTTGTCTGGTTTACGACAGAGGACCGGCTTCCGGAGGCCTTGGCAGACGGCCCTGCGAAATGCCATGTTGCCTATGAACCGAAGATCAATGTCTGGAAGGGAAGAGAAAGCCTTCAGTTTGTGATTAAGGATGTGAAGTGTCTGTCATAGCAACTGTTTATAAATGCTTTATTTTTTTTAGAAATTCCTTAGACCACGGACACACTTCGAACACATTTGAGAATTATAGTATTAATCAAGATAGTTACTTACTCACTATCTCCCCCCTCATAAGAAGTAGTGAAGAGAAAGGACATTCGCCTTGCGGATGTCCTTTTTCTGATGGAGCGCCCGGCGGCGCACGGTTCTGAGGAAGCTTCGGCCGACATGAGGCTGCAAGAACTTTCATGTGCAAAGCCCCAAATTCCGCAGAGGATGTGCTTTAATAGAGACAGAGCCTTCGCGGATGGGCTTTGAAGTACGTAGCTGATTGCAGCAGGGAAAAAGGAGAGAGAAGAGAGATGAAGATTATTGTGACAAAGGATTACGAAGAGATGTCGAAGAGAGCTGCCGATGTGATCTTTGCGCAGGTTCTGATGAAAGAGGACAGTGTACTCGGACTTGCAACCGGAAGCTCTCCGGAGGGTCTGTACAAGTGTCTGGTAAAGCGCTACGAGAAAGGAAGAATCGATTTTTCCGGGGTTACCACCATCAATCTGGATGAGTATCAGGGCCTTTCTCACGACAATGAGCAGAGCTACTGGTATTTCATGAACAAGCATTTTCACAGTCACGTCAATGTAAAGCCGGAGAACATTCATGTTCCGGACGGCTCCAATATGGATGCCAGAAAGGCCTGCCGTGAATATGACGAGATCATTGAGAGGGCCGGCGGAATCGATCTTCAGCTTCTCGGACTTGGACCGGACGGACACATCGGCTTCAACGAGCCGGCGGATTCCTTTGCAGCAGGAACGCATTGTGTTAAGCTTGAGGAATCGACGATTGAAGCCAACAAGCGCTTCTTCAACAGCAAGGATGAGGTGCCGAGGAAGGCGTATACGATGGGCGTCGGTACCATCATGAAGGCGAAGAAGGTCCTTATGGTTGTCAGCGGAAAGGGAAAGGCGGGCATCGTAAAGGAGTCCTTCTTCGGGCCGGTTAAGCCGCAGGTTCCGGCTTCGATTCTTCAGATGCATCCGGATTTTACGCTGGTTCTGGATGAGGATGCGGCAAAGGAAATCAAGGATCTTATCTGAGATGCAGTGATTCGGGCAAAAAGGATCAGCGCAGGAAAGGAACAGAATGACATTACAGGAACTTCTGACAGATTTGGAATATGAGCTTCAGACTGCGGACGGGCAGGCTGTGCCGAAAGACTCGGAAAGAGGAAGGAAGCTGCTTTCCAGGGAAATTTCCGATATCACGAATGATTCGAGAAAGGCGGGAGCCGGGATGCTGTTTTTTGCCATCCGGGGAGCCAACTCGGACGGACATGATTATGCAGCACAGGTGGCGGAGCAGGGCGCAGCGGCAATTCTTGCAGAGCATCCGCTGGTGCTTTCAAGGGACGGACAGGATGTGCTGCAGCTTCCGGCGGTGATCTGTGTGAAATCCACACGGCTTGGGATGGCACTGATATCTTCGGCCTTTTACGGCCATCCGTCCCGCAGGATGAAGATGATCGGCATTACCGGAACGAAGGGAAAGACAACAACCACGTATCTGGTGCGCTCCATTCTGGAACGTGCGGGGATTGATATGGGCCTGATCGGAACGATTGAGTCTGCGTGGCACGGAAATCATCATCCGGCAAACAATACAACCCCGGAGTCCATTGTTCTGCAGAAGACACTCAGGGAGATGGCAGATGACGGTGTACAGGCGGTTGTCATGGAGGTCTCGTCGCAGGCACTGAAGCTCGACCGTACGGCAGGAATCGTGTTTGACATTGGTGTATTTACGAATCTGTCGGAGGACCATATCGGTCCGAACGAGCATGAGAGCTTTGAAGAGTATCTGTACTGCAAGAGTCTTCTGTTCCGCCAGTGCAGACTCGGCATCGTAAACGGCGATGATCCCTATGCGGACCGGATTCTGGAGGGAAGCACCTGTCAGGTGGAGCGCTACGGCCTGCAGCCGGAAAATGATCTGTATGCAGAGAACCTTCAGCTGGCAGATAAGCCGGGGGAGCTTGGGATTTGCTTTGATGCGAAGGGAATTCTTACTCTTTCCTGCGAGGTTCCGACACCGGGGCGCTTCAGTGTTTATAACGCGCTGGCTGCCATTGCTATCTGCCATCATTTCGGCGTTTCACCGGATGATATTGAGAAGGCTCTGCTTTCCGCAAAGGCGAAGGGAAGAATTGAGCTGGTGAAGGTCAGCGATGCTTTTACGCTGATGATTGATTATGCGCATAACGCAGTGGCGCTGGAAAGCCTTCTTTCCACGTTAAGAGAGTATCACCCGCACAGGCTGATTTCGCTGTTCGGCTGCGGAGGAAACCGGTCGAAGATTCGTCGTTTTGAAATGGGAGAGGTTTCCGGCAGGCTTGCGGACTTTACCATCATTACGTCAGACAATCCGCGGAACGAGGAACCGATGGCAATCATTGATGATATCGTGACCGGTATTTCCAGAACGGATGGGAAGTATGTCACCATTCCGGACCGGAAAGAGGCCATTGCGTATGCGATCCATCACGGAGAACCCGGGGATATCATCGTTCTTGCAGGGAAAGGTCACGAGGACTATCAGGAGATCAGGGGAGTAAAATATCCCATGGATGAACGCGTGATCATCGCAGATATTCTGAAAGAGGATGCGCAGGAAGGGGAGCGGGAAGCAATGCTCCGGCACCCGGAGAATGAATGACATATTGCTATGCACAGATAATCATTGATATCTCGCACGGACGGCTGGACCGCCCGTTTACTTACAGGATTCCCGAAGCACTTCAGAACGATCTATGCCTCGGGAGTCTTGTTGTTGTACCGTTTGGGAAGGGAGATACGAAACGGAAGGGGTACGTGATCGGGTTTTCAAACACATGTGAGTACCCGGATGGAAAGCTGAAGGAAATTGAAGCCATAGCCTCCGGCGGAACCGATGTAACCGGAGACAACGCGGTGCGTCTTGCTCTCTGGATGAAGCAGCGCTATGGTTCCACGATGGCCGTTGCACTTCGCACGGTTCTGACCTCCAGGAAACAGGCAAAGCCATGCGAACACCGGAGCATTCATCTGCTTCTTTCAAAGGACGATGCGGAGAAGAAGCGCCATGAATTTGCCATGAAGCATCAGGTGGCAAGGGAAAGACTTCTGAGGGAGCTGATGGAGGCACCGGATCAGCCGTACAGTCTGATCATTCAGAAGCTTCACGTAACCGCTCCGGTGATTGCGGCCCTGAAGAAGCAGGGGATTCTGGAAGTAAGGACCGAAATGTTTCTTCGGAATCCGGTATCCATTGAGAAATGCGAGGAAGCGGGGATTCGTCTGAGTCCGGAGCAAAGAGCCATCTCAGAAGGGGTGCTGCAGGATTTTGAAGCGCTTCAGGAGGGGAAGAACATCCCTCGTGTCAGCCTGATTCATGGCATTACGGGCAGCGGCAAAACGGAAGTATATATCGCCATCATTGAGGAAATTGTAAAAAGGGGACGGCAGGCAATCATGCTGATTCCGGAAATCTCTCTGACCTATCAGACGCTGATGCGGTTTTACCGTCATTTCGGTGACCGGGTATCCGTGATGAATTCCACTCTTTCCGAGAGTGAGAAGAGCGATCAGTTTGAGCGGGCAAGACGCGGAGAAATCGATGTCATCATAGGACCCAGGTCTGCACTTTTTACGCCGTTTCCAAGGATTGGCGCCATCATCATGGATGAGGAGCATGAGAGCAGCTATAAGAATGAATCCATGCCGAAATACCACACAAGAGAGGTGGCGGAAAAGATTGCGTCCATGCAGAACGGAGTGGTCGTTCTGGGATCGGCTACGCCGTCGCTGGAATCCTATTATCAGGCGAAGGAGGGGAAGTATCGCCTGTATGAGCTCTCCCGGCGCCTGACCGGCGGAACGCTGCCGTCGGTCGAGATTACGGATCTGCGGGAAGAGCTCAGAGCGGGCAATCACTCCATTCTTTCCAGACGTCTTTCGGAGCTTGTTTCGGATCGCCTTGCCAAAGGGCAGCAGACCATGCTCTTTTTAAACCGGAGAGGCTTTTCCGGGTTTGTTTCCTGCAGAAGCTGCGGCTTTGTGCCGAAATGCCCGCACTGCAGCGTCTCTCTTTCTCTCCACCGGGGAGGAAGGCTGCTTTGCCACTATTGCGGATATGAAGAGCCGATGCCGGACAAATGCCCGGAGTGCGGATCTCCTTATATTTCAGGCTTCCATGCGGGGACGGAGCAGGCAGAGAGCTTTCTTTCCAGGCAGTTCCCGAAGGCCAGGATTCTCCGGATGGATGCCGATACGACAAGGACCAAGGGAAGCTATGAGAAAATTCTCTCGTCCTTTGCCAATGAGGAAGCGGATATTCTGATCGGAACCCAGATGATTGTAAAGGGGCATGATTTCCCGAATGTAACCCTCGTCGGAATTCTTCTTGCCGACCAGTCGCTGAATGCTTCGGATTACCGGTCGGCAGAGAGAACGTTTCAGCTTCTGACACAGGCGGCAGGACGCGCCGGCCGCGGGAAATATCCGGGAGATGTGGTGATTCAGACCTATGAGCCGGAGCACTACAGCATTGTTCATGCGGCGCATCAGAATTATGAGGAGTTTTACCGGGAGGAGATGGTGTATCGAAAGCTCCTCCGGTATCCGCCCGCGGAGCACCTTCTGGCCATTCAGATTATTTCAAGGTCAGAGGAGCATGCCTCCTTGTTCGCACACAAAACAAGGGCACTTCTGGAGCAGCTGACTGTGGCGGCGCGGGAGAAAAATCCGGACAGACTTCTTTTTATCGGGCCGGCGCCGGCCGTTCTGGAAAAACTGCGGGATGAGTATCGCTATGTGATCTATGTTAAAAGTCCGGATTATGATACACTAATCGTTTGTAAAGACGGCGTGGAGGCAGCTGCAGAACGGGCTGTGAAGGCAAGCCGCGAGATGGATACCATGTTTCAGTTTGATTTCGACCCGATCAATGCGTTCTGATGATGTTACTGTCTTCGGAAAATCCGGACGGGATGCGTGCGGGAAGAAATCGTGATCATCACAGCAGATACCGACGTAGAACAAGAGGAAAGAGAAAATGGCATTATTGACAATCCGTGAAATCGGAGATCCGATTCTGAACAAAAAGGCAAAAGAGGTAAAGGAGTCTTCAGACAGACTTCAGGAACTGATTGATGACATGTTTGAGACCATGTATGAGGCCAACGGCGTTGGCCTTGCGGCTCCTCAGGTGGGAATTCTGAAGCGCCTTGTGGTGATGGACGTCAGTGCGGAGCAGGATCAGCCGCTTGTGTTCATCAATCCGTCCATTGTGGAAACGTCCGGGGAGCAGACCGGATATGAGGGGTGTCTGTCGGTTCCGGGAAAATCCGGGCTGGTGACACGGCCCAATTATGTCAAGGCGGTTGCACTGGATCGTAATTTGCAGCCGTTTGAAATTGAGGGAACGGAGCTTCTTGCCCGGTGCATGTGCCATGAGTTCGATCACCTTGACGGAAAGCTTTATGTGGATCTGGTGCAGGGCGGACTGGTCGACAATGAGGAGCTGATGGAAGAGCCTGCAGGAGAAGATGACTGACTATGAAGATTGTTTTTATGGGAACGCCGGATTTTGCGGTTCCGGCATTGAAGGCACTTGCGGAATCTGCGAAGCATGAGGTGTCTCTTGTTGTGACACAGCCGGATCGCCCCAGGGGACGCAGCGGAAAGCCGGCACCGTCTGATGTGAAGCTTTGTGCGGAGCAATACGGCATTCCTGTTTTCCAGCCGGAGAAGGTAAGAGAAGAGGCTGCGGTGGAGCGGCTTCGCAGGGAGAATGCAGATATTTTCGTGGTAGCTGCTTTTGGCCAGCTCCTTCCGAAGACGATTCTTGAGATGCCGCGCTTTGGATGCATCAATATTCACGGTTCGCTTCTTCCTGCATACCGGGGGGCGGCACCTGTTCAATGGGCAGTTCTGGACGGGCAGAAGGAAGCGGGCGATACCATTATGCAGATGAATGAGGGCCTGGATACGGGAGATATTCTGATGCAGGAGAGCATTCCTCTTTCTGCAGATGAGACCGCGGGTTCCTTATATGACAAGCTTTCTTCCATGGGAGGACCTCTTCTTCTTAAGGCACTGGATGCCATAGAGGCAGGCACCGTCACGCCGGTTCCACAGGGAGATTCCGGAACGCATTATGCAAAGATGCTCCGGAAAGAGATGGGGAATATTGACTGGACGAAGAGTGCCGAAGAAATCGGCCGCCTGGTGCGCGGACTGAATCCGTGGCCGAGCGCCTATACGCACTGGAATGGAAAGATGCTGAAGATCTGGATGGCAGAACCCGTCACGCAGGAAGAGCTGAGTGCGCTTGGCTGCGATGAGAAGAACGGAATGGATCTGAAGGAAGCACAGCCCGGAACGGTAATGATTGTCACCAAGGATACGCTGATGGTTCAGACAGGAGATGGGCTGCTGGCACTTACAGAGCTTCAGATGGAAGGAAAGAAGAGAATGCCGGTGCAGGCATTTCTGATGGGCTGCAGGATGCAGACCGGAGAGAAGCTGGAGCGGATCGGGAGATATTAATCGCATACAGAAGCGTTTACAGAACGGAAAGGAAGGTAGGGCGTGTACGGATACTATGGATACGACTGGACGATGATTCTGGTTGCGGCGGGCGCAGTGCTCTGCATGCTTGCGAGCATGCATGTCAACACCACTTATACGAGATATTCCAGAATGGCTGCAGCCTGTGGCCTTACGGGAGCAGATGTCGCAAGACTCATTCTGGAGAGAAACGGCGTGACCGACGTGCAGGTACAGCATGTTTCCGGAAATCTGACGGATCATTATGATCCGTCGAAGCAGGTGGTAAACCTTTCGGACGCTGTGTATGGCTCCCGCTCAGTCGCTGCACTTGGCGTTGCGGCACACGAATGCGGGCATGTGATGCAGCACGAAGAGGGATACACGCCTCTTCAATTCCGGACGGCGCTGGTTCCGATTGCGAATTTCGGCTCCAATGCCGGAATCTGGATTGTTCTCCTGAGTCTGATTCTGGGACTTTCCAGTACCCTTACGACGATTGGCATTGTGCTGTTCTCCATGGGGGTTCTGTTCCAGCTGGTGACCCTGCCGGTGGAATTTAATGCGTCGCATCGCGCACTTGTCATGCTGGAGCAGTACGGGGTTCTTGGCACGGACGAGAACAGGAAGGCAAGAGCTGTTCTGAAGGCGGCAGCACTGACCTATGTGGCAGCCGCAGCTTCCTCCATTCTTCAGCTTCTCCGTCTGGTGCTGCTGTCGAACAGAAGAAACAGAAATGATTAAGGATGACCTATGAACGAACAGGAAAATCAGAAAGAACAAAGCACCCGCGCGGAGAATGTGAATGTCCGCGAGATCGTCTGGCAGATTCTGACCGAGCACGAGCTGCACGGAACCTACAGCAACATTCTGATTAAACGCGCACAGGACCGTTATGCGAGCCTTCCGCTCACACAGCGGTCTTTTCTTAAGCGTCTTGCAGAAGGAACCATTGAGCGCGAGCTTGAACTGGACTCTGTGATTCAGAATCATCAGAAGGATCCGGATCTGAAGATCAAGCCAAGAGTCCGCTGTCTTCTGCGAATGAGTTTGTATCAGATTTTCTATATGGACAGTGTGCCGGACTATGCGGCCTGCAGCGAGGCGGTCCGGCTTTGCAAGAGAAAGAAGCTGGCACAGGCAGCCGGATTCGTGAACGGAATTCTGCGTGCGGTCTGCAGAGAGAAGGAAGCTGCAGCGAAAGAAGGGCGGGAGTTCATTCCCACTGCAGCTCCTGCGAAAAAAGAACTGCGCACAAAGCCGAGCAGTGCGGTCATTGTCATTGCAGGCAAAAAGTCTGCGCCCATGCCGGCTTCCGGCAATACGGAAGAAAGCAGCGAATTCCGTGAACTGGAAGCTCGTTATTCCATGCCGGCTTCGGTTCTTTCCTTATGGAAGGAGCAGCTTGGGGGACAGCGTCTGGATTCCCTGTGCAGGGCGATGCTGGAGGTTCGTCCCGTTTGCATCCGACTGGATCCAAGGCTTTCAGAGACAGAGAAGAATGAGGTGCTGGAAGGCATTCGAAAGACCGGGACCGGAGTAAAGCCGGGACAATGGGCAGAGGATTGCTATCTTCTTTCACACGTTCCGGGACTTTCGAATCTTCCCGGCTTTGCGGAAGGGAAGTGGACCGTACAGGATGAATCTAGTCAGCTGACCGCGCAGGCGGCGGGACTTACAGGGAGGAAGCGTGATCTTTTCGGAGAGGTACAGGTGTATGACCTTTGCGCTGCTCCGGGAGGAAAGACCATGCTGGCAGCTTCGCTCCTTCCGGAGGGCTGTGTTCACTCCTATGATCTTACGCGTGAGAAAACGGATAAGATCCGCTCCGGACTTGGCCGGATGAAACTTCATAATGTCATCGTGGAAGAAAATGATGCATCCAATCCGCGTCCGGACCTTGAGAAAAAGGCAGATCTGGTGATTTGTGACGTTCCCTGCTCCGGCCTTGGAATTATTACGAGGAAGCGGGATATCAAGTATCATGTGACACCGGAAAAGCTCCGGTCCCTGGTGACCCTGCAGAAGAAAATCGTGGGAAATGCCGCAGCTCTTCTGAAGCCGGGGGCTGTGCTGGTCTATTCCACCTGCACCATCAACCGGCAGGAGAATGAGAAGATGGCTGATTTTATTGTCCGGAAGCTCGGACTTGTTCCGGAAAACCTTACCCCGTATCTTCCGGAAGGATTTCCGGGAATTTGCGGAAATACGGTACAGCTGTTTCCGGATGTGCATGGAACGGACGGCTTTTTTATGGCCCGCTTCCGGAAGCCGCAGGATGGCAGGGAAATATAGACTATGAAAGATCTTAAATCATTAACGCTGGAAGAACTTAAGGAGGAACTGAAGGAAGGCGGCTTTCCTGCCTATCGCGCGGGACAGCTTTACCGCTGGCTGCATGTTCAGCTGGCGGAGGATCCGGAGGAGATGACCAATCTTCCGGCGAAGCTGAAGCAGTTTCTTTCGGAGAATTACACAATAACGCGCCTTCAGGTAGCAGATCGGCAGATTTCCAGGCTGGACGGAACGCAGAAGTTTCTGTTTCAGCTGCCGGACGGTGAAACCATCGAGAGTGTTTTTATGAAATACAAATTCGGCAACAGCGTGTGTGTGTCCTCGCAGGTTGGCTGCCGGATGGGGTGCCGGTTCTGCGCATCTACGCTGGATGGACTTCGAAGAAATCTGCTGCCCGGGGAAATCCTGGAGGAAATCTATACCATACACCGTCTGACCGGTGAGAAGATTTCCCATGTCGTTGTGATGGGAACCGGAGAACCGCTCGATAACTACGAGAATCTTCTGAAGTTTCTCAGAATGCTGACGGATGAGAACGGGCAGAATCTCTCCATGCGCAATGTAACCGTCAGCACCTGCGGAATAGTTCCTCGAATTTACGATCTTGCCAGAGAAAAGCTTTCCATTACGCTGGCACTTTCTCTCCATGCAACGACGGACGAACGGCGGAGGGAGATTATGCCCATCGCAAACACCTATACGATTTCGGAATGCATGGCGGCCTGCCGGTATTATTTTGAAGAGACGGGGAGACGCGTCACCTTTGAATACAGTCTGATTAAGGGCGTCAATGACAGCCTCCGTGATGCAAAAGAGCTTGCAGCGCTTGCCGGAAGCATTTCGGCACACATCAATCTGATTCCGGTGAATCCCGTGAGGGAACGCGACTATGAACAGCCGGACCTTTCTGCAGTCCAGGCTTTCCGGGCAAAACTTGAAAAACATGGAATAAATGTTAGTATTAGGAGAGTATTGGGGCGAGATATCGACGGTGCCTGCGGCCAGCTTCGGCACAGACACATTGAGATCTCCGGGTAGAACGAGCCCTTCGGGGAATGACGAGGAATCATCAGAATGCATTCTTTTTCTATTACCGACATTGGTATGAGAAGGAAAATGAATCAGGATTTTGTCTGCTCATCGGATGAGAGTGTCGGCAATCTGCCGAATTTATATCTTCTGGCAGATGGAATGGGCGGTCATAAGGCGGGGGATTTTGCCTCCCGTTTTACCGTACGTGAAACCCTTCGGCTTGCGGCGGCAAACCGGAGCAGCAATCCGATTGAGATTCTTGGAGATGCGCTCCATGCAGTCAATCAGAATCTGCATCACACGGCGTCCGTGCGGGAGGATTTATCCGGCTGCGGAACCACCATTGTGGCAGCGACCATTGAGGGTGACGTTCTGCGCACTGCCAATGTGGGAGACAGCCGTCTGTATGTGATCGGCGGAGAAATCCGGCAGATTACGGTGGACCATTCTCTTGTGGAGGAAATGGTTCTTGCGGGAAGCCTCGATGCGAAGAAGGCCAGAACGCACCCTGATAAGAATGTGATTACAAGAGCGGTGGGAGCAGAGGAGTATCTGGACGTGGACTTTTTTACGACAAAGCTTCACGAAGGAGAGAAAATCCTGATGTGCTCTGACGGCCTGACGAATATGGTGGAGGATGAGCAGATTCTGCAGCTCATTCATGAAAAAGGGACATTGGAATCGAAGGCAAAGGCGCTGGTAGCTGCGGCCAACCGGAATGGCGGGACGGATAACATCTCGATCATTCTGATTGATGCGTTTGCCTGACAGGAGATTGCGGTATGGTGAAGATCGGCATGCTGATCGCGGATCGCTATGAGGTCCTTGAGAAAACAGGAACCGGCGGTATGTCCGTTGTATACAGGGCGAAGGACCATAAACTGAACCGAACCGTAGCCATTAAGGTGCTGAAGCAGGAGTTTTCGGACAATGCGAATTTTGTCTCGAAATTCCGTGTGGAGGCCCAGGCGGCGGCCGGATTGATGCATCCAAACATTGTCAACGTTTATGACGTCGGCGAAGAGAAGGGCATGTACTACATTGTCATGGAGTACGTGGATGGCATCACACTGAAGAAGTACATCGAGAAGAAATCAAGACTGACGGTGAAGGAAGCCATCAGCATTGCCATTCAGGTTTCGATGGGACTTCAGGCGGCACACAACAATCATGTCATTCATCGTGACATCAAGCCGCAGAATATCATGATTTCCCGGGATGGAAAGGTGAAGGTGACGGATTTTGGCATTGCGAAGGCAGCCACCTCCAATACCATTACCTCCAACGTGATGGGATCGGTGCACTATACTTCGCCGGAGCAGGCAAGAGGCGGCTACTCAGACGAACGGAGCGATATCTATTCGCTCGGCATTACGTTGTTCGAGATGCTGACAGGACGCGTGCCCTTCAACGGTGAAACGACCGTTGCCATTGCCATTAAGCACATTCAGACGCCAATGCCTTCTCCGAGGGAGTTTGTTCCCGATATTCCGAGAAGCGTGGAACAGATTGTGCTGAAGTGCTGCGAGAAAAGCCCGGATCGGCGTTATCAGAACATGACTGAGCTGATTGCGGATCTGAAGCAGTCACTGATTCATCCGAACGCTGATTTTGTCAAGGTGATCAATCCGGACGAGGATGGTGCCACCAGAATGGCGAATCCTGTTGAGCAGTCGGAAATCCGCAGAAGATCCGGAACCGGTCCGCTGACGTATGAGGAAAATCTTCCGCAGGACGATGGTGCAGCGCGCCGTGAGAGCACTGCAGGAGAGCGCGGATATGCAAGGGAGCACTCGTATCCGCCGGCATATGAGGAGAATTTCCGGGAACAGAGAGATTCTCTGCCGGAGAATGATGCCTATTCCCAGAGGGGCCCAAGGGGCCGGATGGATGAGTATGATGACCGCGGCATGTATGAGGACAGATCCCGAAGATCCGGACGCGGGGAACGGATTGATGAGCCTCTCCGTAAGAATGTAAGAAATGAGTATGATGACCGGTATGATGATTACCGGGATGAAGGGTACGGAAGAAGAAGGGAACGAAACGTTACGATTCTTTCGGTGGCTGCGGCTGTTCTGATCGGTGTTGTGATCATTCTGTTTGCTGCGAGCAGGATGGGACTTTTGTCTCCGGGAAAACCTTCGGAGAATGCGGCAACGGAATCTGCAGAGGGCGGAATTGTTCTGCCGGAGATGATCGGGAAGAATGCAGATGATGTGAAGAACAGTCTGAATTCGCTGGGACTGATTCCGGAGATTACCTACCAGGAATCCAAGGACTATGCTTCCGGGATTGTGATGTCTGCGGCACTGCAGGATGGAACGGCGGTCAATGAGGGAAGCCAGGTAGAAGCGGGCACCAACATTGTACTGACGGTCAGCACCGGACAGACCGGTGTGGAGGTTCCGAATGTCACCGGCATGACACAGGCAGAGGCCATTGCGAAGCTGAAGCAGAAGGGCTTTGACAGTATCAACAAGGCAGAAGGAACCAGCAATGAGGTAGATAAGGGAAAGGTCATTTCGCAGACTCCGGAGGGAGGAACGGTGGCCCCGGCAGATACTTCGGTTACGATTACGATCAGTACCGGAAAGGATACCACCGGACAGGTACAGGTGCCGAGCGTTACCGGTATTTCCAGAGAAGAAGCCATGGCGATTCTTGTGGAGAACAATCTGCAGCTTGGAACGACCTCGGAGGTTGAGACGGACGATCCGAACAAGGTTGGACTTGTGATTTCGCAGGACGTTCAGGAAGATACCTTTGCAGAGCCCGGAACAAAGGTAAATCTTACGATCGGAAAGGCTGCGAAGACGGAACCTTCCACCTATTCGTATTCAGCGGAGATTTCTGCGCCGACGCAGGAGGAAGCACCGGATTATGTGGCCGGATCGCAGGTATATGTTGTCATTATTACCGCAGACGGACAGACGCTTCTCAATACAACAACGACCGGATTCCCGCTTCCTGCAAGCTTTACCGGAATTACCAGTGCTACAGGAACGCTTCAGATGAGCTACTCATCAACTGCGGCGGATGCTGTAAACGGACAAAGAGTTGTCACAAGGCAGCTGACCTTCAGTCCGGAGAACTGATTTCTATGAAAAACGGGGAAACTGCATATGCCCGTAACGGGAAAAATTATCAAAAGCATTGCCGGCTTTTATGAGGTGTACAGCGGAGGAACCATTTACCGCTGCAGGGCAAAGGGCGTATTTCGCGCCCTGAAGCAAAAACCTCTTGTCGGAGACGATGTACAGATTGACATCACAGATACGGTCAGCGAGCCGAAGGAGGGAAATGTGATTGCACTCCTTCCAAGGAGAAATGATCTGATTCGTCCCAACGTGGCAAATGTGGATCAGGCGCTTTTACTGTTTGCGATTACCAATCCTGCTCCAAGCTGCAACATGCTGGACCGCTTTCTGATTTCCATGGAGCTTCGCGGAATTCCTGCCATTCTTTGCTTTAACAAGCAGGATCTTGCGATTGCGGATCAGATCCGTGAGCTGAATGAGGTGTATGGAAATTGCGGCTGCCGTCTCCTGTTCATCAGCACCAGAAATCCGGAATCGATGGATGCGGTGCGGGAGGTTCTGCGGGGCAGAACAACGGTGGTCACCGGCCCCTCCGGCGCAGGAAAATCTTCGCTGATCAATTTTCTGTGCCCGGGGGCGAAGATGGAAACCGGCGAGCTCTCCAGAAAGATTGCGCGCGGCAAGAATACAACCCGTCACGTGGAACTCCTGCATGCAGGAGAGGATACCTTTCTTGTGGACACGCCGGGATTTACCTCGCTGTATCTCCAGGATGTGGAGGCGGACCATCTGAAGGATTATTATCCGGAGTTTACCCGTTATGCGAAAGACTGCAGATTTCAGGGCTGCAATCATCTGATGGAGCCTGACTGCGCAGTCAAGAAGGCTCTTCGGAACGGTGAAATCAGCAGAATTCGTTATACCAGCTATACGGAGATTTATGCGGAGCTGAAGGATCGGAAGGCGGTTTACCGATAGGACAGCGCCAGGACAGGAACAGATCACGGATAACGTTTTTTCTGAAAACGGAGGGGCATATGGCTTTCTCCGTTAAATTAAGGCATATGGAGGATATTTATTTATGAAGCTTGGTATCGTCGGACTTCCGAACGTCGGAAAGAGTACACTGTTTAATTCACTAACCAAGGCAGGAGCGGATGTTGCGAACTATCCGTTCTGTACCATTGATCCCAATGTGGGTGTGGTTGCGGTTCCGGATGAACGCATTAAAAAGCTCGGAGAAATGTATCATTCGAAGAAGATAACTCCTGCGGTCATCGAATTTGTTGATATTGCAGGCTTGGTAAAGGGCGCTTCCAAGGGAGAGGGACTCGGCAACCAGTTCCTGGCAAACATCCGTGAGTGTGATGCGATTGTGCATGTGGTTCGCTGCTTCGAGGATCCGAATGTCACGCATGTAGACGGCTCGGTGGATCCGGTCCGCGACATTGAGACCATCAATATGGAGCTGATCTTTGCAGATCTTGAGGTTCTGGAGAGAAGAATTTCCAAGGTTGCGAAGACGGCGCGCATGGATAAGGAGGCTGCAAAGGAGCTGGATTTCCTGAACCGGATCAAGGCACATCTGGAGGCCGGAGAGCCGGTCCTTACCATGCTGGAGGATCTGGAAGAGGAGGAAGAGAAGTATCTGAAGGAATACAGCCTTCTGACCTCCAAGCCGGTTATTTTCGCGTGCAACGTATCGGAGGATGACATTGCGGATGACGGAGCCTCCAATGAATTTGTAAAGGCAGTCCGCGAATATGCAAAGAAGACGGGGAGCGAGGTGTTTGCTCTCTGTGCCAAGATGGAAGCGGAAATCTCGGAGCTGGACGACGAAGAGAGACAGGTCTTCCTTGAGGATCTCGGCCTTACGGAATCCGGTCTGGACAAGCTGATCAAGGCCAGCTACCACACACTGGGACTGATGAGCTTCCTGACGGCGGGAGAAGACGAAACCAGAGCCTGGACCATCAAGATCGGAACCAAGGCACCTCAGGCGGCTGGCAAGATTCATTCGGATTTTGAACGCGGCTTCATCAAGGCAGAGGTTGTCAACTGGGAAGTTCTGCTGCAGGAAGGAAGCCTTGCCGCAGCAAGAGAAAAGGGCAAGGTCGGCATGGAAGGAAAGGACTATGTGGTCCGTGACGGCGATGTCATTCTTTTCCGGTTTAACGTGTAAAATCGGGGACAGCATCTGCGGACCGGATATGAGGAACCGAAATGTCGGATGAGAATTTAAGCAGCATACTGAATTTTCGGAGCTGGTCCAGAAACATCGGTGTTTCTGCACTGGAGCTTCTAATCCGTCTGGCGTTCTGCATTGCATTGTATTTTGCAATCACCAGGATTCTCGGTAAAATTCTGGACACACTGGACAGGCATCTGAAAAAGCGAGGAACGGCGCCTACGGTAAGGCACTTCATGCATGCCCTGATTAAGGCAGCGGTTCTTGGCTTTACGATTGTAACCATGGTGATTCAGCTTCACATCGTGGAAGCTTCGAGCATTGCTGCGCTTGTTGCGGCGGCAGGTGTCGGAATTTCTCTGGCCGTACAGGGAGTTCTGTCCAACTTCGCGGGAGGTGTCCTTCTGCTTCTTCTGAAGCCGTTCAAAGAGGGCGATTTCATCACGGTAAAGGGTGAGAACGTGCAGGGCACCGTAGAGAAGATCGAGCTCTACTATACGACCATTTATACGCCGGAGAGGGAGAAGCTGGTAATCCCGAACTCTACACTGACCAATAAATCTGTTGTGAATTCCGGCTTGTCTTCCGGAGAAAAAAGGCTCTCCGTGACCGTTGGCGTTTCTTACCGGGAGGATATCCGCAGAGCAATGGCGGTCCTCGAGAGACTGATGGATGAGGAGCCGCGGATTCTCCCGCAGAATCGGAGAACCTATGTGGATTCCATGGGAGAGAGCAGTGTTGTGATCGGACTTCGCTGCCTTGTCAGTGTTCAGGATTATATGGATGTGCGTTGGGATATGCTTGAGAAAATCCGGCTTGCTTTTGCGGAGGAGAACATTGAAATTCCGTTTCATCAGCTGGATGTGCATCTGGTGCAGGAGGAGAGAAAACAGAAATGCCGGATATGATGAACCAAATGGATATCGCGTTTCCGAATCTGGGAATCTATCTTGAGAATGTTCCGCAGGCATTTTATATCGGCGATTTTCGCATTGCGCTGTACGGATGCATGATCGCACTTGGCATGATGCTGGGAATTCTGATGGCGGCACAGGTCGCGAAGAAAACCGGACAGTCTCCGGATACCTACTGGGATATTTCCGTATGGCTGATCATTTTCAGTCTGATCGGTGCCCGGATTTATTATGTCATTTTCTTCTGGGATGCCTATAAGGATAATCTGCTGCAGATCTTTAACTTCCGCGCGGGAGGACTCGCCATCTACGGGGGTGTGATCGGCGGCATTCTCACGGCTTATGTGTACTGTCTGATCAAAAAGAAGTTCCTTCCGGAGATTCTGGATACGGCTGTATATGGTCTTCTGGTGGGACAGATCATCGGACGCTGGGGAAACTTCTTCAACCGTGAGGTCTTCGGCGGGTATACGGACGGCCTTCTGGCCATGCGGCTTCCGATCAGTATGGTTCGGGACCGCGATATCACACCGGAGCTTGCCGCTCACATTGCGGACGGTACCAATTATATTCAGGTGCATCCTACCTTTTTATATGAAGGTCTGTGGAATCTCGCTCTTTTGATTTTCCTGCTTCTGTTTCTGAAGCATCGCAGATTCAAGGGGGAAATTTTCTTCCTGTATCTTGCCGGGTATGGAATCGGAAGAG
>HF986560.1:10270-11090 GCA_000431495.1 Firmicutes bacterium CAG:791 | reverse complement strand
CCTCTGTTCCGGTCAATATGGTCATGGGAATTGTTCTGGCGGCAGCTGCAATTCTTGTAATTGTTCTGATCAGCATCAGGAAGAAAAAAACCGAAAACGAACAGGATACAGAGAAAAATGAATAAAAAGTGGGATTTCGTCCCACGATAAAGACAATAAAATCGACCGGGAAGCCGGGCTGTGGAGTACATCCGCAGCCCGGCTTCTTTTTTGCTGTCTTATGCCGGATTCGAGCGCGGTAAAGTCTTGCGCGATCCCTGTCTGTGGGGTATGATTTACCTGTCTGGGGAGGAAAGTCCCAAATTTTACCCACAAAGTGGTAAGAAGTGGTAGAATAGAAACAAGTTACAGATGTTCCATTCATCGGTGAACGCCGTCTGCAGGCGGCAGGATAAGCGTAATGACGAAGACATTCTCGGGCGAATATCATCATTCTCTTGATACAAAGGGAAGACTGATTGTGCCGGCTAAGTTCAGAGAGATTCTCGGAAGCCGTTTCTGGATCGGAAAGGGCTTCGATCAGTGTCTTCAGATTTACGATGAAGAGGACTGGGAGGCATTTTCAAACAGCCTCAAGGCACTGCCGAAGAACTCGGACAAGGCGCGCAAGCTCGTCCGTTACTTCATGTCCGGAACGGTAGAGGTTGAGATTGACAAGCAGGGCAGAATCCTTCTTCCGGCTCAGCTTCGTGAGATCGCCGGAATCGATAAGAACGTCGTGTTCGTCGGAATGGGAACAAGAGGAGAGCTCTGGAGCGAGGAAGCATACAACGCTTACGAGACAGAGACTACGGCAGAAGAGATCAACAGCATTTCGGAA